>JBDSLP010000168.1:0-75901 GCA_039916325.1 Nakamurella sp. | reverse complement strand
GCCCGGACACCAGGCGGTCCGGCCCGTCCGGGTTGCCGCCGATATTCGTCGACCGAGGAGATTACTTTGACAGCCAGTGTGGTCCAGGACCGTTCGTCGTTGCTGTCGTCACGATCGGCCGCGGTGGTCAACGCCACCGCCGGGGTGGTCGCGGCGCACGCCGAGGAGATCACCGCCCGGTTCTATCCGCGGATGTTCGCCGAACGGCCCGACCTGCTTCGGGTGTTCAACCGGGGCAATCAAGCCACCGGAGAACAGAGCCGGGCGCTGGCCGCCTCCGTCGTCGCCTACGCGGTGCAGCTCATCGACCCGACCGCGCCGTCGTTCCATCATGTGATGGAACGCATTGCCTACAAGCACATCTCGCTCGGGATCCGACCGGAGCAGTACACCATCGTCGGCCATCACCTCCTTGCCGCCGTCGGTGAGGTGCTGGGTGACGCCGTCACCCCGGAGATCGCCGACGCCTGGAACGAGGTGTACTGGCTCTTCGCCACGCAACTGATCGCCGAAGAAGCCCGGCTTTACCAGGACGCCGACATCGACCCCGACCGCCCCCTCCGGCCGTATCGGGTGGTGCGGCGTATCGAGGAGACGAAGGACGTCGTCTCCTTCGTCCTGGAACCCGACGACGGTCGTGAACTGCCGACCATCAGCCCCGGTCAGTACGTCTCGGTGTTCGTCGATCTGGCCGACGGGTCGCGCCAACCCCGGCAGTACACGGTGTCCTCGACCGGCCTCGGGCACCGGCTGCAGATCACCGTCCGCCGCGTGGTCGGGGTGAACGGCGCCCCCGACGGGCAGGTCTCGAGCTTTCTGCACGATCACACCGCCATCGGCGACGTGCTCGATGTCAGCTCCCCGGCCGGTGACTTCGTCGTCCAACCCACCGACGGTCCGTTGTTGCTGGCCAGCGCCGGCGCGGGTATCACCACCGTGCTGCCGATCGTGGAGCACATCGCCCGCACTCAGCCCGACCGGACCGTCATCGTGGCCCACGCCGACCGCACCGCCGAAGACCACGCGCTCCGGGACACCGTCCTGCACGTCGGGCGGCAACTCGACGACTTCACCGCCTACACGTGGTACGAGACGGTCGCCGCCGACGACCGCCGTTCCCGGCACGGGTTCATGGACCTCAGCACCGTTCCGCTCCCCGCCGACCTCCAGGTCTTCACCTGCGGCCCGCTGCCGTTCATGCGGCACATCCGGTCCACCCTGCTCGCCCGGGGAATCCCCGCCGACCGGATCCGCTACGAGGTGTTCGGACCCGACCTGTGGTCGGTTCAGGGTGGGCCCGACGACACCACTGCTGCGCACGCCGCTCCCGAGGGCACCGCTACCGATAGCGCCCGAGCGGGCCGGCCCACCCCGGACACGCTGGTGTCGGCCGGCGCCGCCGGCTGAGGTCGAGGATCCGCCGGAACGCCCGCGGTCGTTCAGCCCCAGCCGTGCGACCGCGGATCCGGCGGTAGCCGCGGGTTGAGCAGGTGCGCGACCAGCGCGGTCCAGCCGGTCTGGTGGGTGGCCCCGAGCCCCTCACCGGTGTCGCCGTCGAAGTACTCGCAAAACGACGGGTGCTCGGACCACAGCGGGTCGTCGCTGGCCTCGATCCGGCTGCCGTCGGCCGGTCGTTTGCCGTCGACGGGGCGGAACAGCGAGGTCAGGCCGCTGTCGATGAGGTCGGCCGCCTGAACCAGCGTCTTGAAGGTGCCCGAGCCCTTGGGGATCTCGATGGTGAACGAATCGCCGAAGTGCCGGCCGTAGGTACGCAGCTTGTCGGCGAGCAACACGTTCACCGGGAACCAGATCGGCCCCCGCCAGTTGGAGTTGCCGCCGAACATCCCGGTCCGGGACTCGCCCGGCTCGTACTCGATGGACACCTCCCGGCCGCCGATCTCGGCGGTGACGACCTGCTTCACCGCCGCCGACAGCGACCGGATCCCGTACGGCGAGAGGAACTGGTCGGAGTCGAACATCCGCTCCAGGATCCGCTTGAGCCGGTCCGGGTCGACCAGCGACAGCAGCATCCGGCGGCCGCCGGGCCCGGAGCGGGACAGCAGCGGGCCCATCATCTCCGGACGTCGGCGCTGCAGCCAGCGCAGCCGGGCCGTGACGTCCGGGCATTCCTCGGCGATCCACTGCGGCACCTCGGTGGCCCCCAGGATCGGTAGCAACCCGACCATCGAGGGCACCCGCATGTGTGGCGCCTGACCGTCGGGGTGCACCAGGACGTCGTAGAAGAAGCCGTCCTCCTCGTGCCACAGCGAGATGCCGCGCGACCCGAACTCGCGCATCGCCTGCGCGATGGACAGGAAGTGCTCCAGGAACTTGGTGGCGACGTCGTCCCAGGCGCTGTCGTGCCGGGAAAGTTCCAGCGCGATCTTGAACATCTGCTGGCAGTAGAACGCCATCCAGCTGGTCGCGTCGGACTGCTCCAGCCGGTACCCGGGCGGCAGCGGCGCGGACCGGTTGAACAGGCCGATGTTGTCCATCCCGAGGAAGCCGCCCTCGAAGACATTGGAGCCGGTGGAGTCCTTGCGGTTGACCCACCAGGAGAAGTTCAGGAGCAGCTTGGTGAACACCCGGACCAGGAACTCCCGGTCGCGGTAGCCGTCGATCCGGTAGACGTGCCACGCCGCCCAGGCGTGCACGGGCGGGTTGACGTCACCGAACTCCCACTCGTAGGCGGGCAGCTGGCCGGTGGGGTGCATCGCCCACTCGCGACACATCAGCACCAGCTGTTCCTTGGCGAAGTCCGGGTCGACGTGAGCCAACGGGATGACGTGGAAGGCCAGGTCCCACGCGGCGAACCACGGGTACTCCCACTCGTCCGGCATCGAGATGACGTCGGCCAGGGCCATCTGCCGCCAGTGCTCGTTGCGGACGTACTTGCGGTAATCGGCGACCGGCGGGCTGTTCGGGTCGCCCTCCATCCAGGTACTGACGTCGTAGCGGTAGAGCTGCTTGCCCCACAGCAGGCCCGCGTAGGCGCGGCGGGCGATGTGCCGGTCGGTGGCGGTCAGCTCGGGGTGGATGACGTGGGAGTAGAAGTCGTCGGCTTCGAACTTCCGGTCCGCGAAGACGGCGTGGAACCCGGAACCGAAGGTGCTGCGGCTCGGGGCGTCGTGGGTCAGGCGGAGGTCCACCGACACCGACGCGCCGGCCGGCACCGAGTCGAAGTGGTACCAGAACGCCGCTTTGGTGCCCTCGAGGGCGGGGTTGACCGCGGTGAGGTCGTCGTGCACGACCCGGTTGTTGATGCCGTCCTTGGTGTACTTCGAGGTGTTGGACGAGGCCCCGAAGACCGCGACCGCGTTGGTCTCGTTGTTGCAGAACAGCACTTCCGGCGACCCCGCGGCCGCGAGGACATACCGCCCGAGAAAACCCTGGGAGATCTCGATCGCCTCGAGCCCGCCGGTGCTCAGGGTGGGCGGCAGGATCTGGTGCATCGTGCCCTGCCGGCCGTCCCGGCCCCAGGCCCAGGTGTTGCGCAACCACACCGTCGGCAGCACGTCGATCGGGGCGGCCACCGGGCCGTGGTTGGTGACGGTGATCCGGAGACACACGTCCTCGGCGTCGGCCTTGGCGTAGGTCATCATCACGTCGAAGAAACGGTTCTCGGCCAGCAGTCCGGTGTCGCCCAGCTCGTACTCGCGGTCGTCGCGGCCGCGCTCGGCGTTCTCGTCACGCAGCTGCTGGTAGGGGTATTCCGCCTGCGGGTAGCGGTAGAGCCACTGCATCCAACTGTGGGTCGGCGTGCCGTCGACGGCCCACCAGTACTCCTTGACGTCCTCACCGTGGTTGCCCTCGCCGTTGGTCAGGCCGAACAGCCGCTCCTTGAGGATCGGGTCCTTGCCGTTCCACAGGGCGACCCCGACGTTGAGGAAGCCGAAGCGGTCACAGATGGCGCCCAGACCGTCCTCGCCCCAGCGATAGGCGCGCGCGTAGGCGTGGTCGAACGGGAAGGATGCCCAGGCGTTCCCGTCGGCGGAGTAGTCCTCCCGGACCGTGCCCCATTGCCGACCCGAGACGTACGGACCCCACATCCGCCACGGTCCGGACGCCCCCGGGGACTCGGCCAACCGCGCGTGCTCGGCGGACAGCGGGTGCTGCGCCGCCGCCTCGACCGTCGCCGGATCGGCCGGACCGTCAGGGTAGTAGAAGACGTCGTCTGCCTCGGCCGGCGTCGCCCCGGGATCCGCCGCCGGGGGTGTGGGCGGGGTCGTGGGGGAGCGCCCGGTGGTGCTGGCGCGCGGCTTTCTCGGACGGCTCGTCACCCGGACATCCTGCGGTATCGCGGTGCCGGAACGGGCACCGGGGTCCGGTGGAATCAACGCACCCGGCCGGCCGGGAACGGTGACGGCGCCCGGGTCGATGACCCGGGCGCCGTCGGTGCTGGTGTTGCGATTGCGGTGCTGCAGGTTGTTGTCCTGGCCGGTGGGTCAGCTGGCCGCGGACCCCAGGGTGACGTCGAGGGTCTCGGTCGACGAACCGCGCAGCACGGTGATCTGCACCTTGCTGTTCGGGGCGGCCGAACGGATGGTGGCAACCAGGGCGTCGGCGGACTCGATCAGGTTGTCGTCGATCTTGGTGACGACGTCGCCGACCTGCAGCCCGGCCGCTTCGGCCGCGCCGCCGCTGGTGACCTGCTGGATCTCGGCCCCGATGGGGATGGTGCCGCTGCCGGCGGAGTCGGCCACCGAGGCCCCGAGCACGGCGTGCGAGGCCTTGCCGGTGTCGATGATCTCCTGCGCGATGCGGGACGCGGTGTCGATCGGGATGGCGAAGCCGACGCCGATCGAGCCGGACTCGCTCGACCCGGACGACAGCGATGCGATCGCCGAGTTGATGCCGATGATCTGGCCCTGCATGTTGACCAGCGCGCCGCCGGAGTTGCCCGGGTTGATGGCCGCGTCGGTCTGGACGGCGTTGAGCACGGTGCCCGCGGTGGCGGCGGTGCTCTGCTGCTGCTGCTGACCGAACGGGTTCTGCTGCTGCGGCTGCTGGGAGTTCGGGCTGGTGGTACGCACCGGACGGTTCAGCGCGGAGACGATGCCGCTGGTCACCGTGGCCGACAGGCCCAGCGGGCTGCCGATGGCCACGACCTGCTGACCGACCTTGACGGCGGACGAGCTGCCCAGGGCCGCCGGGGTCAGGCCGCTGACCCCGTCCACCTTGATGACCGCGAGGTCGCCGGTGGTGTCCGCGCCGACCAGCGTGGCGGTGGTGGTCGTGCCGTCGTTGAACCGCACCGTCAGATCGGTGGCGCCCTCGACGACGTGGTTGTTGGTCAAGATGTAGCCATCGGTGGTCAGGATGACCCCGGACCCCTCCCCGGCGGACGCCGACGAGGTGGCCAGCACGGACACCACGCTCGGCAGTACCGCGGCCGCGACCGACTCGATGGTGCCCGAGGCCGCTGCCGTGGTGGGCGCGGCCGACTGGGTCAGCGTGCGGGAAACGCTCGACGCCGTGAGTGCGGTCCCTGAGTTGGTCTGCCGCAGATCGGCCCCGAGGTAGCCACCGCCCAGACCGGCCCCCAGGGCCAGCACGAGCGCGCCGGCGACCAGCGCGCCGGAGCGACGCCGGTGGGTGCCGGCGACGGCCGGCGGGGTGGCCGTCACAGTCTGGCTGGAGCCGTTGTACGGGTGTTGGCCGGGCTGCCAACCGTTACCGTTCCAGCTTCCCGGGTAACCCGGGTGGGGCTGGAAGCCGGACGGCTGCTGTTGTGGCATCGGCCGGGGCGCGTACTGCCCGCCGCCGGTCTGCGGCATCGGTGCGGCCGGGACGCCACCGGTCTGGTGCGGGATCGGGGTCGGCGTGATGGCCGGGTGACCCTGCTGGGGGTGCGACTCGACCTGCGGGGCGCCGCGGGACGGTCCGCGGGAACGCAGGAGGGGGTCGTTCTCGTCGAGCTCGGGTACGTCGCTGTCGGCCTGCCGGGCGTCGTGCGCGCCGAAGAACCAGGCGTTCTGCTCGATGGGGGCGTCCGGCTGATGTGCGGATCGATCAGGGGAAGGGAACTGTGTCGCGCCGGCTTCGTCGGTCGGGTGGGACTGCGGGTCCGGGGCGCCGGTGATGTCGTTACTCATGACAACCACGATGAACCGGCAACGTGTGGGATGGATGGGCGGCGGCTGAGCCGCCGCTCAGAGTTATCGACCGGCCCGCTGATCAGGTCGGATCACCCGTCCAGCCCCGCCCGGGTCGCTCGGAACCGGGCTGGCCAGGGCTCGAACGACGACTGCGATTGCTGGACGCGTCACCCGGTGGTGCCGCCTTCCTCCGGCCGTCAGCCGGTCGGGGGCGCCTCCGACGGCGGCGTCTCCGGGGTCGCGGGCGGGGTCGGGGGCGGGGTCGGGGTCGGGGGCGGCGCCGCGGCCCCGATCTGCACGGTCACCCGGGAGTTCGCCGCGACCACACTGCTGGCCTGCGGGGTCTGACCCTGAACCCGGCCGACCTGGGCCGGGTCGGCGACCGTGACCTGGTTGACCACGAACCGGCCGGCGAATCCGGCCGCCTGCACCGCAGCCTGTGCCTCCTGCTGGGTCTTGCCCCGCAGGTCCGGCATGGTCACCCTGCCCGGCTGCCCGACGGTGACCTTGATGACGCCGTTCCTGAGGTAGTCGGTGTCGGCACCCGGGTCCTGCTTGATGATGACGCCCCACTGGCCCGGGTTGTTGGTGTCGATGAAATTCACCTGGACGGCGTTCCCGTCGGCCCAGCCGGCCGCGATCAGCGTGGCGTTGGCGGTCTTCTCCGACTGCTGGGTCACGTTCGGCACCCGGAACAGCGAGTTGTCCGAGGTGATCAGCGTGATGATGGTGCCCTTCTGCACGGCCTGCCCCGGGTTCGCGCCGGTCATGTCGAGGATCTGTCCGACCGGTGCTGACGACGCCTGGGTCTGCTGGTAGACCACGAAGCCGGCGGCTTCGAGCTGGCTCTTGGTCGGGTCGAATTGCTGGCCGACGATCGACTCCTTGGCCGGGACCGTCGACATCGGCACGCCGGTGCCGATCTTGACCGTCACCGTGGTGCCGGGCTGGACGTCCGAGCCGGCGGCGACGTCCTGTTCGAACGCCAGACCCTTGTCGGTGGCCGCAGATTCGGTCGGGACGAACACCCCGATCAGGTTGTTCTGCTTCAGGGTGGCGTCGGCGTTGCCCTGGTCCAGCCCGCGAATGTTGGGCACCTTCACCAGCGACTGGGCAACACCCATGGTGAGCCGGATCTTGTCCGTGGTCGGCACGACCGTGCGGGGGCTGGGATTCTGCTCCTGCACTTTTCCGACCTGGTCCGCGGCGACCTCGACCGGGACGGTTTGTGGGTCGATCTCGAAGCCGGCGTTACGGGCTGCGATCGTCGCCTCGGACTGGGTCATCCCGGTCAGGGCCGGTACCGGGACCTCCTTGGTCTGCTCCGGCCGCGACGTCAACGAGATGGTCACCCAGATGGCTGCGGCGAGCACGGCCAGGCACAACGCGCCAACTCCGACGAAGCCCCAGACGCGCCGCCGCCGCTGCTCCTCGGTGTCCTCGTCGGGCAGCGGCATCGGCGCCACCCGCGACGGCGGGGCGAGCATCGAGGCGGCGGGCGTCCGGGCCGGGGTGGCCCGCATGAGCTCGGTGCGCTCGTCGTCACTCATCACCGGGGTGGCGTGCACGGCCTGGCCGGACAGCGCGCGGACCATGTCGCTGCGCATCTCGGCGGCGGTCTGATAGCGGTTGAGCGGGTTCTTGTTCAGCGCCTTGAGCACGATCGCGTCGAGCTCGGCCGGTACCTGCGGGTTGGCCTCGCTCGGCGCTTTCGCGTCTTCCCGGACGTGCTGGTAGGCGATCGCGACCGGGGAGTCGCCGACGAACGGCGGTGTGCCGGTGAGCAACTCGTACAGCACGCACCCGGTCGCGTAGACGTCGGAGCGGGCGTCGACCGTCTCGCCGCGGGCCTGCTCGGGGGAGAGGTACTGGGCGGTCCCGATGACCGCCGCGGTGGCGGTCTGGGTGGCGCCGCTGTCGTTCATCGCGCGGGCGATGCCGAAGTCCATCACCTTCACCGCGCCGGCTTTGGTCAGCATGATGTTGGCCGGCTTCACGTCCCGGTGGACGATGCCGTGCCGGTGGGAGAAGTCCAGCGCGGCACAGACGTCGGCCATGATCTCCATCGCCCGCCGCGCCGGCAGCGCGCCCTCCTTGCGCAGGATCTCCCGCAGCGTCTGCCCGTCGACGTACTCCATGACGATGTACGGCACCGGGCCGTTCTCGCCGGCGGTCTCTCCGGTGTCGTAGACCGCGACGATGGCGGGATGGTTGAGGCTGGCCGCGTTCTGGGCCTCGCGGCGGAACCGGGCCTGGAACGACGGATCACGGGCCAGGTCGGCGCGGAGCACCTTGATGGCGACGTCGCGCCCCAGCCGCAGGTCGCGGCCACGGTGCACCTCGCTCATCCCGCCGAACCCGAGGGTGTCGCCGATCTGGTAGCGCTCACCGAGCGGTGGGACAACAGCCGTCATGACCAACCTTCACTTCGTGACACGATCATCGATTCTCTCAACACATCGGCGGCGGCGGCACCCGGTGTGAGCAATGCCCCCGAATCCGCCAGTCCGCTCAGGGCGGACGTCTGGAAGTACAGCGCGGTGCCGACTGCGCCGGCCAGGGCCAGGATCAGGAACGCGACCAGCACCGACAGCCCGGTGCGCCGACGAGGTCGGGGCTGTCCGGCGGGGCGGGCCGCGGGTCGCGCGACCGGGTCCGCGGTGGTCACCGGCCGTCCCCGGGCCGGGCCGGGTACCGGCGCCGCGAACACCTGAGTGGGCGGCAGGGTGGTGGGCGTCGGGCGGGCGAAGGCGCCGGTGGACGGCGGGGTGTGACGGCCGCGCACACCGGCGACCGCGTCCGCGAACGCCCCCCCGTTCGGGAACCGGCGCGCGGGATCCTTGGTCAATGCGTGCCGGATCAGCTCGACGACGGCTGGGGGTACGTCCGGCGGCAACGGCGGCGGCTCGTTGCGGATCTGCGCCATCGCCACGATCACCGGGTTGTCGCCGACGAAGGGCCGGAAGCCCGCCAGGCACTCGTACCCGACGATCCCCAGCGCGTAGACGTCGGACGCGGGCCGGGCGTCGTCCCCGGCGGCCTGCTCGGGCGAGAGGTACTGGGCGGTGCCCATCACCAGCCCGCCCTTGGTCACCGGGACCTGGTGGGCGACCTTGGCGATGCCGAAGTCGGTGATCTTCACCTGCCCCGTCGGGGTGATGAGGATGTTGCCCGGCTTGATGTCGCGGTGCACCAACCCGCGGGCGTGCGCCTCCTGCAGCGCCCGGCCGCTCTGCTCGAGAACGTCCAGCACCCGGTCGACCGGGATCCGGGGCGTCCGGGCGAGCACCGCGGACAGCGGCTCGCCGCTGACCAGCTCCATCACCAGGAACGCGGTGTCCTGCGGACCGTCCGGGTGCGACGCGGTCTCCCCGTAGTCGTAGACCGCGGCGATGCCCGGGTTGTTCAGCGATGCGGTGATCTGTGCTTCCACCCGGAACCGGCCGACGAACTCCGGATCGCTGGTCAGCTCCGATTTGAGGATCTTCACCGCGATGTGGCGACCCAGCGTCCGGTCGGTCGCGGCCCACACCTCGCCCATGCCGCCGACGGCGATCCGATGGGTCAGCCGGTAGCGGCCGCTGAGCACCAGTCCGGGATGCAGGGCCATCTAGGACCCCTGCAGAGCGGCGGCGATGACCTGCCGGCCGATCGGGGCGGCGATCTTGCCGCCGGTGGAGTCAGCACCGACGTTCACGCCGCTTTCGATGAAGACCACGACCGCGACCTGCGGGTCCTCGGCCGGGGCGAACGCGGAGTACGAGACGTAGGGCGGGTTGGCTTTCGTGTCGCCGGGGTTCACGCCGTGCTCGGCGGTGCCGGTCTTGGACGCGATGGTGACCCCCTGGATCGGCGTCCCGCCCGCGTTGGCCAGCGTGATCTGCTCCGACTCCTGCATCATGCTGGTCAGGTCGGCGGCCACTTCGGGGCTGATCGCGTTCTTGTCGGCCACCGTCGGCACCGCGGCGGACAGCTCCGACAGGTCGGGCGCGGTGGTCCGGGCGATCAGGTACGGCTGCATCCGGACGCCGTCGTTGGCGATGGTGGCCGCGATCATCGCGGTCTGTATCGGGGTGAGGGCGACGTCGCGCTGACCGATGGCGGACTGGGCGACGGCGGCCGCGTCGGCCATCTCGCCGAGCCGGGATCCCTGCGCGACCAGCCCGCCGCGGCTCTTGGAGCCGTCCACGAGGCCCACGTCGAAGCGGGTCTCGTCGACGCCGAACGCGGCGGCCTGCCGTCGGATCGCGTCCCCGCCGAGCTGCATCCCGAGGTCGGCGAACGCGGTGTTGCACGAGTGCGCCAGCGCCACCGTCATCGTCACGTCCGAGGAGCTGCCCGCGCAGCTGGCCCGGTTGTAGTTACGCAGCTGCACACCGTCCGTGCCGGGCAGGGTGATCGACCCGGCGCTGGTCAGCGGGGTCTGTGGGCTGTAGGCCGCGCCCTGGGACAGTGCCGCGGCCGCCACCACCAGCTTGAACGTCGACCCGGGTGGCAGGGTGTCGTCCAGGGCCCGGTTCACCACCGGGCTCGGGGCGCTCGGATCCGCCGGGCTGTACAGCGTGTTGTACTCCTCGCGCTGGGTCGCCTCGTTGTGACTGGCCAGGACGTTCGGGTCATAGCCCGGGGTGGAGGCCATCGCCAGCACCTCGCCGGTGGACGGCCGGATCGCCACCACCGTGCCGACCACCTGGGCGTCGACCAGGGCCTGGTAGGCGGCCGTCTGCACGCGGGGGACGACAGTCAGCTCGACGTTGCCGCCGCGGGGATCGCGCCCGGTCAGGAAGTCACCGACGCGACCGACGATGAGGTCCGAGGAGTTGCCGGAGAGCAGGTCGTCCTGGGCGGCCTCCATCCGGGTCGGGCCGTAGATGAGCGAGTAATAGCCGGTCAGGCCGGCGTACGCGGCCGGGTCGGTCGGGTAGGTCCGTTGGTAGCGGTAGGAGTCGTCGGAGCCCAGCGACTGGGCCAGCACCACACCGCCGGCCGCGGTGATCTGGCCGCGTTGCCGGCTGGCTTCCTCGTAGAGGATCCGCTTGTTGTTCGGGTCGTTGCGGTAGCTCGCGGACTTCACGACCTGGATGTAGGTGATGTTGACCAGCAGGGCCACCACCAGCACGATGATCGCCGTCGAACCGCGGCGGATGGAGCGGTTCATCCGTTGCCTTCCGGCGGGGTCTTCGGGCCGGTCGCCGCCGATTCGGAGGCGTTCTTCAGGGCACTGATCGGAACCGCCTCAGTCATCGCCTCGGCCAACGGGGTGGCCGGCCTGGGCTTGGGTCGGGGCCGCCGGGAGGCGTCAGAGATACGGAGGAGCAGCGCCAGCGAGATGTAGTTGGCCAGCAGGCTGGAGCCACCGTAGGACAGGAACGGGCTGGTCAGGCCGGTCAGGGGAATCAGCGCGGTGACGCCGCCGATGACCACGAAGACCTGGAACGCCAGCGAGAAGCCGAGCCCGGCGGCCAGCAGCTTGCCGAAATCGTCCCGGACCGCCATCCCGATCCGCATCCCGCGGCTGGCCAGGATCAGATAGCACATCAGGACAGCGGAGAGCCCGACCAGGCCGAGTTCCTCGCCGAGGGCGGCGGTGATGAAGTCGGTGGAGGCGAACGGCACGAAATCCGGACGGCCGGCCCCGAGCCCGGTGCCGAAGATGCCGCCGGTGCCCATCGAGAGCAGCGATTGCACGAGCTGGTAACCGTCGTTGTACGGGTCCGCGAACGGATCCAGCCAGATGTTCACCCGGGCCTGCACGTGGCCGAAGTTCAGGTACGCGACGTAGGCTCCGCCGGAGAACGCGATGAGGCCGATGACCAGCCACGAGGCCCGGCCGGTGGCGAAGTAGATCATCGCCAGGAAGACACCGAAGAGCAGCAGCGCGGTGCCGAGATCCTTGCTGTAGAACATCACCCCCAGCGCGACGACGACGGCGATCATCAGCGGGCCGAGGTCGCGCGCCCGGGGCAGCACCAGCCCCAGCACCTTTCGGCCGGCAGTGGACAGCACCGTCCGTTTGCTGGCCAGGTAGGAGGCGGCGAAGACGATCAGCGCGATCTTGGTGAATTCGGCGGGCTGGATGGAGAACAACCCGGGTACCCGGATCCAGATGTTCGCGCCGTTGATGGTCGGCGCCAGGCTGCGGCTGAACAGACCGAGCACCGCGGGGGTGGCCAGGAACACCAGGCCCACCAGCGCCAGCGTGTAGGCGTACTGCCGAAGCACGGAGTGATGCTTGATCACCATCAGCACGATCAGGAAGAACACGAGCCCGACGCCGGTCCAGACCAGCTGGGCGACCGCTTCCGGCCGGGGCGCCTCGTCACCGCGGAGCGTCGCCTTGACCGCGGCGGCCAGGTCGAGCCGGTGGATCATCACCAGACCGACCCCGTTGAGCAGCGCCACCAGCGGCAGCAGCAGCGGATCGGCGAACGGGGCCAGCACCCGCACGATGAAGTGCGCGATGGCGAAGACGGCCAGGAACGCCCCGCCGTACCAGGCGAGGTCCCAGGACACCGCGCGGCTCTGGTTGAGTTCCACCAGGGTGAAGGCACTGGTCACGATGATCGCCACGAGAACGAGCAGGCCGAGCTCGGCGGCCCGTCCGGTCGGCGGGCGGTGGCTGGTGTGCGGGCCGTCGACCGGGACCCGGATGCGTGCACCGGTGCTGCTGCGGGTGGTCATCAGCCGACCCGGCAGTTGATGTCGGGCTGGGCGGTCTGGGCCGACAGCGTAGTGGCCGACAGGGCGGGAGTGGTGGGCAGCGCCTCGGAGACCACGGGCGGCTGCTCTCCCGTGGCGGCGGGGTCGGTGGCGGCCGCCGGGTCGGTGGTCGGTGCCGTCGTCGGTGCGGGGTTCGATGTGGCCGGGCCGGTCGGTGTCGTGGCCGTGAACGTCGAGCACAGCGGCAGTTTGCGAGCGTCCAGGCGCAGCAGGATCTCCCGGGCGCTCTGCAGGTCGCCGGCCGGGATGCCGGCGATGACCTGATTGCGGGCGGCCGGTACCAGATCGGTCGTGTGCAGCGGCACGCAGCCCGGGGTGGGGCTCCAGCAGGAACCCTCCTGGGCGCTGGACAGATCGATACCGAGCACCGAGCCGTCGACACCGCGGAACACCGCGACCTGGCCGTTGTTGTCGCCGACGTAGTACTGGTTGCCGACCCAGTTCACGCCCAGGACCCCCCCGATCATCAGCAGCGCCACCACGGCGACAGCGAAGCCGAGCCGGCGGATCCAGCGGCGGGCCCGGCTGGGTGGCGCGACGGTGCGGGTCGTGCGTCTGCGGCCTGGATCGGCCTCGTCGTGATCGTCGCCCAGCTCGAAGTCGTCGAGGTCGTCGAGGTCGAGGTCGTCGTCCTCGTCGTCGAGGTCGGCGGGGCGCGGGTCGGTGGCCGGGGCGTCAGGTCCCAGGCGGTTCGGGCTGGTGATGGGCTCGGTGAAGCTGCGGCCGGCGGCCTCGGCCGCGGCGGCCCGGGCAGCGAGGCCGGCCACGTCGGGTTCGCGGGGCAACGCCACCCGCGGCATCCGCTTGGTGAACCGCATCTGTTCCAGTGGGCCGGTGGCGTCGACGTCCAGCGGGGTGGCGGGCTCGGACTCCAGGGTCGGCGTGTGTCCGACGTCGACGACGTCGGCGACGACAACCGTCACGTTGTCCGGGCCGCCCCCTCGCAGGGCCAGTTCGATCAACCGGTCGGCCGCCTCGGAGGTCTCGTAGCTGGCCAGGGTGTCGGCGATGGCCTCGGCGGAGATCACCCCGGAAAGCCCGTCGGAGCAGATCAGGTAGCGGTCACCGACCCGGGCTTCACGCATCGACAGCTTCGGCTCGACGTCGGTGCCGTTCAGCGCGCGCAGCAGCAGCGAGCGCTGCGGATGCTGGGCGGCCTCGGTCTCGGTGATGCGGCCCTCGTCGATGAGTGATTGGACGAAGGTGTCGTCGTGGGTGATCTGCGAGAGCACCCCGCCGCGCCACAGGTAGGCGCGGGAGTCGCCTACGTGGGCGACGCCGAGACGGGGGCCGTCGAACATCAGCGCCGTCACCGTGGTGCCCATGCCGTCGAGCTCGGGATTGTCGACGACCATGCCCGCGATGGCCTCGTTGCCGTCTTCGGTGGCGTGCTCGAGCGGCGACAGCAGGTCACGGCCGTTGGGCTCGTACCGGTCCAGCGGTGCGAACGCGGCGACGGCGAGCCGGGAGGCGGTGTCGCCGGCAACGTGACCGCCCATTCCGTCGGCGACCACGAGGATGCGGTTGCCGGCGAAGACCGAGTCCTGGTTGTTGGCGCGCAGCAGACCACGATCGGTCCGCGCCGCGTAGCGCAGGGTGTGGGTCATCCGTGGGCCTCGCCGCTCACGGCCGCAGCTCGAAGACCGTACGTCCGATACGGATCGGGGTGAGGGCCGGGATGGGCACGGGGGTACTCACCCTCGTCCGGTCCAGGTAGGTGCCGTTGGTCGACCCGAGGTCCTCGAGCCAGTAACTGTTGCCCTGGAGAGTGAGCCGGGCGTGTCGGGTCGAGGCGTAGTCGTCGTCCAGCATCAGCGTCGAATCGTCCGCCCGGCCGATCAGGATCGGCGCGCCGGTGAGCTCGATCCGGGTGCCGGACAGGTGGCCTGCGGTCACCGTCAACAACCGTGGGGGACCGGACTGCATCGGCTGGGCGGCGACCGCGCGCTCGCGGCGGGCCCGCTTGGTGTCACGGGGTTCGTTGGTCGCGAGCACCCGGATGTCGGCCCGGATGGTCCGGATCGCGGCGAAGATGAAGAACCACAACAGGATCAGGAACCCGACCCGGGTGAGCTGCAGGACGAACGCCGGCACCGGTCCTACCCTCGCTGACTGAAGATGATCGTGGAGTGGCCGAGACGCACGACATCCCCGTCGGCGAGCTGCCAGGTCTGCACGATCGTCGAATTGACGGTGGTGCCGTTCGTCGAACCCAGGTCGTGCATCACGGCGATGTGGCCGTCGAAGTAGATGTCGAGGTGGCGGCGGGAGACCGAGGTGTCCGGGAGCCGAAATGACGCGTCCTGGCCACGGCCGACGATGTTGGAGCCCGGCTGCAGCTGGTGGCTGCGGCCCGAACCGTCGTCGGCGTGCAGGGTCGCGACGACGTCGGGGTAGCCCTGGCGGCCGTACCCGTACTGCTGGGCGTCGCTGTACCGGGCGTCCCGGTGCGGGTCGTAGGCCTGCGGGGCCGGGGCCTGCGGGTCGTATCCGTGCTGATAGCCCTGCTGCTGCGGCTCGGCGTAGGGCTGGCGTGCCGGGGGCGCGTACGGGCCGGGCTGATACGGCTGGTCCGGGCGTGGGTCGGACGGCGAGGTCACGGGACGGCCTCCGGAAGGCGGGGACGGACGCCGCGGCCCGGCGTCGGGATCGACCAGCGAACTGACCCGGAACTGGCCGGTGTGCAGCGAGGGTGCTTCCTCGAGCTCGACCTCGACGTCGCCGAAGGTGTCGTATCCCTGCTCGGCGAGGTACTCGCGGATGGTGTCCGAGAGTGCGGTCGCGACCCGCTTCTCGTCCTCGCCGATACCTTTGCGGTCGGTCGGGCCGAGGCGGACCTTGAAGTGGTTCGGGGCAACCGTACGACCGTGGTCCTGCGTGAGCCGGTTGTTGGCCTCGTCCTGCAGGGCGGTGATCACCTCGGACGGGTGCACGCTGCCGCCGAACAGCCGGGCGAAGGTGTTGCCGACGGCGCCTTGCAGTCGGCGTTCGAAACTCTGGATGATGCCCATCGGTCACCTCCCTCGTCCGGTGTGCGTGCGCGCGGGTCTGTCGTGAAGCGTGTGCGGTCTGAGTGTGAGGTTAACGGTCCGACTGCACGCTGGGCCGGTTGCCGGTGCGGCGTGCGGCAGTTGTGACCCGCGGCTCCGGTTCCCATGGTGGACGTCTGAGGAGGTCGGGAGTTGCGCCGGTAGCTGTCGATCCGCCGCCGGAACGGGCGGTGCAGGGGTCGCGTGGGGCGGCGCTGGGTGCGGCTGGGACAGCGTGCTGGTGGAGCGGACTGGGCAGATCCGGCCGTGCCGCGCGATTTGGGCTGGCACGAAGGCCGGTGATAATCTCTTTTGGTTGCTCGCGCGAGTGGCGAAATGGCAGACGCGCACGGTTCAGGTCCGTGTGTCCGTAAGGACGTGGGGGTTCAACTCCCCCCTCGCGCACTCTGGTTGAGACAGACGACCAAGCCCCTGACCGGCGGTGATCCCGCCCGGTCGGGGGCTTGTGTCGTTGGTGGGGACGCAGTGCGAGGTGAATTGCCTGGCGATCGATCCTGGTGCGGGGCGGCGGGGCGGCGTCGGATGCCCGGTCTGCGTACGGTCGAGGTCAAACGGCAGGCGGGAGCTCGACATGGAGGAGACGGCATGAACAAGACAGCGATCGTCGTCGGTGCGGTGATGGTCGTCCTCGGACTGGTCTTCATGTTCCAGGGACTGGGCTACCTCGGCGGCTCCGTGATGACCGGCAAGACACTGTGGGCGGTGCTCGGGCCGATCATCGCCGTGGTCGGCGCGGTGGTGCTCGTCATCGGGATCCGCCGGCCGGGCAGGGCCCCGCGCGCCTGAGCGGGTCGTGGCCTGCGCTCGGAGGCCGGGGGAGCGCCGGTGTCGACCGTCGGCCGCGCCTCGGCCGCTACCCTCGGGATCGGGCCGGCTGGAGGACTCTCGTTCCGCAGCTCAGGCCGGCTGGGCGTCCCGTTCCTGGGTGCGGGCGGCCCGCGAGCCGCCGAGGGTCGTCGCGGCCAGCGTGATGAGCGAGCCGAGGATCAGGGCGGACGACTCACCCGGGACGAGCACCCCGAGCTGATCGCCGACAGTCGCTGCGGCCACCGGCACCCCGAGTTGAGCGGCGGCCAGCAGGCCGTAGGGGCCAGGCTGACCCCACAGCGATGGCAGCAGGTGCGCAGCGACCGCTGCCAGTCCCAGCGCCAGACCCAGCAGGGCCAGCTTCGGATGATCGACCAGGTCGCCCAGGGCGAGTGAACTGCCCAGCCAGACGAAGAAGACCGGTCCGAACAATCCCTGCGTGATGCCGAACATCTGTCGGGCGAGTCGATGCGGCTCACCGACTGCAGCGATCGCGAGCCCCAGTACGAAACCGGCCAGCATGATCGACACGTGGCCCCACAGAGCGAGCGCGGCCAACCCGCACAACAGGATCAAGTTGATCCGTAACTCCAGGGCATATCGGCGTTGCGCGGAGAGCCGATGCAGGCGTCGCCGGACCCCTCGTCGGTCCAGGGTCGCCAGCACGAGGTACAGCAGGCCGCCGGTGCCGATCACCAGGGCGGCACCGACGGCGGCCCGGCCGGCGTGCGCCGGGTTGATGACCAGTGGGAGGGCGACGATGCACGCGGTATCGGCGATCGCGATCTGCGGCAGCAGGGCCAGCACCGGCGGGCCCTCGAGTTTCAGCGACTCCACCGCGGGCAGGATCAGCGCGGCCGACGACGAGGCGATCAGCACCGCATAGAGCGCGCCGTGGCCGGTGCCGGACAGGGCCGCGAGCGCCAGCCCGAGGGGGACGCCGACCAGTCCGACGGCACCGGCCCGCAGCGCACCCGGCCCCAGATCGGCCCGCAACCGGGCGTCCCGCACCGGTACGTGAGTGCCCGCCACGAACATCACCAGCCCGAAGCCGATGTCGGCCAGCGCGGTGAACTGCGGGTCGGTGGCGTCCAGGACACCGAAGCCGGACCGCCCCAGGATCAGCCCGGCGATCAGCTCGCCGAGGACCACCGGCAGCCGCCAGCGACGGGGCAGCGCCAGCAGTGGGCCCAGCAGGCTCGCGACCAGGATGATCGCCAACACGGTGAACGTCATGCCGACCTCCCTTCCGTCGCTGCCGATGGTGCGCCAGCCGGTGAACCCGGGTCACCGCGGGTCCTGCTGTACCTCCGTTTCGGGTGCACATGGTCGATCGGTGCGCGCCGGCATTGACACAGCACGACGCCCCGCCCGGACGACCGGACGGGGCGTGGTGCGGCGCGAACCTAGCCGGCGCTCACCAGGTCCGGCGTCGGGAACGGACCCTGGATGGAGCGCCGCAGGTCCTGCCGCGAGATCGGGCCCTTGGGCTGCAGCGGGCGGTCGATCAGGTAGCGGACATAGGCGTACGGGGTGAAGAAGTCGGGCAGGTCGGCCTTCATCGCGGCCTCGATGAACACGTCGCGGGCCTCCTCGACGTGTCGGTGCTCGCGATCGGTGGTGGCCGCCTCGTGCAGCTCGTCGACGACGTGCTCGATCATCTCGGTGACCAGGCTCGGCGTGATGACCAGGCCTTCGGCGGTACGGACCTTGTGCCGTAGCCACTGCCAGATCTGGGTCCGGGAGATCTCCACCGTCGCCGCGTCCTCCATCATGTTGTCGATGGCGACCGCGCCGGCCTCGCCGACCCAGGCGTAGAGGTAGCGCAGGGCGACGGAGATGTTCGTCCGGACGCCGGTGATGGTGACCTGGCCGGGGGTGGTGCCCACGCCCATCAGATCGGTGGCGGTGACGGTCGCCGGCCAGCGCTCTTCTTCACGGTGCCGCCCGGTGAACGCCTCCAGGCAGGGCTGGACCAGCGCCGGGTGGGCCACCCAGGACCCGTCGAAGCCGTCCTCGGCCTCGCGGGCCTTGTCGACCCGGACCCGGGCGAGCGCCTCGCGGGTCGCCTGCTCGTCGGTGCGGTTGGGCACGAAAGCCGCCATTCCGCCAATGGCCTGCGCCCCACGCCGGTGGCAGGTGTCGACGAGCAGTTCGGTGTAGGACCGCATCATCGGGGTGGTCATGGTGATCTGCGCGCGGTCGGGCAGCACGAACTCCGGGCCGCGACCGGCGAAGGTCTTGATGTAGCTGAAGATGTAGTCCCAGCGGCCGGCGTTCAGGCCCGCGGAGTGCTCCTTCAGCTCGTACAGGATCTCCTCCATCTCGAACGCGGCCGGGAAGGTCTCGATCAGCACAGTGGCCCGGATGGTGCCGACCGGCAGGCCCAGCAGCTCCTCGGCGCGCAGGAAGAGGTCGTTCCACATCCGCGCTTCCAGATGCGATTCGAGCTTGGGCAGGTAGAAGTACGGGCCGGCCCCGGTCTCGATGAGCCACTGCGCGTTGTGGAAGAGGAACAGCCCGAAGTCGACGACCGACGCGGGCAGCGGTCGGCCGTCGGCGCTCAGGTGCTTCTCGCACAGCCGCCAGCCGCGGGGCCGGACCAGCACGGTCGGTGTCGTGTCGCCGACCTCGTAGCGCTTGCCGCTGTCGTCGGTGAAGTCGATGGTGCCGCGCAGCGCGTCGTACAGGTTGATCTGACCGTCGATGACGTTGAACCAGCTCGGGGCGGTGGAGTCCTCGAAGTCGGCCATCCAGACCGAGGCGCCGGAATTGAGCGCGTTGATCGTCATCTTCTTCGTCGGCGGGCCAGTGATCTCGCAGCGGCGGTCGGCCAGGCCGGGGGCGATCGGTGCCACCTTCCACGACGGGTCGTCGCGGATGGCCGCGGTCTCGGGCAGGAAGTCCAGCGGTTCGCCGGCGGTGATCCGCTTCTGACGGTCGTCACGGGCGATCAGCAACTCAGCGCGACGGCCGGCGATCGCGGCGTCCAGCTTGCCGACGAACGCGAGTGCTTCCGGGGTCAGGATCTCGTCGAAGCGAGGGTGCATCGCACCCTTGATGCTGGGGACCTTCAGGGTCAACATGGGAATCTCGTCTCTTCAGAAATGTTGCTGAGTCAGGGATGTCAGTTGAATTCGGCTGTATGGCGGGAGTCGCGACGTCGAGTTCGCGACCTCAGCGCTAGGACGGCACAGGGAACGGCTCAGTGGAACTGCTGCTCCTCGGTGGAGCCGGTCATCGCCAACGACGCGGAGTTCGGGTTGAGCGCGGTCGACACCTTGTCGAAGTAGCCGGTGCCCACCTCGGCCTGGTGCTTCACCGCGGTGTAGCCGTTTCCCTCGTCGGCGAACTCGGCCTCCTGCAGCTCCACGTAGGCGCTCATCCCGGACCGGGCGTAGCCCTGGGCCAGGTGGAACATCGAGTGGTTCAGCGCGTGGAAGCCGGCCAGGGTGATGAACTGGAACTTGTAGCCCAGCTCACCCAGCTCGTTCTGGAAGGTGGCGATCTCGTCGTCGGACAGCGCCGCCCGCCAGTTGAACGACGGCGAGCAGTTGTAGGCGAACATCTGGTCCGGGAAGTCCTTGCGCATCTCGGTCGCGAACTCCCGCGCGAGACCCAGGTCAGGCGTGCCGGTCTCGACCCAGATGAGGTCGGAGTACGGCGCGTAGGCCTTGGCCCGGGCGAGCACCGGCTCGATGCCGTTGCGTACCCGGTAGAACCCTTCGCTGGTGCGCTCGCCGGTGATGAACGGCTCGTCGATCGGGTCGACGTCGCTGGTCAGCAGGTCGGCGGCGAGCGCGTCGGTGCGGGCGATGACGAACGTCGGGACGTTCTCGATGTCGGCGGCCAGCCGGGCCGCGTTCAGCGTCCTCACGTGCTGGCTCGTGGGGACCAGGACCTTGCCGCCGAGGTGGCCGCACTTCTTCTCCGACGCGAGCTGGTCCTCCCAGTGCACACCGGCGGCGCCGGCGGCGATCATCGATTTCATCAGTTCGAAGGCGTTCAATGGTCCGCCGAAGCCGGCCTCGGCGTCGGCGATGATCGGGACCAGGTAGTCGGTCCCGGTCGTGCCGGTGCTGTGATCGATCTGGTCGGCGCGCAGCAGTGCGTTGTTGATGCGACGGACCACGGCCGGAACCGAGTTCGCCGGGTACAGGCTCTGGTCGGGGTAGGTCTGGCCGGACAGGTTGGCGTCGGCGGCGACCTGCCAACCCGACAGGTAGACGGCGTCCAGCCCGCCGCGGACCATCTGGACGGCTTGGTTGCCGGTGAGAGCGCCCAGTGCGCGGGTGAACGTCTTGTCCTGCAGCTGGTCCCAGAAGCGCTGCGCGCCGCGGCGGGCCAGCGTGTGCTCCTCGGTGACGGTGCCGCGGAGCCGGACCACGTCTTCGGCGCTGTAGGTGCGCTCGATCCCGGACCACCGCGTGTCCACCGACCACTCCGTCCGGAGCGCCTCGGCAGAGGTCACGATCGAACCTGCCGGTTCGGCTGCGACAGCGGAGGTCTCGGAGATCGGCGACGACAGTGTGGCGGTCATGAGCAGTCCTTTCGGTGTCCCGTGGGAACGGGTGCTCCCTCAACATGGCGTCAAGATCCGGGGTTCACAATGGCAATGTGATGTGAAGAAATGCGTTTCTTGCGTTATCGTGCAGCAATGACGGAATCGGTGAGCTCCCCGGTCGGAGCGACTGGCGCGTTACCTGCCACCCGGTCCCGTGGTCTGTCGACGGCGGTGACGACGGTCACCGAGGCGGCCGGCCCAGACCTGCTGACGGTGGGTCGCCGGATCCGGCACCTGCGTCAACAGCACAGCAGCACGCTCGACGAGGTCGCTGCGGCCGCGGGGATCTCGGCGTCGGCGTTGTCGCTGATCGAGAACGGCAAGCGGGAGGCGAAGCTGTCGGTGTTGACGGCAATCGCCGGGGCGCTGGGCACCGGATTGGCCGATCTGCTGGCGATCGCAGCGCCGAGCCGGCGGGCGGCACTGGAGATCGAACTCGAGAAGGCGCAGCGGGCCGACACATTCAGCGCGCTGCGGATTCCGGCGGTACGGACCGGCCCGCGGCTGCCGACGGAGGCATTGGAGGCCCTGGTCGGTCTGCACCGGGCCCTGGCCACGGTGCAGGAGGAGCGGGCGGCGACCCCCGAGCACGCCCGGCGGGCGAACGCAAAGCTGCGGCAGCGGATGCGCCAGCAGGACAACTACTTCGGTGACATCGAGAAGATTGCGGCGGGATTGTTGCAGGCCATCGGGTACCGCGAGGGCCCGATCACCCGGACCGCGGTGGACCGGATGGCCGGGCACCTCGGGTTCTCGCTCGTGCACACCTCCCACCTGCCGCAATCGACGCGGACGGTGACCGACCTGGCCAACCGGACGATCTACCTACCGCAACCGGACGCCGGCCAGCACGACTCGCGGTCACTGGCGCTGGCCGCACTGGGTCACGTGATGCTCGGGCACCAGGTGCCCGCCGGTTACGGGGAGTTCCTGGAGCAGCGGGTCGAGGTCAACTACTTCGCCGCAGCGTTGCTGATCCCGGAGAAGGGCGCGCTGGCGCTGCTCCGAAAGGCCAAGGCAGCCAGGGACATCGCCATCGAGGATTTGCGTGACGCATACGCGGTGTCGTACGAGACGGCGGCGCACCGGTTCACCAACCTGGCGACCAAGCACCTGGATCTGCCGGTTCACTTCATGCGGATCTCGTCGTCCGGGCTGATCTACAAGGCCTACGAAAACGACGGGGTGCATTTCCCGATGGACGCGACCGGAGCCATCGAGGGGCAACGGGTCTGCAAGTACTGGACCGCCCGGGTGGTGTTCGAGCAGCCCGACCTGTCGGCCTCCTACAAGCAGTACACCGACACCGGACGCGGCACGTACTGGTGCACCGCGGTCGTCGACCGGACCCCGGCCGGACTGTTCTCGGTCAGCGTCGGGGTGCCCTACGCGGACGTCAAGTGGATGCGCGGTCGGGAGACGGTGGAACGGTCGCGGTCCAAGTGTCCGGACCCGGCGTGCTGTGAACTGCCGCCGGCCGACCTCGCGTCCCGGTGGGAAGGGATGGCGTGGCCCAGCGCCCGGGTGCACTCGCACCTGCTGGCCGCGATGCCGCCCGGGGTCTTCCCCGGGGTCGACGACACCGACGTGCTCAGCTTTCTGGACGCGCAGGCGCGCGGGCGGAGCTGAGGCGGGCCCGCCCGGCGGCGCGCGGGTCGAAGGTCCGGTGTGGGTCGGTCACTGTCGGACCCCTTGTCTACTCTGGGCTGACCGGCGGGGGAACCGGGAAGTGTGCAGTCGGAAGGGGGCCTCGTGACGTTGTTCGTTCATCGGGCCGAACGGGCCGACCGACTGGTCGACGCGCTCGGTGAGCTGATGGCGCAGCCGCTGGCCGACCCGTTCGCGGTGGAGGTCGTTGCCGTCCCGGCCAAGGGCATCGAGCGGTGGCTCACCCAGCAGTTGGCCCGGCGCCTCGGGCGTCGCGACGGGCGGGCCGACGGCATCTGCGCGGGCGTCCGGTTCCCCTCACCCACCCGGTTGTTCACCGAGCTGCTCGACGTCGGCGACCGCGACCCGTGGGCGCCGGACAGCCTCGTCTGGCCGCTGCTGGACGTCATCGACGCCGCAGCCGGTGAGCCGTGGTGCGACGTCCTGAGCATCCACCTGGGGGTCGGCGCCCCCGAGTCCGAGCTGGTCCACCGGCGGGGTCGCCGCTACGCGGTGGCCCGCCGCCTCGCGGGGCTGTTCCACGACTATGCGACGCAACGTCCCGGTGTGCTGGCCGATTGGGCGGCCGGCCGCGACACCGACGGCTTCGATGGACCACTCGCCTCCGACCTGAATTGGCAGCCCGAGCTGTGGCGACGCACGCGGGCCCGCATCGACGGCCTCGACCCGGTCGACCGGATCCGCGCCGCCGTCGACACCGGCACCGCGGACCTCCCGGAGCGGATCTCGCTGTTCGGGCCGACCCGGTTGCCGGCCGCCCACCTCGACCTCGTCGATGCCCTCGCCGAGCACCGCGACGTCCACCTCTGGCTGCCACACCCGTCACCGGTGCTCTGGCAGCGGATCGCCGTCGTCGAGGTTCCGGCGGTCATCCGGCGCGACGCCGATCCGACCCTGCTGACTCCGGAGCACCCGCTGCTGTCCTCCCTCGGTCGGGACTCCCGGGAGCTGCAGCTGGCGTTGTCGACCCGGCCTTCGGTCGACCGCCATCATCCGGGTGCCGAACCGCCGCCCACCCTGCTCGGCCGGCTGCAGGCGGACCTGCGCGACGACCGCCGGCCTGACGTCAAGCTTCCGCTGGCGCCTGACGACCGCAGTGTCCAGGTCCATGCCTGCCACGGGCCGAGCCGCCAGATCGACGTGCTGCGTGAGGTTCTCGTCGGCCTACTCGCCGCCGACCCGACGCTGGAACCGCGCGACATCCTGGTGATGTGTCCCGACATCGAGGTCTATGCACCACTCGTCGCGGCGGCCTTCGGCTTGGCCGACGTCGTCGAGAATGGCATCCGGCCCACCAGCTGCGGGTCCGGTTGGCCGACCGCGCGCTGATCCAGACCAACCCGCTGCTGGCGACCGTGACGAAGCTGCTCGACCTGGCCGACGCCCGGGTGACGGCATCCCAGCTCCTGGATCTGGCCGCCTGGCCACCGGTGCGTCGACGGTTCGGCTTCACCGACGACGATCTCGAAACGATCACCCGCTGGACCGCCGACTCCGGGGTCCGGTGGGGCCTGGACGCTGCCCACCGGCTGCCGTTCGGCCTGAGTCAATTCCCCCAGGGCACCTGGCGGGCCGGTCTCGACCGCATCCTGCTCGGCGCCACGATGGCCCAGGACGGCGGCAACTGGCTCGGCCTGGCCCTTCCCGTCGACGATGTCGGTAGCGGCGACGTCGACCTGGCCGGTCGGCTGGCCGAACTGGTCAACCGCCTGCACCGGTCGGTGGACCTGCTCACCGGTCCGCAGCCGGTCGGCCACTGGCTCACGACGCTGGCGTCGGCGGTCGCCGGCCTGACCAGCGTCAGCAGTGACGACTCCTGGCAGCAGGGTGAACTCGACCGCGAGTTCGCCGACATCGCCGCGGGCGCCGGGCCGGACGCGACCGCACCGATGCGGCTGCCCGACGTGCGGGCCCTGCTGACCGGCCGGCTCGGTGGCCGCCCGACCCGGGCGAACTTCCGCACCGGAAACCTGACGGTCTGCACGATGGTGCCGATGCGCTCGGTGCCACACCGGATCGTCTGCCTGGTCGGCCTGGACGACGGGGTGTTCCCGCGGGCAGCCCACCCGGACGGTGACGACGTGCTCGCCCGCGACCCGGTCGTCGGGGAGCGGGATCGCCGGGGCGAGGACCGCCAGTTGCTCCTGGACGCGCTGCTCGCTGCAACCGAGGCTGTCGTCATCACCTACACCGGCGCCGACGAGCGCACCGGGGCGCCCCGACCGGCGTCCGTTCCGATCGGTGAGCTGCTCGACACGCTGGACGACATGGCCAAGATCGACCCCACGACCCCGGCCCGCGGGCAGGTGCTGGTCAGGCATCCGCTGCAGCCGTTCGACGCCCGCAACGTGGTGCCCGGGGAGCTCGGTGTGCCCGGACCGTTCAGCTTCGATCCCGCGGTCCTCGCGTCGGCTCGGGCCGCGGCCGGCCCTCGCGAGTCGGCGCCCGCCTTTCTCAGTCAGCCGTTGCCCGACCTGCCGCCGATCGATCTCGATCTCGACCGGCTGATCTCGATGCTGCACAACCCCGCGCGGGGCTTTCTCCGGCAGCGGCTGGACGTCGCGGTCCGATTCGAGGCCGACGACCCCGTGGACGCACTGCCGGTGGAACTCGACGCCCTCCAACAGTGGGCGATCGGGGACCGGTTGCTGCGCGACCGACTCGGTGGGCAGGACCCCGACACCACCCGCCAGGCCGAATGGCGACGCGGGACGCTGCCGCCGGGTCCCCTCGGCCAGCGCATCCTGGGCACCGTGATGGCCGACGTGGACCCCCTGGTCAACGCCACCAGCGCGCTACGTTCCGGGGAGCAGACGTCCGCCGACGTCCGGGTGACGCTGGGGGACCGGTGGTTGACCGGCACCGTCAGCGGTGTCCACGACACCACCGTCGTTGCGATCGGTTACAGCCGGCTCGGGGCCAAGGCCCGCCTGCAGGCCTGGATCCAACTGTTGGCGCTGACGGTCACCCATCCGTCGGTCGGCTGGTCCGCGGTCAGCGTCGGTCGTGGCGCGGGAGCGCCGGAGCAGTCGACGCTCGGGCCCGTGCCGCCCGAGCTCGCCGGGCAGGTGCTCGAGCAGCTCGTGGACCTCTACGACCGGGCGATGCGGGCGCCGTTGCCGCTGCCCCTCAAGACCGGCCTGGCTTACGCCGAGGGGCGCCACCGCCGGCGGAGCCCGGAGGACTCCCTCACCGCCGCCCGTCAGCGCTGGGTGTCCGACAAGTTCCCGGGCGAGGACGCCGACCCCGCTTTCGCCCGGATCTGGGGCCCCGCCGCGCCGTTCGCCGCCCTGAACCGGGAGCTGTCCCGCCCGGACGAGCACTGGATGCGCGAACCGTCCCGGTTCACCGAACTGGCTCTCCGGCTCTGGCTGCCGATGTTGACCGCGGAACGGCGGGAATCGCTGTGAACCCCTTCGATCTCTGCGGCGACCTCCCCACCGGAACGACCGTCCTGGAGGCCAGCGCGGGCACCGGCAAGACCCACACGGTCGGCGCGTTGGTCGCGCGGTACGTCGCCGAGGGGCATGCGCGCCTGCACGAACTGCTGGTCGTCACCTTCGGCCGCGCCGCCAGCCAGGAATTGCGCGAACGCGTCCGGGCACAGCTCGTCAAGGCCGAGCGGGGTCTGGCCCGGCCGGCGCTGGCCCGGACCGGTGACGACGAGCTGCTCTGCCTGCTCGCCACCGGCGACGACGTCGAGGTCGCGGTCCGGCGGCGGCGGTTGGCCAGCGCGTTGGCCGACTTCGACAGTGCGACCATCGCGACCACGCACCAGTTCTGTCAGCAGGTCCTCACCGGACTCGGGGTCGCCGGGGACACCGACGCGAGCGCCCAACTCGTCGAGGACCTGGACGAGCTCGTGGTCGAGGTGGTCGAGGATCTGTACATCCGCGGCTTCGGGCACGCCCGGGCCGACGCGCCCTTGTTCGACTACGCCGAGGCGTTGACCCTCGGCCGAGCGGCCATCGGTGATCCGGCGACCCGGCTCGAGCCCGCCGACGCCGACCCGGCGAGCCCGGCCGGCTTGCGACGGCGGTTCGCCATCGGCGTCCGTAAAGAGGTCGACCGGCGCAAACAGGACCGCGGCATCCTCGGTTACGACGATCTGCTCAGCCGACTCGCCGCGGTCCTCGGTCCGCAGCACCGCGCCGCCCGGGAGCGGATGCGCGCCCGCTGGAAGTTCGTGCTGGTCGACGAGTTCCAGGACACCGATCCGGTCCAGTGGCAGGTGCTCAGCCTGGCCTTCTCGGGTGCGTCGACGCTGATCCTGATCGGTGACCCGAAGCAAGCCATCTACGCCTTCCGCGGCGGGGACGTCGCGACCTACCTTGCGGCGGCCGCCGGAGCCGCCGGGCAGTCGACGCTGAGGCGTAATTTCCGCAGCGACGCCCCGCTGATCGACAGTCTCCAGGTCCTCCTGGGCGAGGCCGCGCTCGGCGACGAACGAATCGTGGTGCGGCCGGTCGTCGCGCAGCATCCCGGGTCACGGTTGGCCGGGGCACCCAGACCGGCGCCGTGCCGGCTGCGGGTCATCCGCCGCGAGCAGTTCGGGGAGGCCGGCTCCACCCGGATACCGATCGCCAAGGTGAGGCCCTTCGTCGCCAAGGACCTCGCCATCGACGTCGCGGCCCTGCTGACCTCCGGGGCGACCTTCGACGGCAGGCCGCTGGTCGCGGGCCAGGTCGCCGTTCTCGTCGCCACCCACGCCCAGGCGGCCATGGTGCAGAAAGCGCTGCTCGCGCGGGGCGTTCCCGCTGTCGTCGCCGGTAGTGGCAGCGTCTTCGCCACCCCGGCCGCCGACGAGTGGCTGGTGCTGTTGGAGGCGCTGGAACAACCGCACCGTTCGGACCGGGTCCGGGCCGCCGCGCTCACCCCGTTCATCGGCCGCTCTGCCGCCGAGCTGGCCACCGGCGGTGAGGAGCTCACCGACGCCGATGGCGGGCAACTGCGGCAATGGGCCGATCTCGTCACCCGTCGCGGCGTCGCGGCGCTGTTGGAGACGGTGTCGGAGCTCGGCCTCGGCGAGCGGGTTCTCCGACGTCGCAACGGGGAGCGCCGGCTGACCGACCTGCGGCACGTCGGGCAGTCGCTGCACGCCGCGGCCGTCGATGGCGGGCTCGGGCTTGCCGCCCTGGTCGAGTGGCTGCGCGGTCGTCGTCTCGAGGCGGCCAAGGACACCGCCGCCGAACGGACCCGGCGCTTGGAGAGTGACGCCGCCGCGGTGCAGGTGCTGACCCTGCACGCCAGCAAGGGGCTGGAATACCCGGTCGTCTACCTGCCTTTCGCGTTCGACCGTTGGGTCGGCGAGCCCGGCATCCTGCTGTTGCACGACGCCCACGGTGACCGGATCCTCGACGTCGGTGGCACCGGCTCGACCGGCCGGCCCGAGCGGGAACGGCGGGCCGCGGCCGAGGCGGCGGGGGAGTCGCTGCGCCTGTTCTACGTCGGAGTAACCCGAGCCCAGAGCCAGGTCGTGTTGTGGTGGGCACCGACGGCCACCACCTGGTCGTCAGCTCTGCACCGGCTGATCTTCGGGCGTACTCCGGGTCAGGCGGCGGTGCCCGACGTCGCGCCGGCGGTCGGGGACGTCGAGGCGCACCAGCGGTTCGTCACTCTCGCCGCGGCCGGCGGACCGACCGTGGAGCCGGCGCTGTTCGTCGATGTCCCGCCCGAGACGCCGCCGCCCGCGGCGCTGCCGGCGATGTCGGTCGGCCGCTTCCGCCGGGAGCTCGACGTCGTCTGGCGGCGCACCTCGTACAGCGCGTTGTCGGCCGCCGCCGATCACGTCCCCGGTGCCACGGTGACCAGCCCCGAGGTGACGAGCGAACCGGAGACCGGGGAACGGGAGGACGAGAGCCTGCCCGTGCTGGTGCTCGCCGACGATCATGCCGACGACGACCTGCCCTCGCCGATGGCGGCACTTCCCAAGGGCACCGGGTTCGGTACCCTCGTGCACGCCGTCCTGGAACACGTCGATCCGATGGCGTCCGACCTCGACGCCGAGCTGCTGATGCGGTGTCAGGACGAGGTCAGCCGACACCCCGGTCTCGTCGTCGCCGACGAACTGGCCGCCGCGCTGGTACCGGTGCTGCGGACGCCGATGGGGCCGCTGGTCGACGGCCGGACGCTGGCCGACATCCCGGTCGGCGACCGGCTCGCCGAGCTGGACTTCGAGCTCCCGCTCGCCGGTGGCGACCGGATCGATGCGGAGGTACGGCTCGTGGAGATGGCGCCGTTACTCCGCCGGTACCTGCCCGCGGACGATCCTTTGCTGGGCTACGCCGATCGGCTGGAGACCCCCGAACTCGGTGGGCAGCCCCTCCGCGGCTACCTCACCGGCAGCCTCGACCTGGTCGTCCGCCTCCCCGGACCCCGATACCTGGTGGCGGACTACAAGACGAACTGGCTGGGCGAGGGCCCGGACACCCCGCTGACCGCCTGGCACTACCGTCCGGACGCGCTGGACCGGGTGATGGCGCAGTCGGACTATCCGCTGCAGGCCATGCTCTACTGCGTCGCGCTGCACCGCTACCTGCGGTGGCGCCAGCCCGACTACCGACCGGAGGAGCATCTGGGTGGCGTGCTCTATCTCTACGTGCGGGGCATGTGCGGCCCGGACACCCCGGTGGTCGACGGCCGGGTCAGCGGTGTCTTCGGGTGGCGGCCACCGGCCGAGCTGGTGGTCGCGTTGTCCGACCTGCTCGACGGGAACGCCGTCGGCACCGCCGCGGGGGCGAACCGATGACCGGGCCGGAGGTGGCCCGGACCGGGAGGGCCGACGGAGCGGTGACCGGGGCACGTGCGACCGCTGACGATCGGCCGATCGACCCGTGGGACTCGTCGCGCGCGCTGGGGGCCACCGGCCTGATGGCAACGTTCAACGAGGCCGGGGTGATCACCGCCGCCGACGTCCACGTCGCCACCAGCGTCGGGCGCCTGGGTGGCGAAACGGGCGAGACCGTGCTGCTGGCCGTAGCTCTCGCGGTCCGCGGGTTGCGGCAGGGGTCGGTCTGTATCGACCTCGGCGAACAACTCCGGATCGACCCCGAGCTGCCCTGGCCGGACCTGGACGACTGGTACGAGGTGGTCCAGGCCAGCGTCCTGACCACCGGCAACGGGCCGCTGCGGTGGGATCTGGACCTGCTCTACCTCGACCGCTACTGGCGGCAGGAGATTCAGGTCTGTTTCGACCTGCTCGCGCGGGCCACCCAGCCGCCACCGCCCGTCGACCCCGCTCGTCTCACCGCCGCCCTGGACCGGCACTTCCCGGGACCCGGTGAACAACGGCAGGCGGCCGACGTCGCGGCCCAACGCTGGACGACGGTTCTGGGCGGCGGCCCGGGGACCGGCAAGACCACCACGATCGCCCGCCTGTTGGCCGTGCTGCTCGACCAGCCCGGCCCCCCGCTGCGGGTTGCGCTGGCCGCACCGACCGGCAAGGCCGCCGCTCGGATGCAGGAGGCCGTCCAGGAGGTCCAGCAGCAGTTCCCCGCCGTCGAACGGGATCGCCTCGGCACCCTGACCGCATCGACCCTCCACCGGCTGCTGGGCTCCCGCGGCGGCTTCGGCACGCGTTTCACCCACCACCACGACAACCGGCTGCCCTTCGACATCATCGTGGTCGACGAGACCTCGATGGTGTCGCTGACGATGATGGCCCGGCTGCTTGACGCGGTCCGGCCGCAGGCCCGGCTCATCCTGGTCGGCGATCCTGACCAGCTGGCGTCCGTCGAGGCGGGTGCGGTACTGGCCGACCTGGTCGCCGGGCTGGCCGAGCGCGAACAACGGACCCCGACCGCCACCTCGGACGGGCAGCAGGGCAGTGGGGTCGTGCTGCTGACCCGGATCCACCGCTTCGAGGGCGGGATCGCCCAACTCGCCCACGCCGTCCGGGACGGTGACGCCGACGAAGCCCTGGACATCCTGCTGAGCGACCTCGACGACGTGTCCTTCGTCGATCCCGATGCCGGCGATGATCTCCACGACGTGCGGACCGACGTCGTCACGTCGGCGACCGGCCTCCGGGACGCCGCCTCTGCCGGCGACGCGGTGGCCGCGCTGCACGCACTGGACCGGCACCGGGTGCTCTGCGCGCACCGGACCGGACCGTACGGGGTCGAGGAGTGGAGCCGGCGCATCGAGCGCTGGCTCGCCGCGTCCCGCAGCGCCACGCACCAGGCGGAGTGGTACCTCGGGCGCCCCGTCCTGGTCACCGCGAACGACTACCTGCTCGGCCTGTACAACGGTGACACCGGGGTGGTCGTCGCGGCCGGTGGGCCCGGCGGTACCACCGGCGCTGACCTGCGGGTCGCGTTCCGGCGCCACGGTCAGGTCGTGACGTTCGCCCCGAGCCGGCTGGCCGGACTGCAGACCGTGCACGCGATGACCGTGCACCGCAGCCAGGGCAGCCAGTTCGACCACGTCACGCTGGTGCTGCCCGAACCGGACTCGCCACTGCTGACCCGCGAGATGCTCTACACCGCGCTCACCCGGGCCCGGGGACACGTCCGCCTCCTCGGCACCGAGGACGCGTTCCGGGAAGCCATCGACCGGCGGGCGGCGCGGGCGTCCGGGCTTCGGGAACGGCTGGCCGCCGGGCGCTGAAGTCCCGTCGTCCCGGCATCACCGAGCACCCGCGTCACCCAGCACCTGCGTCACCGAGCACCTGCGTCACCGAGCACCCGGCATCAGGCTCCCGCGTCACGGCGCGGCCGCCCCACGAGAGGAAATCATGGTCACAGCATTCGGATTCCAGTCCTTCGGCGGTCCCGAGGTGGGCGAGTTCGTCGAACTCGACACCCCTTCGCCCTTGCCCGGCGAAATGTTGGTGGAGGTCCGCGCGGCCGGCGTCAACCCCGCCGACTGGAAGATCCGCTCCGGTCTGTTCCCGGCCCCGGAGCCGGTGCACTTCCCGCTGGTCCTGGGCTCGGAGGTCAGCGGTGTCGTTCGCGAGGTCGGTGGTGACGTCGAGGGATTCAGCGTCGGCGACGAGGTGTTCGGCGCGGTCGCCCCAGGGTCCGGCGGCTACACCGAGATGACCCTGCTGACCGCCACCGGGAGTGCGAAGAAGCCGGTCCACGTCTCGTTCACCGACGCGGCCACCCTGACCGTGGCTGCGGCGACCGGCTACGACGGTGTCGTCCAGCTGGGCCTCACCGCAGGCCAGACCCTGCTCGTCAACGGGGCCAGCGGCGGCGTCGGAGTGGCGGCCGCCCAGATCGCGCGCGATCAGGGCCTCACCGTGATCGGCATCGCCGGCGCGGACAAGCAGGCCCTCGTCGAATCGTTCGGTGCCATCTTCGTCGCCTACGGCGACGGGGTCGCCGAACGGGTGGCGGCCATCATGCCGGCCGTCGACGCCATCTTCGACCTCGCCGGTGGCGCCGGTCTCCGTGCGGTCGCTCCCCTGCTCGCCGACCGCACGAAGCTCATCACCGCCGGTGATCCGGCCACCGCCGGCGAGCTCGGCGGCCACCCGATGCAGCGCGACGGCTCCAGCCGGGTGCTCGATATCGTCGCGGCGATGGTCGCCGACGGAAAGCTCGACGCCAAGGTCGAGGACATCCTGCCGTTGGGCAAGGCGGCCGAGGCGCTGGCCGCGGTCGAGATCGGCCACGCCAAAGGCAAGGTCGTCATCCAGGTCAGCTGACCGCACCGAACCCATCCGGGGAATCCACCGATCCCCGGGTAGGTTCGACGCCGTCCGCGGATCTGACCGCGCACACCGTACGTCGCGCCAGCAGCAGGAAGGATCCCGACGTGTCGTCAGGTCCCCGCCCGTCCGAGAGTTACGACTTCCGGCCCACCGGTCACGCCGCCCCGACCCCACGCGCCGATCCGTCGGCGATGATCGTCGGCGATCAGTACCGGATCACGGTGCTGACCGCGGGTCTGGTCCGGCTGGAGTGGGCACCGAGCGGCACTTTCGTGGACCGGGCCTCGACCCTGGCCCAGCACCGGGACCTCACCGTCCCGCGCTTCACCGTCACCGAGACCGACACCGCGCTCGAGGTCGTCACCGATCGCTTCCACCTGACCTACGACCGGGGGCCGTTCAGCGCCGCCGGCCTGTCTCTGCAGGTCCGCGGCAACCTGACCAGTTACCACTCGGTCTGGCGCTACGGCGAGCCGGTGCCGGACCTGCGCGGCACCGCGCGCACCCTGGACTTCGTCGACGGCCGCACGCCGTTGGAACCCGGCGTGGTGTCCCGCCGAGGGTTCGCCGCCCTCGACGACTCGGAGTCGTTCCTCTTCACCGAGGACGGCTGGGTCGAGCCGCGACCCGGCGGCAACGTCGACCTGTACGTCTTCGCCTACGGGCTGGACCACACCGATGCCCTCCGTGCGTTCTACGCGCTGTCCGGTCCGCAGCCGGTGTTGCCCCGGTGGGCGCTGGGCAACTGGTGGAGCCGCTACCACGCCTACACCGCGGACGGGTATCTGGCCCTACACGACCGCTTCGAGGCCGAGGCACTGCCGTTCTCGGTCGCCGTCATCGACATGGACTGGCATCTCGTCGATGACGTGCCCGACCGCTTCGGCAGCGGTTGGACCGGCTACACCTGGAACCGGAAGCTGTTCCCGGACCCGGCTGCGTTCCTGGCCGATCTGCACCGCCGGGGACTGCGCACCACGTTGAACGTGCACCCCGCCGACGGGATCCGGGCCTTCGAGGACGCCTATCCGGCGTTGGCGCAGGCGCTGGGCCGGGACACCGCAGACGAGGCGCCCATCTCGTTCGACGTCACCGACCGGGACTTCCTCGCCGCCTACTTCGAGGTCGTGCACCGCCGTCTGGAGGACGAGGGGGTCGACTTCTGGTGGTTGGACTGGCAGTCGGGCCCGCACTCCAGGGTGCCCGGCATCGACCCGCTGTGGATGCTCAACCACTTCCACTATCTGGACTCGGCGAAGTCGGGACGGCGACCACTCACGTTCTCCCGGTATGCCGGCCCCGGCAGCCACCGTTACCCGGTCGGCTTCTCCGGCGACACGATCATCTCGTGGGCGTCGCTGCACTTCCAGCCGGAGTTCACCGCGACGGCGTCCAACATCGGTTACGGCTGGTGGAGCCACGACGTCGGCGGTCACTTCAAGGGCACCTACGATCCTGAGCTGCTGCTGCGCTGGGTCCAGCTCGGGGTGTTCTCGCCGATCCTGCGGCTGCACTCGGCGAGCAACCCGTTCGTCGTGAAGGAGCCGTGGTGCTATGGCCCCGAAGTGCGCGCCGCCCTCGGGGACGCGCTCCGGCTGCGGCACCGCCTGGTGCCCTACCTGCACTCGATGAACCACCTCGCGGCCACCGACGGATCTCCGCTCGTCCGGCCGATGTACCACCTGTACCCGGGCGAGGACGAGGCCTACAACGTGCCCAACGAGTTCGGCTTCGGCACCGAGCTGGTCGTCGCACCGATCACCACCCCCACCGATTCGGTGACCCAACTCGGATCGGTCCGGGCTTGGCTGCCCGCCGGGGTGTGGATCGACCTGCTCACCGGGGTGGCCTACGACGGCGGACGCGAGGCCCTGCTGCACCGCGACGGCACCTCGGTCCCGGTGCTGATTCGAGCCGGCGGTATCGTGCCGCTGGCCGCGCCGGACCAGACCGACGCCACCGTCAACCCCGCCGGGCTGGAGATCATGGTCGCGCCCGGCGCGGACGGCACCTTCATCCTCATCGAGGATGATGGCACCGGCGCCGAGCCGGCCGACATCCCCACGGCGACCACCCGGATCGACTGGAACCAGGCGACCGGAACGCTGACCGTGCACCCGGCCGCCGGTTCCATCGACGTCGTGCCGGCCACCCGGACCTGGTCGGTGACGCTGGTCGGCGTGGCCGATGTCGGCGAGGTGCGGGTGGGTGACGCCCCGGCAAGGGTCGCGATCGAGGCCGGTCGCAGCACCGTGGAGATCACCGACGTCCCTGTCGGAGCAACCGTCGAGGTGGTCTTCGGACCCGGCTTGTTTCCCGTCACCACCGACGTCGCCGGGCGGCTGTTCGACCTGTTGATGCGGGCTCACTACGGTCTGGACGAGAAGGCCGACCTCTGGCGGCGTCTCGAGGAGGGCACCCCGGCGTCGGTGCTGACCGAGCTCGCGGCGCGGGGGGTGCCGGCCCCACTTCAGGCCGCGATCGGGGAGCTGCTCACCGCGCGGGCCTGACGGGTCACGCGATGGCGACCTTGCGCGGGATGAACGCCACCGCCACCGCCATCAGGACCGCGAGTCCGGCACCTACGAGGAAGACCTGATGGGACGCGGTGCTGATGGTCACGGCCGTCGGCTCGCCGCCGCCGAGGCTCGCGTTGGCGATCGCACCGAACAGCGCCACGCCGACCGCACTGCCCACCGAACGCGCGAACATGTTGGTACCGGTGACCACTCCACGGTCGGTCCAGCCGACGCTGGACTGGGCGGCGATGAGGGACGGGCTCGCGACCAGCCCCATTCCCAGGCCGACCAGGAAGCAGTAGACGCCGACCTGCCACACCGCGGACGACGTTCCCAGCGTGGTGGTGCCGAAGGCCCCGCCGATGATCACCACCACGCCGATCAGGCCGGTGTCGCGGAAACCGATCCGTAAGTACAGCCGCCCGCTCAGGCTGGCCGCGATCGGCCAGCCCAGGGTCAGCGTGGCCAGTGCGAAGCCCGCCGTCAGTGGACCCGTGCCGAGCGACGTCTGAACGTAGGTGGGCACGTAGGACGTCAAGCCGAGCAGCACCGCCCCGACCAGGAAGGTGCCGGCACTGGTCGCCACCAGCAGGCGTCGTCGCAGCACCCAGAGCGGCAGGATCGGCTCGGCCGCGACCCGCTCCACGAGCACGAACCCGACCAGCAGCAGCGGTCCGACGATGAGCGCCAGCAGGCTGGGCGCCGAGTTCCAGGCCCAGGCCTGACCACCCTCGAGCAGTCCGAGGATCAGCAGCGCACATCCGACGGTGAGCAGGACGGCCCCGAGGATGTCGAGAGTGTGTGGGGTCCGGGTCACCGTCTCGCGGAAGTTGCGGGCCAGCAGCAGAGCGGCCAGCAGGCAGAACGGGATGTTGACGAAGAAGATCCAGCGCCACGAGATCCACTCGGAGAACACGCCACCCAGGGTCGGACCGACGACCGCCGAGATGGCCCAGACGCTGGCCAGATAACCCTGCACCCGGGCCCGCTCGGCGACGGTGTAGATGTCACCGGCGATGGTCATGGCGATGGGCTGGACGGCGCCGGCGCCGAGACCCTGGAGCGCCCGGAACGCGATCAGGGCGGGCATGCTCCAGGCGACGCCACACAGGATCGAGCCGAGCAGGAACAGCCCGATGCCCAGGAAGATGACCGGCTTGCGGCCGAACAGATCCGCGCAGCGCCCGTAGATCGGTACCGAGACCGCCTGGGCCAGAAGGTAGATCGAGAACAACCAGGGGAACGAGGTGAAGCCGCCGAGGCTGGCCACCACCGACGGCACCGCGGTGGCGATGATCGTCGAGTCCAGCGCGACCAGCGAGGTGCTCAGCATCAGTGCGATGAGGATCGGCCCGCGGTCGGAACGGAAGCCGACCCCGCGCACCTCGCCGTGGGTGGTGGATGTGGTGGTCATGGGCCTCCTCGTGACGTGTCCATCGGGTAGTGCCCGCGTCGGACCCCGCCCACGCTCTCAACCTCGGGACGTCGATTCCCATTCCCGGCCCCGACCGGGCCTTTGACAGTTCCGCTCACCGTCGGCACGGTGGAGTCATGACTGCGACCCGGGCGCGACGGACCGTCCCCCTGCTGGTGGTCGGCGCACTGGTCGGGATGGTGGCCTGCTCGACCCCCACCGCCGCTCCGTCGCCGTCCGCGGCGGGCCCGGCTACCCGGACCGTGACGGGCTCGGTGGTGGGCACGGCCGATCCGACCGGTTCGGATGTGCCGACCACGCCCTCGACGCAGCTGATGACCGGCCCCCAACAGCCGTCCGGCGACCCTCTCGACGTGCAGACGGGCCTGGCCGCACCGTGGTCGGTGGTGTTCGTGGGAGATACCGCACTCGTGTCCGAGCGGGACACCGCGACGATCCGTGAGCTCACCCCGGATGGCACCCGTGAGGTCGGGGTCGTCGACGGTGTCCAACCCGGGGGCGAGGGCGGTCTGCTGGGGCTGGCCACCTATCCGGCCGGGACGCCGACCTACCTGTACGCCTACGTCACCGCCGCCGACGACAACCGGATCGTGCGCTACCCGCTCACCGGCAGCGCCGGCGGCTACGGACTCGGGCCTGTCGAGGACGTGTTCGGCGGGATCACCAAGAACAGCACCCACAACGGCGGCCGCATCGCCTTCGGTCCGGACGGGATGCTCTACGTGACCACCGGCGACGCTCAGCAGCGGGACACCCCGCAGGACCCGAACTCGCTGAACGGCAAGATCCTCCGGCTGACCCCGGCCGGCGCGGTGCCGGCCGACAATCCGATCGCCGGGAACCCGATGTACTCGTTGGGGCACCGCAATCCGCAGGGACTGGCGTGGGACTCCGCCGGACAGCTCTGGGCGGCCGAGTTCGGTCAGGACACCTGGGACGAGCTGAACCGGATCCAGCCCGGCGCGAATTACGGCTGGCCGACGGTCGAGGGGATCGCCGGAGATTCCCGCTTCGTCGATCCGGTCCAGCAGTGGCCCACCGACGAGGCCAGCCCGAGTGGCATCACCATCGCCGGGGACACCATCTTCATCGCCAATCTGCGGGGCGCCCGCCTCCGCGCAGTGCCCGTCGACGACCCGTCCGGATCGACCGAGTACTACGACGGAAGGTACGGCCGTCTTCGCGACGTCGTCGTCGCCCCCGACGGCACGCTGTGGATCCTCACCAATAACACGGATGGCCGCGGAGACCCGCACGACGGGGACGACCGAATTTTGCGCGTCGCGCTCACCCCGGCCTGACGTCTCTGCGCAGTCGTGAGGAGCTGACTCAGCCCAGTCAGCCGACTCACCCCGCGAAGGTCGCCGCCGGCAGTCCGCGCACCCCGGCCGGGTGGCAGAACACCGCTCCCGCCACCGGGTTGTCCTCGTCGCCTTCGGCAGACGTGGTGATGAACAGCTCGTCCAGGTCGTCGCCGCCGAAGGTGCAGGCGGTGACTCTGCTCGCCGCCAATTCGATGACGTCGGCGAGCCGGCCGTCCGGGGTGTAGTGGTGCACGGCACCCCCGCCCCAGAGAGCGACCCAGACACCGCCCTCGGCATCCACGGTGAGTCCGTCCGGCGAACCGCCGTCGATCGCGACGAAGCGGCGACGGCCGGTCAACGCCCCGGAGGCATCTGAGTCGAAGACGTCGACCTGCCCCGTCGGGGTGTCGTTGTAGTAGGCACGGGAGCCGTCGGCGGTCCAGGCCAGACCGTTGGAGATCGTCACCCCGCGCAACACCACGCCCAGCCCGCCGGTGGGCGACAACCGGTAGAGCGTGCCGGCTTCGGGCGTTTCCTCGTAGGCCATCGTCCCGCAGAGGAAGTTCCCGGCCGGGTCGCAGCTGCCGTCGTTGAATCGGATCCGCGGATCGTCGAAGGCGGTGACCAGCGACCGCAGCGGACCGTCGGCGACGTCGGCGACCACGAATTCCCGCTCGGTGGCGATCACGACCCCGCCGCCGGCGCGCGGACGAAACGCCGCCGCCACCTCCCCGACCGGCCAGCGCGAGACCGAGCCGTCGGACTCAAGGTGCAGGATCGCCCCACGGAGCACATCCACCCAGCGCAGTCCGCCCCAGGACGGCGACCACACCGGACCCTCACCGTGGTGCGCGTCCGGTCCCGTCAGCTGCGCCGCCCGGGGCACCTCAGGTGCCCGTCGCGCGGGCGGCCATCCGGGCCAGCACCTCGGGTCGGCGCAGTGGCGGCACCGTCGCGGGGGGCTGGCGTCGATCCGGGAGTTGGCCGAGCAAGCGACCGGTGATGGCGGCGATCTCGGCGACCGCGGTCTCGAACGGTGCGCGGGTCTGGTCGGTCACCTTCTGGATACCGCTGATCTTGCGGACGTACTGCCGCGCGGCGGCTTCGACCTCGACGGGGGTGGCGGCGGGGACGAGCCCGCGCAGCTCGGTGATGTTGCGGCACATCCGCCAAGGGTAGAACGGCGTTGATCTTCCGTCCGGACGCGGTGGGGGGCCTGCGCGGTAGGGTGATCCATCCACTGCCGCCGCCGGAACGATCCGGGTGGGCGGCGGTGCGTTGTTCTCCGGGTCCGTGACGGGCCCGCGCCGCACCCATCGACGAGGATGGTCCCACCGTGGCTTTCAGTTTGGCGCACGACGTGTACATCGGTGACCACATGGTCCGGATTCGGTGTGCCGGCACCGGCCGCCCGTTGCTGTTGCTGCATGACATCGGCGGCTGCGGCGCCTCCTTCGCGGGCCTGACCAGCGCCATCGTGGACATCGGGCGAGAAGCCGTCGCTCCCGACCTGCCGGGCTTCGCGCAGAGCGACCCGATCGCCGGGGAGATGCCGGAGCTCCTGGACCACCTGCAGGAATTCGTCGACCGGACCATCGAGGACCCGGTCGACGTCGTCGGTCACGGCTTCGGCGGGTACCTGGCGCTCGGCCTCGCCGCGCAGCGGCCGGAGCGATTTCGCCGGATCGTGCTGCAGGATCCGATGACGCCGCCGGCCGCGGGTGGTCGGGCCACCGCCCGGATGGGGGCTGCGATGGCGCTCAGCGGGGCCTACACCACCGTCCGCCGGGGCCGGATCCTGCAGAACGTGGGTGGCTTCGGCCGCGCCCGGCATCTGTTGGAGAGCCTGGCCAAGAGTGACCAGGCTTGGTGGGACGGGCTGTCCGCGATCGAGGCCGACGTGTTGTTGCTCGACCTGGGCGGCTCGCGTGCCGACACCCGCTCCCGGCTGCACCAGCTCGCGGCGGCCCTGTCGTCGGCGAAACTGCTGGACCTGTCCGACGAGAAGGGTGCCGCCGAACCGGGCGGGGCACTCGAACGGGAGCTGCTCGCCTTCGTCTCCTGACCGACCGTCAGGCGGCCGGGATGTCCACGCCCAGCGGGCGACCGAGCAGGTCGAAGGCATCCACCGCCGACCGTGGGCTCGCGAACAGCGTGCCCTGGGCGAAGGGACAGCCGAGTTCGCGTAGGACGTCGGCCTGTGACACGCGTTCGACGCCCTCGGCGACCACGTCAAGGCCGAGGTCCCGACCGAGCCCGAGCAGGGCCCGGACCAGCCGCTCGGCCCGCCGGTCACGGTCGATCTCGGCCACGAACGCCATGTCGATCTTGAGGATCCGCAGCGGGATGTGCTGTAGGTGCACCAGCGACGAGTAGCCTTTGCCGAAGTCGTCCAGGGCCAGCGGTATCCCGAGACCGGCCAACGCCCGGGTCACCGACTTAGCGGTGGACACGTCTCCGAGCAGGGCCTCCTCGGTGATCTCCAGGACCACCTGGTCGGCGTTGATCGCGTGCTGGGACAGCACCTCGGCCAGTACGTCCGGGAAGCCGGGATCGGTGATCAACGCCGGTGGCACGTTGACCGCTACCCGCAGGTCGCGGTGCCCGAGCCGGGCCGACCAGGCGGCCAGGTCCGCGCAGGCGGTGCGCAGCGTGTTCGTCGTGAGGCCGCCGATCAGGCCTGATCGCAGGGCGAGCGGGACGAACTGGCTGGGTGGGATGTCGATGTCCTCGTGCTGCCAGCGGGCCAGTGCCTCCAGGCCGACCACCAGACCGTCGGACAACGAAACGACCGGCTGATACTCCGCGCCGATGCCGCCGGCCAGGATCGCCGCCGCCAGCGGCCGCTGCAACGGCAGGTCCAGGACATTCGGCGCCATCATGGTCGGGTCGTAGAGCGCGAGCTTGCCCTTGCCGGACCGTTTCGCCGAGTACATCGCGTGGTCGGCGTTGGCCAACAATGATTCCAGCGTCGGGCACGGATCGTCCGGTCCGACCTCGATCATGCCCACGCTCATCCGGACCGTGATCATGCTGCCGACGATGGCGAACGGCGGCCGCAGCGACTCGATGATGCGGGCGCCGACGGCGGTGGATTCACCGCCGTCCTCGATGAGGATGGCGAACTCGTCGCCGCCGAACCGGGCCAGGGTGTCCCCGGTGCGTAGGGCACCGCGGAGCCGGTCGCTGACGCGAATCAGCAGTTCGTCACCCGCGGCGTGGCCGAAGGTGTCGTTGACCGCCTTGAAATCATCCAGGTCGCAGAACATGATCGCCAACGGCCGCATGTCCCGCCGGTGCAGCTCCAGTGCATGACCCACCCGGTCGTTGAACAGCGCACGGTTGGTCAGCCCGGTCAGCAGATCCATCGTGGCCTGTCGGCGGAGCTGGTCCTCCCGTGCGGCCACTTCCGCGATCAGTCGACGGTTTTCCACCGTGGTGAGGTACTGCCGGCCGATGACTGCGACGGTCGCGACCGCGAAACAGGTCAGCTCGACGGGTCCGAGCGTCCGGCCGGTGGTGATGTTCACCCCGACCACCACGACGGCTGCCACGAGCAGCGGCACGTACGGGACGATGAAGGGCGCGTCGTGGGTCGCAAGCTTCTCGTCGTCGGCGGCGGTCTCGACGTCGCGGGACCGGATGGCCGTCACGGCGATCAACCCGAATGCCGCCACCCAGCCCAGGTCGAGCAGGCTGCCGGTCTCGTAGGTGCCGATGGCGCTGAGGTAGGTGAACGGGGTGTCGGACGCGGCCATCGCCACCATCGCCGCCGCCAACAGCACCTGCGTCCGGCGGTGCGGGCTCGGGCGGGTCAGCGAGTAGATCGTCATGCCGATGAACAGCACGTCGCCGATGGGGTAGGCGATGGACACCAGCAACGGTCCCACGGTCTCGCCGCTGTTGACCGCGAAGGTCGTCGCGAGCACCGTCGACCACGAGATGGCCAGCAGGGCGCTGACCACCACCAGTCCGTCCAGCACGTTGCGCAGCCGGATCCCGGGCGGCTGCGAGGTGGGGAACATCCACAGGCCGATCGCGACGCAGACCGGGAACGCCAGGTAGCCGACGTCGGCCGCCGACGGGAACGGATCGGCGTGGAGCACCAGCTCGGACCAGGTCCAGATCAGTTGGCCGACCGACCAACCGAGCACGCCGGCCGCGATCCAGGTCCACGATGCACGAAGCCGCCCGGTGGATCGGCGGACCGTGAACAGAGCGGAGATGCCGGCCGCTGCCGAGAGCGCCAACTGGGTCGCGTCACCGAAGGCGGTGATTCCCGGACTGCCCGGGGTCGACGTGCCGAAAACGATACCGATCACCACGATGATCACGGCTGCGACACCGGGCAGCCACCGTGTCGGTGTCCGCGATGTCAGCGAGGTGGTCACGGCGTCCTTCGGTTGATCGGGTCCGAGCGACTACCGGTGAACACGCCGTTTGGTGCCATCTCGATGTCGGCGTTGGGACCGTGCCACCTCGACCGAGTGAAATACGATGACGTTTCGACGCATAAGGTCTTACCAGTATGGCTGGCGGTCGGGGCTGTTGGGCCGAATCCGTCGGTTTCCCTGGGTCGACGTCGATCCCTCGGCGACCTGGGTACAGAATCAGCGGGCCGGTCACCGGCATCCACTATCCGAGCCACCACGGACAGATCGAGGAACGCCATGTCACTCGCCGCCAAACTGCGCCGCGCACCCGTCCGGGCTGCTGCCGGCGCATACATCCTGAACAGCGGGCTGGGCAAGATCAAGGGCGGCCCCGACGAGGCGGCTTGGATACACGGAACGGCGGTAGGGGCGTACCCGTTCCTGAAGAAGGTCGAGCCGACCACCTTCCTGAAGGCACTCGGGGCCGGCGAGGTCGTCCTCGGTGCCGCCCTGCTGCTGCCGGTTGCACCGGCCGGTCTCGTGGGTCTGGGTCTGAGCGCGTTCGCGACCGGGCTGGTCGGGCTGTACGTCCGTTCGCCGGCGATGCACGACAAGTACCTGCGACCGACGCCGGACGGCATCGGCTTGGCCAAGGACGTGTGGCTGGCCGCGATCGGCTACGGCCTGGTCATCGACGCTGCGCTGGCCGAGTCGCCGGTCACCCGCACCGACTGAACCCACCGGTGAACCCGCGGACGGGCGTGCGCCCCACCCCGTTGTGACCTGATCGCCCCGTTCGGCCCATCGCCGGGACGTACCGTTGGACGATGTCCTGGTATCCGATGCCCCGGTGGCTTCGATGGCCGGACTGACTCAGACCCCCGTGCGGGGTGACGGCGAGGTGGTGCCGGAGCGCCCCGCAGGTTGCCGTCCGGCGGCCCGGACCGATCCGGTGGTCGATGCGGGTCCGGTCGACGCGCAGCAGCACCGGGCCCCGCATCCGGCCACCGGGTCGATTCTGGAACCGGCGGTCGAGCAACGGCACAGCTTCGACCGAGTGGTCGCCACAGTGGGCAACCTGAGCGCCGTCCCCGCCGCCGCCGCGGGGACGTCGGAGATCCGTCGGGACCGATGCGCTGCGGCGGCGCGCCGTCGGGCCGGCGGTCGATCCCGGTGGTGGTTCGTCTTCGTTCTGCTGACCGCCGTGGCCGCCTCGGGATACGTGGTCCTGCGGACCGACCAGCAGGTGTCCGCGATCGTGGTGTGGCCGACCGCCGGCTCGCAATTCGTCGAGTGGGGCGAATCGGTGGACGACTCGGACTACCGCTCGACGATGACCATCGTGGCCGCCGGGCTCAACCGGAAGAGCGGCAATCTGGTGGCGGCTGCCCTCTCGCCCTCACTGTCCGGCCCGGACACCCGGGTGTTCAGCCTGGTCTACGGGAGCGGGATCTACGACGAGGACGTCGAAGCCAAGTTCGATGCTCTGTTCCAGCGCTATCAACCCCGGCGACTGGTGCTCTACGGCAACAGCATGGGTGGGGATGTCCTCCTCAACATCGCCGGGCACTTCCAGCGGCGATTCGCAGATCCCCGGCAGTACCCACCGGGACACCTGATGCCCCAGATCGACACCATCTACCTGGATTGCACTCCAATGGGCGTCGCTGACGTCCGGTCGGCCGCGCGGGCCCGCGCCGACTTTCTCACCGGGCTCAGCGAGACGGTCGGCACCGACGGCGGAGCCGTGACCCGCCTGGCCGGCGAGCTGCTCGTGCAACGCAAGCAGTGGTCGACGGGCCCGTACCCGTTCCTCCGGGTGGACGGCCATCGATTCGCCTACAAATGGAGTGAGGTCTGGCGCGAGAAGTTGAACCCGACCGGGGTCTCCACTGCCTTGGTGCGGGACCAGTACGGCGTGATCCGGCGGTTCGACGCGGCGCGGGTGCTGGCTCAACTCCCGGCGGGCACCGACCTGGTGTATCTGCGTCCTGAAGTCGGCGCCGACGACAACACGGTCAACGTGGACCAGGTCGAGACGGTCCTGACCAGGCTCGCGACGGCCGATGATCTCGACCTCAGGGTGATCGACATCCCCGGCGGCAGCCATGCCAGCGCCATCCGCGACGCCGGCCGGTACAACGCGGCGATGCTCGCCCATCAGCTGGACGCCACCCGGTCCAGGGTCGTGAACCTGTTCCGCTGACGTTCGCGGTCCAGCGGCCGATCGGTGGGAGTCTACTCGTTCGCCGTGTCAATACCCTCCGCGTCGTCGCCCATTCGTACCATGAAGGACGCCGACCAGAGCGGTAGTTTCGGTCGTATGGCGAAGACCCTCATGGACGGGGGCCGGATGGAGGTTGGCAGTGGCCGCCCACATGTCCGCTCATCGCACGATCCCGCTGATGCGGACGCCTCCCCCCAGCACTGACCGCACGCTGACCGTCAGCTCCGGAACGACGGACGGTATCGGGTGTCTCACCCTGCGCGGTGCGGCTGTCCCCGACACCCTCGATCCGCTGCTGTCTGCCATCGACACCCTCTTCGACGCCGGGGTCCGAGGCATCGTCGTCGATGCTGCCGGGGTGACGTGCTGGTCCCGCCGCGGACTCGAGATCGCGGTACTCACCTCGACCCGGGCTCAGGGGCGGCGGATCGCCTTCGCGGTGTGTGGGCTCCCCGACGACCAGTTGGATGTACTGCGTCGCCGGTGGCCAGGGGTGCGCTCGCATCAGTTCGCTTACGTCAACCGATCGACGGGGCTTGCCGCGATCGCCGCGACCACCAGCTGAGCGCCCGTCATCGGAACGAAACCGGTGCTGCTCGACGAAAATCACTCCGTGCTACGTGTTCACTACCGCGCGATGAGAAGATGTCAGAGACGCGGTGATCCACGATCGGGCAGAGCACGTCGAGCGCCCGGTGCACCGTGCGTCATCACGACAGGGAGGCGGCGGATGACCACGCGAACGACACCCGCCCACGAGCCTGTCTCGCCGAACGTCGTGGTCGCCTGAGTGGAGACCCTTTCCGTTGTCCAGGTCCGCGGCCGGTATCTGCTCCTGATGTCGCTGCGCTGGCTGGCTGTCGGCCTGACGATCCCGGTGCAGGCGCTGCTCCCGCTGTCACGGGGGTTGACGCTGGCTCAGCTGGGTGTCGTGATGTCCATCCAGGGGCTGGTGGTGCTGGTACTGGAGCTTCCGACCGGCGGCCTGACCGACTCGTGGGGCCGCCGCCCGGTCCTGGTGCTGGCCGGGGTCATCGGGATCGTGGCGACCACGCTGTATTTTCTGTCCCACAGCATGGCAGCGTTTGCGGTGTCCAGCGCACTGATGGGGGTGTTCCGGGCGCTGGATTCCGGTCCTTTGGAGGCCTGGTACGTCGATGCGACCCACCGGACGGCGCCGGATTACCCGATCGAGCGTGGACTGTCGGCCGGCAATGCCACGCTGAGCATCGCCATCGCGGCCGGTTCGGCGCTGGCTCTGCCATTGGTCAGCTGGCAGCCGTTCGACGGGATCGAACGGCTGGCGTTGCCGGTGGCGGCCGCCGTGGTGATCCAGGTCGTGCTGGTGCCGCTCACCCTGGCCCTGATGTCGGAACCCCGTCGCGGCGGCGACGAGGGTGGTCTCCTCGCCGGCGTCCGTGGAGTCCCGAAGGTGATCGGCGGCGGTGTCGCGCTGTTGCGGACGTCGAAGGTGTTGCTCGCGCTGGTGTCGGTGGAGCTCTTCTGGAGCTTCGGGATGCCGGCGTTCGAATCACTGACCCCGGTCCGGCTGGCCGACCTGCTGGGTAGTCCCGACACCGCGGCGGCGGTCATCGGGCCGGCCGGCTCGGCCGCCTGGGCGGCGTCGGCGGCCGGGTCTGCGGTCGCGCTGCTGCTGGCCCGCCGGTGGGGGGTCGCGCGCAGCGCGGCGCTGCTCCGACTCGTCCAGGGCGCCACCGTGGTGACGATGGGCCTGGTCGGCGGGGTGGTCGGCCTGTTGACCGCGTTCCTGGCGTGTTACCTGGTGCACGGCGCGTCCAACGCGCTGCACAGCACGCTGCTGCACCGTCAGGTCGGACCGGAGCACCGGGCGACCGTGGTGTCGATCAACTCGATGGTGTCCCAGCCCGCCGCCTCCGTCGGCATCCTGGTGCTGACCGCGCTGGCCGGCGGCAGCGGGATCGGGGTGGCGTTCGTGGTGGCCGGGATCGTCATCGCGGTCGCGGCCCCGCTGTACCTGCCGGCCTGGCGAGCGGAGCGGGCCGGCCTGGAAGTCCTCAGGTGAGCTGGGTCTTGGAGTTCGCCTCGTAGGTGATGTCGGTGAGTTCGGAGTGCAGGAAGTCGTCATCGAGCAGCTTGAGGATCACCCATCGGTGTTGCGCATCCGAGCTGAACACCAACCGGGGGCGCGGCCCGTCGGCGTCCTGGACCGGCACGTCGATCTCCGGATGGGCCTGGAGGAACGTCATCAGAGCAGGCATCGTCACCGCGTCGGCGTACCCCGGGCGGTCGAGCTTGGCCTGGATACTGGCGAGCTTGCGCATCATGTTCAGGTCGGACCGGCAGGCCTGGGCCAGCTTGTCGCCGTCGACGATGTCGAGCTTGCCGATCGACGCCTGATAGGTCCGCTCCGCTTGTTTCCGCAACTCCGGCAATGCGCCGAACATCGCCTGGTAGGCGGCCGCGGACTGCATGACCACCGTCTGTGCGGGGGGCCCACCGAGCACGATCAGTCGTAGCCCGCGGTCGATGACCAGCGGTTCTTCGGTCAACGAGACGAACTGCTCGCCGCTCCACAAGGCCCACACCTTGCGCCGCTGCAGGGCTCGCTCCGGCGAGAACGCCTGGTAGAGCCGGCCGAGATCCCGGCCATCGGCGTCGCGGACCCGCAGGACCAGCAGGCTCTTCCGGCCGAACTCGACCGTCCGGTCGTACTGCGGGTGCGACGGCCGGGTGACCAGCGCGTCGACCGCAGCCAGCGTGCTGTCCGACAGGACCGGCGAGTACAGCCACTGCTGGGCACTGGGGCTCAGCCCGGGGTCGGCCGGCCGCAGCTCCGCATCCGCGGCGGCGCCGGCCGACTCCGAGCACTGGGCCAACAGCTCTGCGGCCAACCCCGCGCTGACCGGTACCTCGTAGGCGACCGGGTCGGTCTGCACCTCGGTGACCATCAGCATCGACAGCCGCAGCAGCAGGGTGGGGGTGAGACCGATGAGCAGGCGACGCAGCTCGTCCGCCGCGGTGTCGGTGTCGGTCGTCATCGGAGTCCTGTCCGGCGTTGGCGGCGGGTGGTGCGGTCGAAGTGGACGTAGCCGCCCAGCGGGATGAGGTCGCGGCTCTGGCCGGGTGCGAGGTACCAGGACCGGGTGATCAACAGCAGGTAGCCGCCGTCCGGCCGGTCGGCCTCGAAGACGCGGTAGCCCCACAGCGCGAGGAGCGGGTTGGAGTAGTAGAGATCGGACTGGACGTAGAGCACTGCGATCATCAGCAGGTAGATCAGCAGCCCCCAGCGGGCCGCGGTCGGCGCCGAGGTGGTCACGAAGAACGGCACCACGTAGGACGCGAAGAACTTCAGCGCCTCGGCGTCGCGGGGCTTGACCCTGCTCAGCAGCTCCGGAGTGGCGTTGCGGCGGGGGATGGCGAGGAACAGGAACAGCAGTGTGCCCACGACGCCGGCCGCGCTGAGCCCGACCAGCACCCAGCGGAGCCACTCGAGGCGGAACGAGTTCAGTACCGCGAGCAGCAGCAGCAGCGGGCTGTAGGCGGCCGCCAGCATCACCAGCCGCACGAGCAGCGAGGGACGGAAGGCCGTGGTGCGCACGTCGGTGAGGGTAGGCGGGGCCACCGACAGTTGCCTGTCCGGCCGTGGTCGGGCGTCCGGCCGGGGTCACTGTCGGCGGTGCCGATTACCCTCGGATCATGGTGGCGATCGGTGCACATGTGCGTTCGGATGATCCGTTGGCGGAGGCACGCGAGTCCGGCGCGCAGGCCGTCCAGTTCTTCCTCGGCGATCCGCAGGGCTGGAAGAAGCCGCCAGAACATCCGTTCGCGGCGGAACTGCGGGCCACCGAGATCCCCCTCTACGTACACGCCCCCTATCTGGTCAACGTGGCCACCCGGAACAACAAGATCCGGATCCCGAGCCGCAAGATCCTTACCCAGCACGCCGCGGCCGCCGCCGACCTCGGCGCCAAGGGCCTGATCGTGCACGGTGGGCACCTCAACGACGGTGACGATCCCGCCGAGGGCTTCGCGAACTGGCGCAAGGTGTTCCAGCGGGAGGAGTTCGGCCTGCCGATCCTCATCGAGAACACCGCCGGCGGCGACAACGCCATCGCCCGGCGCTTCGATCGGTTGGCCCGGCTCTGGGACGCGGTCGGGGAGTTCGGGGTCGGGTTCTGTCTCGACACCTGTCACGCCTATTGCGGTGGTGAGCCGCTGGACGACGTGGTCGACCGGGTGATGGCCATCACCGGCCGGATCGACCTGGTGCACGCCAATAACAGTCGCGACACCTTCGACTCCGGCGCCGACCGGCACGCCAACTTCGACAGCGGCACCATCGACCCGCAGCTGATCGCCGCGGTGTGCGCGGCGGCCCGGAGTGACGTCATCGTGGAGACGCCGGGCGGGGTGGACGGCACCGCTGAGGACATGCGTTATCTCCAGGAGTACCTGGTCCCGACCTGAGATCCCGGCAGGCTGATCACCTGTCCCAGTGCCGCTCGATGCTCATCCGGGCCCCCCGGCGGGGCGCCCGCTGCCCGGCCGGGCTGACTTCGAGCAGCCGGATGACCCGGTACCGGTGGCCCTTCCACGGCTCGAGGAGTTCCAGCATTCGTTCGTCGTCGACCTTCTCACCGATGAGCGAGTAGCCGACGAAGCCGGCCAGGTGATAGTCACCGACCGAGACGGCGTCGGGGTCGCCCAGAGCCCGTTGCGCGATCTCGGCGGCGGTCCAGAGTCCGATGCCGGGTACCGCGGTGAGGCGTTTCTGCGCGCTCGCATGGTCCAGGTGCGCGCATTCCTCGAGGCGACCGATCACCCGCAGCGCACGCATGATCGTCGCTGATCGGGCCGGGTCGGTGCCCGAGCGGTGCCACTCCCAGGACGGCACCTTCAGCCAGGTCGCCGCGTCCGGCGGTACCCACATCGGCACCGGGGTCGGTCCCGGTGCCGGCTCGCCGTAGCGCCGGACCAGCCACGACCATTCGCCGAAGGCCTCCTTGCTGGTCACCTTCTGCTCCAGGATCGCCGGCACCAGCGCCTCCAGCACCCGGTGCGTCCGCGGCACCCGGATCCCGGGGTTCTGACGCACCACCTCGATCAGCCACGGAAGGCGGGGGTCGAACCCGTCCAGGTCGTCGTCGGCCCCCAGCATCCGGGGCAGTTGGGCGATGAACTCCTCGGCCCCAGGTCCCCAGGCGTCGGCGCAGACCTCACGCATCGAGACCTGCCGGAGCCGGTAGGTGGTCGGCCCGGTAGCCATTCGGCTCGCCCGCCAGAGCGTTCCGTCGGCGGCCCGGTGGTGGCTGGGGTCGAAACGTCCCCGGCTCAGCGAGCCGAGCATCCGGTGCAGGTCGACCGCGAAATCGGGCCGCCAGGCGGTGGTCCGGTGCGCTATCGGCCCGCCGGCCGGGACGGCCGACGCGATCGGGGGAGTCGGCGCGGAACGAGGGTGCCGAGCCCCGTCCGCGATCATGACGCCAGGGTAGGCGCAGGCTCCTGACCCCCTCCCGATCGCCTCAGCGGACGGCTGGTTGACTGCGGCCGCCCGCTGCGTCGTCGTCGACCGCGATCTCGGCGACGGCCCCGCCGTCGGCCGGTAGCCGGGCCGGCTGGGTCAGAAGGTCGGTGTGGGTGTCGGTGCTGTCGGCCGACGGGGTGGGGTCGCCGTCGGTGTCGCCCGGCGTCGGCCCGCCCCTGTGACCCCACGCATCCTCGAGGCGGGCGAGTTCCGCGTGTGCCTGCTCGAGGAAGGCGTCGACGTCCGCCTCGACGTAACCGCGCCCGCCGATGCCGGAGCGGGGAAAGGACACGTGGTAGACGTCGTTGGAGCTGACGCCCGCGCCCGTCTCCAACCGCACCGCGATCCGCTCCAGAAAGGCGTCCACCTCGTCGGCGTCGTAGCCCCTGCGGAGTCGGGACGCGGTGGGGAAGGCGACGCTGCGGGCGTCGGCGGGGGTCAGAGTCATCCGGATGAGCATAGGAGCCGGTCCGGCTCATGGCGACGGCCGGCTCGACATCGCCGGTGGCGCCCGCCTTGTCGACCTCGCCACGTTCCGCGCCCTCTCGACCCGTCAGCCAGCCGTTGGGCAACCCCGGCGAGGTCGCCGATCGTCGCGATCGTCGCTCCGGCCACGCGGGCGACTCCGGCGTCGGTCGATCTCCGGCGCCGGTAGGGCGCCGCGGAGCGACCGGCCGGGAGGACTGTCGGTCCTGGGTGACACGCTCGCGGGTGGTAGGTATGGACGGCGACGCCGACCACGGAAACACCGCGCCACCGGGCGCGGGAGCGGGGGAAACCAGTGACGAGCACGGCAGTGAGTACCGACGACCATGACCGCGACCATGACCGCGAGGGGCCGGTCCGTCCGCAGGACGACCTCTTCCGCTTCGTCAACGGCGCCTGGCTGGACGCGACTGACATCCCGTCCGATCAGTCGATGACGGGTGCCTTCGTCCGGCTCCGCGACGAGGCCGAGGAAGCCTCGCGCGGCCTCGTCGAGGAGGCCGCGGCGATCGCCGACGCTGCCCCGGGCACCCCCACCCAGCTGATCGGCGACCTGTACCGCAGCTTCATGGACGTCGAGCGCGTCGAGAAGGTCGGCGCCGACGCGATCGCCGACCAGCTGGCCCAGGTGTCGGCCATCCAGGATCTCCCGGATTTCTTCGAGGTCCTCGGTCGGCTCGAACGCGACGGCGTCTCCGGGCTGTTCCGGTTCTACGTCGACACCGATCCGGGTCGGCCCGACCGGTACACGGTGAACCTGCTGCAGGGCGGTCTCGGCCTGCCCGACGAGTCGTTCTACCGCGATGATCAGTACGCCGCCATCCGGGACGCCTACCGGGTGCACCTGGCCCGGATGTCGGAGCTGGCGTCACCGGCGCAGGCCGGCGCGGACGCCGCGGCGACCGTCTACGCGCTGGACGAGGACATCGCGGCAGGTCACTGGGACCGGGTTCGCACCCGGGACAGCGACCAGACGTTCAATCCGACCGAGCGGGCCGAGTTGGACATCCTGTGGCCGGCGGCGTGGTGGGACGCCTGGCTCGCGGGCGTCGGGGCCGACCCAGCGGTGTTCGAGCACACCATCGTCCGCCAGCCGAGTTTCTTCACCGCGGTGGCGCCCTTGCTCACCGTCGAGCGGCTGACCGAGTGGAAGGTCTGGCTGGCCTGGCGAGTCGTCCACTCCGCCGCACCCATGGGTCCGCAGGCGGTGGTCGAGGAAAACTTCGACTTCTACGGGCGCACGCTGTCCGGCACCCCCGAGCTGCGCGAACGGTGGAAGCGCGGTGTCGGGCTGGTCGAGGGGGCCGTGGGTGAGGCGCTGGGCCGCATCTACGTCCAGCGATACTTCCCGGCGTCGTCGAAATCCCGGATGGACGAGCTGGTCCGCCACCTGATCGCGGCCTACCGACAGGAGATCGACCGACTGGGATGGATGAGCGAGACCACCAAGGCCCGGGCGTTGGAGAAGCTCGCCGCGTTCAACCCGAAGATCGGCTACCCGGCGCAATGGCGGGACTACAGCACGCTCGTGGTCCGGCCCGACGACCTGGCCGGGAACGCCCGTCGGGCGGCCTCGTTCGAGCTTGACCGCGAGCTGGCCAAGATCGGCAGCCCGGTGGACCGCGACGAGTGGTTCATGACGCCGCAGACGGTGAATGCCTACTACAACCCCGGGATGAACGAGATCGTCTTCCCCGCCGCGATCCTGCAGCCGCCCTTCTTCGACGCCGACGCCGACGACGCCACCAACTTCGGCGCGATCGGCGCCGTCATCGGTCACGAGATAGGCCACGGCTTCGACGACCAGGGCTCCAAGTACGACGGCACCGGCGCGAAGAAGGACTGGTGGACCGAGGACGACCGGGCCGCGTTCGACGGGTTGACCCAGCGGCTGATCGCGCAGTACTCGGAGCTCGAGCCGGCCCAGGTGCCCGGCAACAGGGTCAACGGCGCCCTCACCGTCGGGGAGAACATCGGCGACCTGGGTGGTCTCGGGATCGCCTACCAGGCCTGGCTGATGGCCCAGGAGAACCGCCCGACCCCGGACGTCGACGGAATCCCCGCCCGTCAACGGCTGTTCCTGTCGTGGGCGATGGCGTGGCGGGCGAAGGGTCGTGACGAGGAGGTCCTGCGTCGGCTGGCGCTGGACCCGCATGCGCCGCCGGAGTTCCGATGCAATCAGGTCGTCCGGAACCTGGACGAGTTCTACACGGCGTTCGACGTGCAGCCCGGCGACGGGCTGTGGCTGGATCCGGCAGAGCGGGTCCGCATCTGGTGAGGTGAGGTCGCCTCCCCGCATCTTCCGGTCGGTGTCGTCATGATCCCGCATGCACCGGCCGGCCCGTCCGCTGCACGAATGCCGACGACCGCCGCGCAGCGGGGGAATAATACCCGTCTGCGTGAACCGTACGGGTGTATCGATGGTCGTAGACGATACGGCCGGTCCCGTCCGGGCAACTGTCTGTGACGCTGTACGCCGCCCGCGGAGGCCGTCAGAGGAATGCGCCGTCGATATCCGGAACGGTGGTCCGCGGACTGTTTTTTCACCGTATCCCCGGCACTCGGCGGCGGCTATCCCCAATTCTGGGGATTCGAGGTCGTGCATTTGATGCTCCATTTGTGCCGGCGCCCCGTCAGGCGGTCGACGGAGGGTGACCGGACGCGAGCCCGGCGTGCTCGTCGGGTTGTGCCGGGCCCGTTTGCCGACGTCGAGATCCCTGCTCGAGGCGGGCGGTGACGATCCAGGTTGAAATCGACAGCAGTTGGCGGCATTGCTTTCTCGTCGACCCGCGGGCGGCGACGGGGTTCGGGCGCCCATGGGTGGCCGGCGCCTGGCCGGCGCGTTCAGTGGGGTAGTGGCGCCGTCCCGAGTTGGTGACGACACGGACTCGCGCACCACCCGTGCTGGGCGTGGCAGTCGACGACTCGGCGCTGGGGACGTGCCCGGTTGGCCGGATATCAACTCGATAACGGACGGCGCAATCTCTGGACGGCGAATTCGACATGATGCTCTGATGGCTCGAGGTGATATTCGCCCGGAACGGACGAAGAAATTCCCGAAAGGGTCTGGACACTTCTCACCCGATCGGCCTACGCTACGTCGACGACGCGTCCTCGCATCGCAAGACATCGTCTCGATCCCTGGAACGGTCGGTCACGGCCGTGCTGGTGATGAGAGCTGTTCCGTGGTGAGTGCCGTCGGTGATGAGTGCAGCGTGGTTCATACAGGGGGTCCGGTAGTGGCGGTCGAAGTTCCGGTGAGCGAGACGACGAGGTCGCGCCACGACGGTCGTGGGCATCAGCCCCGTGCACGTCTCCGTCGGTTGTTCCGACCGTGGACCGCCGGGGGAAGGCGCGCGCTCTGGGCCTCGGCGCTGGCGGTCACGATCGTCATTGCCGGTCAGACGCCCGCCTTCGCGGCACCCACCGCGCAGCCCACGGTGACCACGGTCTGTGCAACCACCCCCGCGGTCCCCCCCGGCGTGGTCGCCGCCCGTGGCAGCGTTCCCGGTGTGTACGGCGGCGTGTTGCTCACTGGACGGCAGGTTGACGCGGCCGCCACCATCGTCAACGCCGGACTCGACGCCGGGATCAGTCGTCGCGGTATCGCTGTGGCGGTGGCTGCCGCCATGGCGGCCTCCTCGTTGAACCCGCAGGCGCTCAACGCCTCCCACGTCGGGCTGTTCCAACAGCACGCCGACGCCTCGTCCGGGCTCTATACGACCAAGGACCGCGGCGACGCCGTCGCCGCGACCCAGATGTTCTTCGCCGAGCTCACCTCCCGTGTCCCCGGCTACGACACCGACGCCCGCAGCAACTCCGACCTCGGCGACGCCGTCCAGGAGTCCGGTGACGTCGCGGGGCTGGCAGCGTGGTCGGCCCTCGCCGACGGCCTGGTTGATCACTTCATCCCGGTCGAGGCGCCCGCCGCGGTCCTCGAAGCGCCGGTCGTCACGCCGGCGACGGTCGAAGTCCGCGCGGACCGGTTCGGTCGGCGCGGTGAGCCGGTCTCCTTTGCCCTGCGCTCCGCGGGCGGCGCGCTCGCCGCCGCCCCCACCGCCACGGCCGACCCCGCGCCGTCCGAGCCGCCGGCCGTCAACACACCCTTGACCACGACGGCCACGGCCGCAGGGTCGACCACGACAGGGTCCGCGACGGGGTCCACGACGGAGTCAACCACCAGCGCCGCGGTGACCACCGGGTCGACCGCGACCGGGTCCACGACGGGGTCCGCGACGGAGTCAACCACCAGCGCCGCGGTGACCACCGGGTCGACGACCACGGACCCGACGACCACGGACCCGACGACAACAGCACCGGTCACCACAGAACCGAGCAGCGCAGACCCGAGCAGCACAGACCCGAGCAGTACAGGCCCGAGTGTCGAGCCCACGACCACCGCTCCGAGTGTCGAGTCCACGACCACCGCTCCGGGTGTCGAGCCCACGAGCAGCGCGCCGATCGTCGATCCGACCACCACGGCCCCGGTGACCACCGAGCCGACCACGCCGGCCGCGGTGGAGCCGCCCCTGGGCACGCCGATGCTGGTCGCTCCCCCCGTCGTCGACGTACCGGTGGAACCGGACATCGCGCCCGAGCCGGTCCGCAGCAGTGACATGGGTCAGCCGACAGGTCGCGTCGCGGTCATCGACTGCGGTCCGAACAACAACGGTGGGTCCACCGCTTTCGACCCGGGCTTCATCGTCTCCGACGAGGTCTTCTACAACTCGCGGGCGATGGCTCCGGAGCAGGTCCAGGCATTCCTGGACGCCCAGGGCGCGGCCTGCGAAGGCGCTTCCTGCGTCAAGAACCTCCGCGTCACCACCCCGGACGTCCCGGCCGACCAGTACTGCTCGGCCTACACCGGCGGCGCCGACGAGCTGGCGTCAGCGGTGCTGGCCCGAGCGTCCGTGGCCTGTGGCATCAATCCGCAGGTGATGCTGGTGACGCTGCAGAAAGAGTCCGCGCTGCTGACCAGATCATCGGTCAGCCCCGCCTCCTACACCGCGGCGTGGGGCTGGCACTGTCCCGACAGCGGTCCGGGTGGCGCCGCCAACTGCGACCCCGCGTACGCGGGCTTCTTCAACCAGATGTTCGGCATGGCCAAGCAGTGGGCGCGCTACCGGGTCGACCCGGACAAGTACCACTACCGGGCCGGGGAGACCACCAACATTCTGTGGAACGTCGCCGAGACCGGCTGTGGTGGAACTGATGTCACTATCCGAAACACCGCAACGGCGTCGCTGTACAACTACACGCCGTACCAGCCCAACGCGGCCGCGCTGGCGTCGTACCCCAGCGTCGGTGACGGGTGCAGCGCGTACGGCAACCGCAACTTCTTCTTCCTGTTCCAGAAGTACTTCGGGGTCACCGGCGGCGGCATCAGCGCCACGGTCGCGGTCAACGGCGTCCAGGTCACCATCCCGGACAGCCCGTCCGTGGCGCCGGAGGTGCGCGGCGCCGTCATCACGGCACCGAACGAGTCGGTGGCTCGCGGCCTGGCGGTCGGGTTCGCCTCGGTGGGCCTGCCCTACGTCTGGGGCGGCGGCACGAACGGCGGTCAGGCCGACCAGGGTTGTTCCCGGGGGGGCACGGCGAAGAACTCCTGTGGCGGCACCGTCGGGTTCGACTGCTCGGGTCTCACCGCCTACGTCCTGACCACGGCCGGCTTCGCTGTCGGTACCAACTCCGGTTCCCAGCGCGCCGGCGGACTCAGCGTCCCGTGGTCGGCCGGGCAGCCGGGCGACCTCATCGGGTACAGCGGACACGTCGCGGTCTACCTCGGGAAGATCAACGGGGTCGACTACCTCCTCGAGGCGCCGGACGTCAACAAATTCGTCCAGATCCGTGCGGTCTACGGACGTAGTAGCGGATCTTCGGCCGACGGGATGCTGCACCGCTACTGGGGTTGATCGCCTCTTCGGACAACGACATGCGAGAACGGGAACGGCCACACGCCGTTCCCGTTCTCGGGTTTCGGGTTGAGCCGTCCACAAGGGCCGGTTCGGCCGTCGGCTGTGGACAACTGGCGGTCGAGCCGCCGCCTCCCCCTACCGTGTGCGTCATCGGCGGTCGGGGTGCAGGGGGACAGATGGCAGGTTTCGAGATGTTCGGTGACGGCGTCCGGGGGGTCGCGGCGTCGATACGGGAAGGATCCGAGCTGGCGGCGCAGGCCGGGGTCGCGCTGGTCGACCTGGCGGCCGGGTTGCCGCCGCCGCCCGTCGGGCTCCGGCTGACCGTCGCACTCGAGGCCCTGTCGGCGAGTTGGGCGAACGTCCTGGCCGACGTGGTCGCCGATCTCGCCCAACTCGCGACCTGGATGGACGATGCCGTGACGGCGACCGTCGCCGCCGACAGCACCGCTGGGCAGGTCTTCCGGGGTGTCCCACGGTGACGGCTGGGCTCGTCGTGCCAGCGTCCCCGGTGTCGGCCGCCGAAGCCGTGGCCGCCCTCCCCTACCCGGGAGAGGAACCCGACGCGGTCGATGCCGTCGCAGACCGCATCACCGCCGCGATCCTGCTGCTGGCCACCCTCGTCGACGTGATGGACGGCGTGCGGACCGCACTCCCGCACGCCTGGCTCGGCACCGCGGCCCGGGCCGGCTCCGCCGAGGTGGAGCGAGTCCGGCGTGCGCTGGGCGACGGGATCGAGAGGCTCTACCGCGCCCGGAGCGCACTGTTCGGCGGTGCCGACGGGCTCCGCGGCGTCCGCGTCATGGTCGATCAGCTGCGATACGACTGGCGGCGGGACGAAGGTTCGGTCCGCGCGCTGGATCACGCGCTCTCGGTGACGACGGATCCGGCCCAGCATGCGGTGCTGGCCGATCATCGACGGGCCGCCGACGTCCGCCGCGGGCTGACGGTCCGCGGTGGGCAAGCCTCGCTCACCCGGGCCGACGACCTGACTCTGAGCTGCCGGTCGGCGTTGACGGCGACCGTCAGTGGGGCGCTGGTCTTCGTGCCCGGTCGAGGCGTCGTACCCGCCGATCTCGGCACTGTGTTGGGTACCGGGACCCTCGTCGGCAACGACCATTTCCGTTCGGGCTTCGCCGGGCCGGACGCCGACGAGACCCGCTGGGCCGCCCTGGGGGAGAGCGCCCGGGCCTTCGCCCTCGCGACGGCCGGCGCGTTCCCGCCGCCGGTGGGCGGCCCCGCACCACTGGCGGCCTGGTGGACGTCCCGGAGTTGGACCGAGCAGCAGGCCGTCCTGCACGCGGACCCCAGGGCGATCGGTTCGACGGACGGCCTGCCGGTCACCGCCCGCGACCAGGCCAACCGGCTGGCCCTGGACGGACGCGAAGGGCAGATCCAGGCGGCGCTGGACGCGGGCGATCCGGCGCTGGCCGGTGTCGAGATCGACCCACTGGATCCCGGTGTGTTCCTCGGGGGCGCGGCACTGGCGCGGGGGGTGGCACTCGGTGCCCTGCATCGGGAGAAGGACACCATCGGCCTGGTGCGGAGCGAGCTCGAGTCGCCGCGGTCGCAGCCGCTGTACCTACTCGACGCCGATCTGACCGGCCGCGGGCGGGCGGTGGTGTCGATCGGTAACCCTGACACCGCCGACCACGTCGCCACCTACGTGCCGGGTGCCGCCAGCGACGTGGGCGGTCTCGGGGGTGAACTGGACCGGGTACAGGCGTGGGCCGACGGGACTGCGGAATTCACCGCGCGATCGACGGCCGGTGTCGTCTGGCTCGGATACGACTCGCCCCGCGACGTCATCGAGGCTGCTCACGACGCCTACGCCGATGCCGGGGCGCCGGCGCTGGTCGCGTTCCAGCAGGGGCTGCGCGTGGCGCATCAGGGAGCTCCGTCACGCAACGTGGTGATCGGACACAGCTACGGCGCCCTCACCGTCGCCGCAGCCAGCACCGGGGGCAACGTGCTGGCTGCCGACGGGTTGCTGCTGATCGCGCCGGTCGGCCTCGAGGTGGGTTCGGTGACCGATCTGCACCTCGACGGTGTCCCGCCCGAAGAGGTGGGCGACCGCGTCCTCTCGATGCTGCACCGCAACGACGCGATCCAGGCCAGTACCGTGGCCCACCCGGGGGTCCCGTACGACTCTGCCTTCGGGGCCAGGGTCATCGTCACCGGTTCCTACGGCGACGCCGACGACGGGCTGTGGCGCTGGGACCTGACCGGGATCACGGGCGCGGTGGACGGCGTCCTCGACGCGGTCGGCGCCCATGGTGACTATCAACAGCCGGGCTCGGTGGAGCAGCGGATGGCCAGCGCCTTCCTGGCGGGCGAGCTCCGCTTCGGACCCCGCTGAGGCCGATGAGGGAGGCCTCAGCTCCACAGCTTTTTCAGCTCCGGAAGGATCTCCGCCGTCGCTGCGGCGAAGAGCTGTCCTGGTGGTCCGGTGGATCTGGACCAGGGCGAGATCGGTGAACCCGGCGGCGCCGGGCACCTCCGCGCTCACCTTCCACCCACTCATGCTCCAACGGAACAGCTCCTGAGCCCGCCGGGTCGCGGCGTCCACGTCGCGGTCCCACTGATCGGCAGCTGCGCGACCTCACGGCTCGGGGCGTTCGGCCGGGTGGCTGCGTCCCACCACGTCCCCAGGTCCCGGTCCGGCTCGATGGCCATCATCCCGTCGCCCAGCGGCCCGACGAGTTCGCGCGACTGCCGGCCCGGGACGGCGATGCCGATCGGCACCCACACGTCCGGCAGGTCCCACAGGCTGGCGGAGTTGACGTGGAAATGGGTGTTCTCGCGGTCGACGTATCCGCCGTCGACGAGCGCGTTGTTGATCCCGGCCGTCTCGGCCGCCTCGGCCACATGGGCCTGACGTACGTGGGCACCGGGCCAGCCACCAGCGAGATGTGTTCGTCGACGTTCTCTCCCGATACAGGCCAAGGATGACGCTGCCCTCGAGATGATCTGCAGCGTGGCGGCCTGCCCGGTAATGTCCATGCATCCGCATCCAATGCCGCCGATGGCGACTACCGTCGGGTGTACCCACGAGACGGAGCAGGCTGATGAGCGACACCAGGACGGACACCGCGGCGAGCGACAAATCCACCGCGGCGAACGGCAATTCCACCAAGGGTGCCTACGTCACCGGGGGCACCGAGTTCTCCCGCGACACGAACTACATCACCACGCGCATCACCGCCGACGGACGCGACGGCTTCCCCGTCGAAGCGGACCGGTACCGGCTGATCGTGGCGCGGGCCTGCCCCTGGGCGAACCGGTCGATCATCGTCCGTCGACTGCTCGGGCTGGAGCCGGTGATCTCGATGGGTCTGACCGGGCCGACCCACGACAAGCGCAGCTGGACGTTCGATCTCGACCCCGGTGGCGTCGACCCGGTGCTGGGGATCGAGCGACTGCAGCAGGCCTACTTCGCCAGGGACCCCGAGTATCCGCGTGGCATCACGGTGCCGGCCATGGTCGAGGTCAGCTCCGGGAAGGTCGTCACCAACGACTACCGACAGATGACCCTGGACTTCTCCACCGAGTGGACGCAGTATCACCGCGAGGGCGCCCCCGACCTCTACCCGGAGCGCCTGCGCGACGAGATCGACGAGGTCGCCCACCGCAACTACACCGAAGTGAACAACGGTGTCTACCGGTGCGGTTTCGCCGGCTCCCAGGCCAGCTACGACAGCGCCTACGACCGGTTGTTCGCCCGGCTCGACTGGCTCACCGAACGGTTGTCGAAGCAGCGGTTCCTGGTCGGTGACACGATCACCCAGGCCGACGTCTTCCTGTTCACCACCCTGGCGCGTTTCGACCCGGTGTACCACGGTCACTTCAAGGCCAACCGCTCCAAGCTGTCGGAAATGCCGGTGCTGTGGGCCTACGCGCGGGACCTGTTCCAGACTCCCGGGTTCGGAGACACCACCGACTTCGTACAGATCAAGCAGCACTACTACATCGTCCACACCGACATCAATCCCACCGGGATCGTGCCGGCCGTGCCGGACCTGACGAACTGGTGGCAGCCACACCACCGCGCGGAGCTACGCGGTCGGCCGTTCGGCGACGGCACTCCGCCCGGTCCGCCGATCCCGTCCGAGGTCGTTCCGGCAGCCCACGCGGCGCCGCACCCGGTCTGATCCCGAACTCTGGTCGTCCCGACCCGAGTCAGAACCGGGCTCAGAGCAAGCATCACCACGACACCGGCCGGGGCCGGCCCTCTTCGTACCCCGCCGCGGTCTGGATGCCCACCACCGCGTCCCGCGCGAACGCCGGGATCGAGGCGGCGCCGGCGTAGGTGAACGAGCTGCGGACACCGGCGATGATCGAGTCCACCAGGTCCTCGACGCCCGGTCGGGCCGGGTCGAGGTACATCCTCGCGGTGGAGATCCCCTCCTCGAACAGCGCGGACCGCGCCCGGTCGAACGCGGACGCGGTCCGGGTCCGGTTACGGACCGCCCGTGCCGACGCCATCCCGAAGCTCTCCTTGTACCAACGGCCGTCGGCGTCCCGAGCGAGGTCGCCGGCGCTCTCCCAGGTCCCCGCGAACCAGGACCCGACCATCACGTTGGCCGCGCCGGCGGCGAGCGCCAACGCCACGTCGCGCGGGTACTTCACGCCACCGTCGGCCCACACCGTCGCGCCGTGCTCTCCCGCTGCGGCTGCGCACTCCAGCACCGCGGAGAACTGCGGGCGGCCGACGCCGGTCATCATCCGGGTCGTGCACATGGCACCTGGGCCGACCCCGACCTTGATGATGTCGGCGCCCGCGTCGGCCAGGTCGGCCGCGCCGAGCGCGGACACCACGTTGCCGGCGACCACCGGGATGCGCCGGCCGGTCCGGCCCTCGAAGGCGTCGCGCGCCGCGACCACCACCGCCAACGACTCGATCATCTTCTCTTGGTGACCGTGGGCGGTGTCGACGACGAGCACGTCGGCGCGGGCGTCGAGCAGCGCCTTCGTCTTGCGGACCACGTCACCGTTGATGCCGATGGCGGTACCGATCAACAGGCTTCCGGACGGGTCGACCGCCGGGGTGTAGATCGCCGAGCGGAGCACACCCTTGCGGGTCAGCACGCCGAGCAGGCGGTCCCCGTCCAGCACCGGCACGACATCCAGGTGCCGCGAGGCCATCACGTCGAACGCGTCGCGGAGGTCGTCGTCCTTGGTCACGGTCACGATGTCGGTGGTCATCACCGCGGCGGCCCGGGAGAACCGGTCCACCTCGAGGCAGTCCCGCTCGGTGATGATGCCGACCGGTCGGCCGCCGTCCACGACGACGGCGGCGCCGTGCGCGCGCTTACCCAGCAGCGAGAGCACCTCGGCCACGGCGGCGCCCGGAGCGACGGTGATCGGGGTCTCGAACACCGGGTCGGCATTCTTGACGTAGGCGATCGCCGCGGCCACGGCCTCGATCGGCACATCCTGGGGGAGTATCGCCATACCGCCGCGGCGGGCGATGGTCTCGGCCATCCGGCGACCGGCGACGGCCGTCATGTTGGCCACCACCAGCGGGATCGTGGTGCCGATGCCGTCCGGGGTCCGCAGATCGACGTCGAGGCGGGAGGTGACCGCGGACCGGGACGGGACGAGGAAGACGTCGGAATAGGTCAGGTCGGCGGCGGGCGGCTGTCCGTTGAGAAACTTCACGGAGGGTGATCGTAGCGCCGTCAGCGCCGTCGTGGGAGGGCTGACGCCTCGAACCGGGTCAACGTCGCAGGCGCGGCCAGGAAGTCACCCAGCGGGCTCGCCCCGGCGCCTGCCCGCCAGGCCCGGTAGGCGTTGTCGTGCGCGAGCGACGCCCAGCGCTCGATGACCATCACGTGCGTCGGGTCGGCGACGTCCACCACCACCTCGACGCCGCCGGATCCGTCGAACTCCCGGGTGTCCGCCAGCACCTGATGCAGGAACGCCAGCCCGTCGTCGCGGCGATCGGGTGCGAACCGTACGTCCAGCAGCGCGGTGATGCTCACGGCTGTACCCCCAACCACTCCAGGACCTCGGTGGTGTGTTGACCCAACGTGGGTGGTGCGGTGTGGGCGCGGTGCCACTCGTCCCCGTCGGAGTCGAAGAACCGCAGCGGCGGACCGGGTAACTCGACCGGCCCGAGCTCGGCGTGGTCGACCTCGATCAACAGTCCCTGCGAGCGGGTCTGGTCCCACTCGTAGACCTGCTGCAGGTTCTTCACCTGGCCGCTCGGCACCCCCATGGCGGCCAGCGAGGCCAGCAGCTCGACCGTGGTGTACGCCGCGAAAGACTGCTCGACCGCCGCCTTGACCGCGGTGGAGTTGCGCACCCGGTCCCCGTTCGTGGCGAACCCGGGAGAGTCGAGGGGCAGCCCGAACGCCGCCGCGAACTTCGTCCACAGCCCCGGCGAGCCCACCGAGATCTGCACGATGCCGTCGCTGGAGTGGAACAGGCCGTACGGGCAGATCGATGGATGGTGCGGGCCCTCGCCGACCGGGATCTCGCCGGCCACCGTCCACCGCGTGCCCTGGAAGGCGTGCACCCCGACGATGGACGCCAGCAGCGATGTGCTGACCAACCCGCCGCGTCCGGTGGAGGTTCGTTCGTGCAGCTTGGCCAGCACCCCGTAGGCGCCGTACATCCCGGCCAGCAGGTCGCCGATCGGGACGCCCACCTTGGTCGGGGTGTCGGAGTCCGGCCCGGTCATGGACATCAAGCCGGCCTCACCCTGGGCGATCTGGTCGTATCCGGGGCGGCCACCCTCGGGGCCGTCGGCCCCGAAACCGGAGATCGACAGGACCACCAGCCGCGGATTGAGCTCGGCCAGCCGTTCGGTGGAGAAGCCGAGCCGGGCCAGCACGCCGGGGCGGAAGTTCTCCAGCAGGACGTCACTGCGCCGCACCAATTCGGTCAGCGCGGCCTGACCGGTCGCCGACTTCAGGTCCAGTGCGATGGACTCCTTGTTGCGGTTGCAGGACAGGAAGTACGTGGAGATGTCGTGCTCGGGTCCGACGAACGGCGGTCCCCAGCCGCGGGTGTCGTCGCCGCTGCCGGGCGTCTCGATCTTGATCACCCGGGCGCCCAGGTCACCCAGCATCATGGCCGCGTGCGGTCCGGCCAGCGCGCGGGTCAGGTCGACGACCACGATGTCGCCGAGGGGCCCGTCGGACCGGCGGTCCGCGTTGTTCGTCATCGATCTCCCTCGCCGCCGCGGTCCCCGGGGACTCGGCGGGGCGAGCCTACTGTGCGCCCGCCGACCGCCGACCGCCGACGGGAGCGCCGGGACCACCGACTGCCCGCCGGTCACTTCGGCTCGGGGTCCTCGGCGACGTGGCGGCCGACGCCGTTGCGGGCGGCCATCACGGTGTCGAAGATCTGGTCCGGGGTGGGCCCGCTTCCCGCGCCGCCGACGGGGTGCGCCGGCGCGTCGGGGCGCGGGACATCCAGCTCGACCTGGTCGCCGCCGCGTTTCTTGGCGGCGTACATCGCCGTGTCGGCGCGACTGATCAGGTCGGCCAGCAGCGCTGCCGGGTCGGTGACGGAGAAGTCGTCACCGGCCACCCCCACCGCCCCCAGTGACACCGTCACCGGAACCTCGTCGTCGGCCCGGTGGCAGGTGGCGCGCAGCCGCTCGGCCATCGAGGCGATTCCGTCGGCGTGCACCCGGTCGAGCACGACGAACTCCTCGCCGCCGGTCCGCGCCACCAGACCGTCCTTGCGCACCGAGTTCCCCAGCCGGTCGGCGAGCAACGTGAGCACGGTGTCACCCGTCAGATGCCCGTGCCGGTCGTTGACCAACTTGAATCGGTCCACGTCGATGAGGAAGACCGCGGTCACCGCATTGTCCACGCGGGCCTGGGCGAACAGCCGAGGCGCGGCCACCTCGAGCCCGCGGCGGTTCAGCAGCTGGGTCATCGGGTCGCGATGGGCCAGTTCGGCGCTGCGGGCGCTGTCGGACCGCAACGCGTCGGAGAAGACCTGACCGAACAGTCGGGTGACGATCAGCGTCGCGGTCAGCCCCACCACCAAGAACAGCACGAATCCGACATCGGCGTCGGGTTCGAGGAGGGCCAGCGTGCCGTAGAACAGCAGGTTGACCTTCACCCAGACGCAGTGCGCGACCAGCGCGCGGCGGCCGTGGGCGAAGGTCAGGTAGTCGCCGAGCAGGAAGAACCAGGTGGCGGCGAGCAGCGACACGACGGGGTCGGCACAGCTGAACAGGACGATGCCGTGGCCCACCTCGGCGGCCAGCACAAAGCCGATCGAGGTGCGCTCACGCGGCCAGCCGCGGACCCACCAGAGCCCGGCCGCGACGGCGGCGGCGGTGGCCACCAGAACGGTGGCCACCCGTTCCGGGGTCGAGGCCGGACCGCCGGGGACGAAGATCAGCAGCACCGAACCTGCGCTGAGCAGCAGGCAACTCAACGCCACGAAGCGGCCGATGGCCCGCAGGATGTGCTGGGCGTCGGCGACGGCGAGGTGGTGTCGGTACGTCGACGAACGCCACCCGCGAAGACGCCCGGAGCGGCCGGGGCGTCCCTCCGCCCCGTCGGGTCCGGCACCGGACCGGGCGGTCTCACTCATCACCGCTCCCGTCAGGCATCCTCGGACTGGTCAGTTCTCGGTGTTCTCGGCGTTCTCGGTGTTCTCGGTAGCCGCGGGCGCACCCGGCGCGTCGACACCGCGGAAGTGCGCGACCAGGCACACCGACTGGTCGTTGATGATCGCAGAGTGAGCCCGTCGCGGCGATGGCACCTGGTCACCCGGACCGCCGCGGGTCGCACGTCAGCTCCCGGAGCCGGTCGGGTCGGACACCCGGACCCGGTTGCCGCCGTCGCGTTTGGCGTCGTACATGGTCAGGTCCGAGAGCCGGATGAGCTCTTGGACGTTCTCCGTCAACCGCTCCACCGCGACCTCGCGCAACGGCACGCTGGACACCCCGACGCTGGCGGTGACCGGGACGTCGTCGTCCGGTTGGTGGATCGCGTCGAGGAGGCGGTGGGCCAGCGCCGTGGCCCCGTAGGGGGCGACGGTGTCGATGACGATGAACTCCTCACCGCCGGTCCGGGCGACGATCGCGCCACGTCGGACGCCGCCGGCCAGCCGGGCGGCGACCAACGTGAGCACCTGGTCGCCGCGGTGGTGCCCGTACCGGTCGTTGACGTCCTTGAAGCGATCGAGGTCGATCACCACGATGGCCAGCTGCTCGTCCTGCCGGCGGCCGGCCGCGAGCAGGGTCGGCAGCGCCGCGTACATTCCGCGGTGATTCAGCAGGGCGGTCAGGGAGTCCCGCTCGGCCAGTGCGGCCGTCCGCCGCGAGTCGTCGCGAAGAGCGTCCGCGGTCAACTGCCGGAAGATCGGGATCGCCACGATCAGCCCGACCAGGGCCAGCGCAACGTAGACGATGAGCGTGACCGTGGCGTTGCTCCGCTGCGACGCCAGGGTCGCGAAGAATGCGATGTTGGCCAGTGCCCACAGCGCGTGCAGGCCCACCGCCCGCCGACCGTGCGCGATGGTGATGTGCTCGCCGATCAGGGCGAACCAGAGGGTGGCGATGAGCGCCAGCATCGGGCTGTGGGTCAACAGCAGCACCCCGGTGTGGGAGAACTCGCTGTACAGCAGGAACGCCAGCGACACGGAGGCCGGTGGCCAGCCCCCCCGCCACCAGAGCAGGCCCAGGATCAGACTGACCACGCCGACGCCGGCCAGGTAGCCGGTCGCGAACCCGGTGGCCGGACCGGACGGCGACAACATCATCAGCAGCACGCCGACGCCGTAGGCCCAGCACGACACGGCAATGCCCCTGCGCATGGGTGTGAGAAGCGACGCGGCCTCGGCGACGGTCAGGTTGCGGGTGTAGTCCGGCCGACCCCCCAGGCGGGACAGCAGCGACGGTCGTTCCGTCAGCGGTGTCTCCCGGTCATCCACTCGTACGTCCGTATCGTCAGACCCGTGCGATGTCCCGCACGGTGGCTCGTCGTTGCGACTGCTCGACGATCCTCGCCTCGAACGGTGGTCGCCTCCTCGAGTATCCCGCACCTGTGGCGGGGCCGCGGGACCGGCGCGAGGTGGGTGGTCGGCGTCGCCGGACGGCAGCGGCTGTCGACCACGACGAGGGAGGATCACATGAGGGCAGTCCAGTTCGCCGGGTACGGCGGACCCGAGGTGCTGGCGATGGTCGAGGTCGATGCGCCCCGGCCCGGCCCGGGGCGCATCCGGGTCGCGGTCCGGGCGGCCGCGGTCAACGCGATCGACTCCAAGTACCGCTCCGGGTCGATCCCGGTGAAGACCCTGCCCTACATCCCCGGCGTCGACGTGGCGGGAGTGGTGGACGAGCTCGGTGAGGGAGTGGCCGGGGTGGCCGTCGGCGACGAGGTCCTCGGCTCCGCAGTCAAGGGCGGCTACGCCGAGTTCGCAGTGCTGCGGGCGTGGACGGCCAAACCGGCCGCGATGAGTTGGGCCGAAGCCGCTGGGCTGCCGCTGGCCGCGGAGACCGCGGTCCGGGCGTACGCGGCGGTGGACGCCCGGGACGGCACCACCGTGGTGATCAACGGCGCCTCCGGCGGCGTCGGTAGCGCCGCGGTGCAGCTCGGGGTGGCCAGGGGGATGACGGTGATAGGGGTGGCCGGCCCGTCGAACCACGCCTACCTCGTCGAGCTGGGGGCGGTCCCGGTCGCCTACGGCCCCGGCCTCGTGGAGCGGGTGCGGGAGGTTGCCCCATCCGGGGTCGACATCGCCCTGGACGTCGCGGGCTCCGGCGTGCTCCCCGAACTCATCGAGCTCACTGGGGACCCCGCCGCGGTGGTCAGCGTGGCCGACTTCAGCGCACCGAGTCTCGGTGCCAAGGTCAGCGGCGGTGGCGAGGGGCGCTGCTGGGACGCTCTCGGAGTCGCAGCCCGCCTGTACGTGCAGGGCCGTTACCGGGTGGCCGTTCAGGAGGTCTTCCAGTTGTCGGAAGCGGCTGCAGCACAACGGTTGTCGCAGACCGGACACGTCCGCGGGAAGCTCGTCCTGGAGATCTGACCGGACCGGACCCGTGGCGGCCCGGCGTGGCGCGGGTGGGTCGATGTGACCCGGAGTTTGGTGATCCGCGGCAGGCGTGCTTGAATATTCGTGGTCAACAGATCTTGTTTTTCGCATAACCATTCGACGGCTTCGGCCTGAGAATCCTCTCGATCGTCGTATCCAGAGATGTCGGATTTCCAGACAGACCCGGTCGTTCGCATCCGCGGACGGCCGACGGATACCAGTCAGAGGAGAACTCAATGGCTACCGGAACTGTGAAGTGGTTCAACGCGGAAAAGGGCTTCGGCTTCATCACCCCCGAGGATTCGGGTGCTGATGTCTTCGTGCACTACTCCGAGATCAACTCGGGTGGCTACCGCAGCCTGGACGAGAACCAGCGCGTGAGCTACACCGTCACCCAGGGCCCCAAGGGCCCGCAGGCGACCGGCGTCACCGTCGTCTGAGACGAAGTCAGCAGGTCCGCAAGGGCGGTCATCCCATCCGGGGTGACCGCCCTTGCGGCGTTTCCGGCCCAGCTACCGCAGGTCCGGTAGCTGCAGGGCCGGTAGCTGCAGGTCCGGTGGTCAGCGGCCAGGCACCGCGAGGATCCCGCGTTCCATCGCGACCGTGACGGCCCGGGTACGGTCGTCCACCCCCAACTTGGCGAAGATCCTCAGCAGGTGGGTCTTGACCGTGGCCTCCCCGATGAACAGGGCGAGTGCGATCTCGCGGTTCGGGAGCCCCCGGGCCACCGCGGCCAGGACCTCGACCTCCCGCGGGGTCAGCGCCTCCGCCGGCGGCGTACGCATCCGGGACATCAACCTCGCCGCGACCGGTGGGGCGAGGACCGTCTCGCCGCGGACAGCGGCCCGGATGGCCTCCATCAGGGTGGACAGCGGCGCGTCCTTGAGCAGATAACCCGAGGCGCCGGCGCCGACCGCGCGCACGATGTCGGCGTCGGTGTCGTACGTGGTCAGCACCAGCACCCGGACTTCAGGGTGACTCACCGCGATCTGCTCGGTCGCGCCGGCGCCGTCCAGGCGGGGCATTCGCAGATCCATCAGCACGACGTCCGGCGGGTCGGCGGTGACCGCGGCGACGGCCTGCTGACCGTCCTCAGCGGTACCGACGACCACGATGTCGGCCTGCCCGTCCAGCATCGCGACCAGGCCGCCGCGGACCACGGGATGATCGTCCACCACCAGCACCCGGATCATCGGCACGGCGTGGACGTCGGCTGCGCGGCCGGTACGGTCACGATCACCGTGGTGCCTGCGCCGGGGCGACTGTGGACCTGGACCGTGCCGTCGCCTTGGACCACCCGGCTGCGCAACCCGGCCAGGCCGGTCCCGGCGGTGGTCGCATCGAACCCCACGCCATCGTCCGTCACCGCCAACGACACGTCCTGCCCATCCGTCAGGCTGAGCTTCACGGTGGTGGCCGCGGCGTGTCGGCGGACGTTGGTGAGTGCCTCCTGGGCGGCCCGCAGCAGCACCACCTCGCGGTCCCGGTCGACCACGGCGGCCGGCGGCAGATCAGCGGTCACGGCGATGCCGGTCTCGCGTTCGAACCGGGCGGCCAGCCCGGCCAGCGCCTCGATCAGGGTCGAGCCGTCCAGCGACGGCGGCGTGAAGGCGGCCACCACCCGGCGGGCCTCGGCCAGGTTCTCCCGGGCCACCTCCTCGACGAGCTCGATCCTTTCGCGAGCCACGTCGGGGCGATCGTCGAGCTGACCCAGCGCGGTCTGGGCGAGCATCACGATGCTGGTGTATCCCTGGGCCAGGGTGTCGTGGATCTCGCGGGCCATCCGTTCACGTTCCTGGGCGACGCCCTGGTCGTGGTGCAGCCGGGCAACCTCCGCCCGGCTGGCCTCCAACTCGGCGATCAGCTCGGCCCGCTGCCGGCTCTGCGCGAGGACCCGGGCGATCCAGGTACCCATCAGCACGCTGAACACCAGTCCGATCCCGGACGATGTCACCGCCGACCAGGGCGTCACATCCTGCTGCACCGCCGCCACGGTCAGCCCGATCCCGCTGGACGCGGCGAGCAGGCAGGTCCAGATCACCCCGGGCTTGGAGCTCTCGACCAGGAACCAGATCTGCGGATAGGCCAGGAACAGCAGGAACAGGGCGCCCGGCGCCGTCCACGCGACGACCCCGGTGATCACGATCAGCACGCTCAGGTAGATGAGCGCACCGTTCGGATCGTCGCCGGAGATGGCCCGGGCACCGCGGATCAGGTACGCCGCTCCGAGCACGGCGAGAGCGCCGAGCGCGAGCCAACTGCGGTTGCCCGGCGGCGATTCGAGCAGCACGGTCACCAGCGCCAACCCGAGGACCACCCCCATCGCCAGATGCAGCCCGATCACGCTGGCCCGCCAACCGTGCTCGGTGAGTGGGGCGCCACCGTCCGTGATGCCGTCGCCGCCCCCGCGGGCCGGCATCATCGCCCGGGCGGCCCGGCCCCACCGGGTGTCCCCGGGCTCGCCGGTCGGGGCGGTCGGGTCTGTCGGAGCGGTCACCGGACTCGGGGCGGTCACTGGGCGCGACGCCACCGGAACGTCCGGCTCGCCAACACCAGGCCGATTACCGTCCAGGCGATCAGCACCAGCGCGGTCCTGCCGTGCTCCCAGCCGCCCGTCACCTCCGCGGCCGCGGCGTCCGCCGGCAGGAACACCGACCGCATGCCCTGGGTCAACCACTTCAGCGGGAACAGCGCCGCCACCTGCTGCATCCATCCAGGAAGACTCGCATAGACGAAGAAGACTCCCGAGAAGAACTGCAGGACCAGCGCGATCGGGGCGATCACCGAGCTGGCGGATTTGCCGCTACGCGGCAGCGACGACACCAGGAAGCCCAGGATCGAACCGGACACCGAGCCGAGCAGCGCGATCCAGGCGAAGGTCACCCAATGCGCGGCGTCGACCGGGAACGGCACGTCGAAGGCGACCCTCGCGAGGATCAGCAGCAGCGCCAGCTGCAGCGCGGTCGACACCAGCACCATGCCGGCCTTGCCGATGAAGTAGGCCACCGTCGGCATCGGAGTGGTGCGCAGCCGAGCCAGGTCACCCTGGTCGCGCTCGACCGCGATGCTGATACCGAGGGACTGGAAGCTGGTCAGCATGATGCCGGTCGCGGCGATGCCGGCCACGAAGTACTGACTGAACGACACCCCCGGTGAGGCCTCCTCGCCCCCGAACACGGAGCCGAAGATCAGCAGCATGGCCAGCGGATAGAGAAACGAGAACACCAGCTGGTCGCGTTGGCGGAAGAACAGCTTGGTCTCCAGCTTCACCCGGGCCAGCGCGACCGGGGGCCAGCCGGGCGGGGTCAGGGTGGCGGTGCGGGACGGGCCGATCGGAGCGCTGGTGGTCATGACGGGTCCTCCGCAGTGGGTGTCGTGCCGTGGGTCGCTGCGGCGTGGGTCGCTGCGGTGTGGGTAGCGGTGTTGTCGATCAGCGACAGATAGATGTCCTCGAGGGTGGGCCGGTAGATCGAGAGTTCGCTGAGCTCGCCGTCGGAATGGCGGGTCAGAACGTCCCGCAGCACCGCAGTCGGGGTGGTGGTGGTGATCTCCTCGCGGTGACCATCGGTGAGCCAGCTGACGGTCGCGGTACCGCGTAGTCGGCCGCCCAGCTCTTCGGGTGGAGCGATCTCGACGATCCGCCCGCCGTTGATGACGCCGACCCGGTCGGCCAGGTGCGCGGCCTCGTCCAGGTAGTGGGTGGTCAGGACGATGGTGGTGCCCGCTGCCTTGAGCTGCTCGACCAGCGTCCAGAACTGCCGTCGGGCCTGGGGGTCGAGGCCGGTCGTGGGTTCGTCCAGGAAGAGCAGGTCGGGTTGCCCCTGGACCCCCAGGGCTACGTCCAGCCGCCGGCGTTGCCCGCCGGACAGCCCGTTGATCCGGGTCTTGGCCTTCGACTCCAGACCGACCGCAGCGATCAGCTCGCCGGTGGGCCGTGGGTTGGCGTGGTACACCGCGAAGTGATCCAGGATCTCCCGGACGGACAGGTCCAGGCTGTCGCCGGTGGACTGCGCGACGACGCCGATGCGGGCCCGCCAGGCGCGGCTGCCGTGCGCCGGATCGCTGCCGAGGACGCTGGCCTCGCCGCTGTCGCGGACCCGGAAACCCTCCAGGATCTCGATGGCGGTCGTCTTCCCGGCGCCGTTGGGACCCAACAGGGCGAAACACTCCCCGGTCATGACGTCCAGGTCGAGCCCGTCGACGACGCGCACCCCGTCGTAGGTCTTGACCAGGCCACGGATACGGATGGCGACGGCGGCCGGTGAGGTGGTCGGCCGGGCGGCGGTGAGCGCTGATTCGGTCATGGACCCAGCGTGCGCTGCGGTCCGCCCGGGCGGCACCACCGGGTGAGGGGCTCCGCCGTCCACCGAACGGTGGACGGCGTCAGACCAGCGGCAGGTCGGCGTCACCCAGCCCGAACAGCGAACCGCGGAGGTCCCGGTCGCCGGTGACCGCCACTGCGCACAGCGCGAAGACGATCGACGACGGGGGATCGAATCCGGTCTGCGGATCAGCCGCCAGCGTCATGAACTCGACGGCCAGTTTGCCGCCGAGGGTGGGATCGGGGTTGCCCAGCAGCTCCGTCGCGAGGTCGGAGCAGCCGGTCCGCCATCGGGTCGCGGAAGCCCCCCCGACCAGCGACCCCGCGAAGCCGACCGCTTCGGTGAGGTACTCGATCCGGTGTGGCTGGTCGCAGGAGACCACCACCCCGCCGCCGGTCACGCACAGGCCGAACGCCGCCGGGCGGGTGCTGGGGGCCACGCCCTGATCCCGGACCGAGCCGACCGACGACATCGTGCGGGCTGGTCGGATCACACACGCCGACCAGCCGCGGTCGCCGGCCCGCTGCGCCGGCGGTGCTGACAGCAGCCGGCTGTGGGCGCCGAACGCAGGCCGCCACACCTGAGCCGATCCGACCAGCCCGAGACCGACGTACTCGAAGGCGGCCGCCCGACAGCGGGACTCACCGGTCCCCGTCGGCCGGCCGGGGCTGTCCGCCGGCCAGTGGGCGGTGACCTCGGCGGCATGCACGTCGCTGCACGGCACCTCGGCGACGGTCGGATCCAGCTCGAGGCAGGCGCCGACGGCCGGCGGCTCCGGCAGCGGTAGCGCCAACGGCCGGGCGACCAGTTGCGGTGCCAGCAGCCGTGGAACCGCGACGATCACGGTCAGCGCGACGAGCAGCAGCACCATCCCCGCGAGCCGGCGTTCCACCTGGTCAGGATAGGTCGGACCGGGACGCCTGCCCAGGGTCGGCAACCCGGCCACCGGGTGCAAACGGCTGAACGGTGTCAGGCTGGGGGCGAAGCCGCCACCGTCGCCGGAGGATCCCATGATCGAGTCGCCCACCCGTGACGTGCCCGGCTGGACCGGGCGGTTGTTCGAGGACTTCGCCGTCGGCGACGTGTATCACCACCCGTTCGGCCGGACGGTGACCGCGACCGACAACCAGTGGTTCACCCTGCTGACGCAGAACGTGGCCAAGATCCACCTGGACAGGGAGTTCGCGGCGGGAACGGCGTACGGGCGCCCGCTGGTCAACTCCACGCTGACGTTGGCGCTGGTCACCGGCCAGTCGACGATCGACCTGTCGATGAACGTCTTCGCCAACCTCGGCTGGGACGAGGTCCGGATGCCGCACCCGGTGTTCGAGGACGACACCATCCACTCCCGGTCGACGGTGCTCGAGCTGCGGCCGTCGGCCTCCCGGCCGGACCTCGGAATCGTCACGGTGTCGTCGGAGGGGGTCAATCAGGAAGGCACGGTGGTGATCCGGTTCCGTCGGACGTTCATGGTCTACCGGCGCGGCCACCTGCCGGCCGCGACCGGGTCCACGTCATGATCGACTCACTGGCCGGTGCGACCGTCCACGCATTCGCGCAGCAGATCGGCGTGTCCGCAGTGCCGGGCGTACTCCTCGATCATGTGCACGACGATGTCCCGAATTTCGGAGCGCTCTCCGTGGCGGAGTACCACATCGTCAAGTCGCTTCGTCGCGTAGACCTGCTCCGCGTGGGCCACCTCCCGACGCCAGGTGGCCCAGCCGTCATCGACCACCGCGTCGTCGGCGATGGCCCCGTCGAAGTCCAGGTCGTTGTTCGCCGCCGTCCAGTACAGCTTGGGCAGGTCCGACCGACCCTCGATCACCCGTACCGCCCAGGTGTGCTCGACCCGGGCCATGTGCCGCAGCAGACCGAGCAACGACAGGGTGGACGGCGGCACCGAGCGGCAGGCGAGCTGTTGAGCGGTCAGCCCGGAACACTTCAATTCCAGCGTCTGTCGGTAGTGCCGCAGATAACCGGCGAGCACCGCAGGTTCGCCGAAGTCGGCGCCGCCGTCCCGCGGATCGTCGTCGGGATCGAGCCACCTGTCGGGGCTCCGGCGCTGCGGGGTCTCGGTCATGCCGGTCAGCATGCCCCGCACCGGGCCACCCCCACCAGTGGGTTCCGGGTGTCGCGATGAGGGTCGCGGACGCGGTCACCGCGCTTTTCGTCCCGGGCGATCGCCCGGACCGGTTCGGCAAGGCCGCCGCGTCCGGCGCCGACGTGGTGATCATCGATCTCGAGGACGCGGTGGCACCGTCGGCCAAGGCCGCCGCCCGGGATCACGTCCGGACGGCCCTGCGCACCGGGGAGCACCGGTTCCTGGTCAGGGTCAACCCCCTCGGTGGTCCGGAGAGTGATGCCGACCGCCAGCTGCTGCAGGACCTCACCCGTCATCCCGGGGTGTCGCTGCAGGGGGTGGTGGCCCCGAAGGCCGACGACCCGACGGCGCTCGCCGAGCTGGCGACCCTGCTGCACGCCGCGTTCGACGGGCCGGTGCCGGTGGTCGCGTTGCTCGAGACGGCCCGTGGGGTCCTGGCCGCCCAGGCGCTGGCCGGCGTCCCCGGCGTCGTCAGGCTGGCGTTCGGCGCGCTGGACCTGGCCGCGGACGTGGACGCCACCGGGGACCCCGGACCGCTCCTCGGGTATGCCCGGGCCCAGATCGTGCTGGCCTCCCGGGCCGCCGGGATCGCCGCTCCGCTGGACTCGCCGTCGGTCGAGATCACAAACAGTGAAGCGGTTCTCGCGTCCGCGCGGGCCTCTCGCGGGATCGGCTTCGCCGGTGCCTTCTGTATTCACCCGCGCCAGCTCGCTGCCGTCCGGGCCGGGTTCACGCCGTCGGTTGCGGAGCTCACCTGGGCCCGATCGGTCGTCACCGCGGGGGAGTCGGCGACCCAGGTCGACGGCCGGATGGTCGACCGACCGGTTGTCGAGCGGGCCCGCAGGTTGCTCGCTCGCGACCCCGGCGGAGCATGATCGGGTGCCATGACGGCTTCGGTGGCGATGGTGCGCGGTGAACGTGGGTGGGGCGACGGTGGCGATGGCCGACCTCCGGGCGATCGGCACCGCCGCCGGGTTCACCGCCGTGCGGACGTTTCTCAACAGCGGGAACCTGCTCTTCGAGGCGGCCGACGGAACCCCTCGGGAGTACGCCGCCACGGTGTCCCGGGCCCTGGAGGCCCTGACCGAACGCCCGGTCCCGGTCATCGTCCGGACCGCGGCGCAACTGCAGCGGGCCGTCGACCGAGCGGTCCGGGCGTTCCCGGACGCACCGGACTCGACAATGGCCGTGGCGTTCATGGACCGTCCGGTCCGCGACGTCGCGCCGGACCGGCTCGGCGCCTTCAATGACGACCGCTACCTGATCGACTCCGACGCCGTGTACCTGCTGTATCCGCACGGCCAGGCCCGCACGAAGCTGCTCGTCAGCGTCATCGAGAAGAAGCTGGGCGTGGTGGCAACGGTTCGCGGCGTGAAGAGCATCCGCGGGATGGTGGCGAAGCTGACCTCCTGAGTCCGATCCGAACGGCCCGGACTTGTCCTGCAACTGGTGCGATAGGTCGGTCAGGTTCTCCAAAGAGCGGCCGAGCCGGTCCAATTTGGTGATGACCAGCTGATCGCCGGTCCGGTTCGACGAGAGGAGCGCCTTGTCCAGCTCCGGCCGTCGGGCGAGCGTGCCGGAAGCGTGGTCCAGGTAGATCTGCTCACACCCGGCGGCGACCAGGGCGTCGTGCTGGGCCTCGGGGTGCTGGTCGCGGGTGGACACTGTGCCGTAGCCGATCCTCATCGAAAAATGTATCGCGAACGGGGGTGAGCGTGGCATCGGCGTGGACACGGGTAGCTTTGCACTTCGGTGGGGTGGTGACCTGCGACGACGCGTTCAGCACGAGAGTGTCTCGCGAACGATCGTTACCGTACGGTCGGAGGAAGTCGCTGCGCAGCGTTCCTTCGCCGCGGCACTCCGCTCCAGCGACGAGTTGCGCAAGGGCTACGCCGCGCTGGCTATGAGCGTGAGTCCTGACCGCAGCTGAGCGCCAGTCCTGACCGCACCCTCATCCGCCTGGATCGTGTGTGCGTGAGAAGTGATCGCAGCCGATGATGAGGGGCCTTGGGGAGAGGCAAGGCGGGTGGCAGTTTCACCCACATGCCGATGAGTGGACGTTGGACTGGGGTTCCTTCGCGACGCGTAGTAGCGTCACGTCCGTGATCAGTTGCTTCTTCTGCGCCATGCGACTCCGCCGCGCC
>JBDSLP010000167.1:0-14220 GCA_039916325.1 Nakamurella sp. | reverse complement strand
GCGTATTCGCGGCACGGCGTCAGCCGGGACCAACGCGGGCCCGGTTTGGTGCTGATCGACGACCGCGGTGACCAGCTGTGGTTGAGCGGCGTTGCCTGCGGGGATGAATACGAGCGGACCGAGGGAGCGCTCACTGTTCTGCAGGCCGCGGGTTTTGTGCCGCCACCGGTAGAACACCCGCGCAGGCCATTGGCCGGCTACGACGAGATGCACTTTCGCGAAGGTCGGTTGGTCGCTGCGCGGCCGACCGGTGAGGCTGTACCGATGAGCCCATCCGGCAGGACTGCGGTCATCAACGGAAGGCTGGTGAACCGGCTGGATTTCGACGGCGACACCACCACTCCCGCTGACATCTGGGCACTCTGGCTGCTGGCCACCGAAGCCGATGGCTGGTTGGGACATCCCGTCAGCCTGGTGCTGTACGACAGCAGGGCGACGTCTGAGTTGGCGCACCACACTGGTTGTCAGTTGATAGCAACGGGCAGCACCGGTCGGGAGCTGTGGCTGGTCCTGCCCGAAGCCGACCAGTACGACAGCCTCTCGCCCTTCCCGCGTCGGCATTATCAGGGTTCGTATGTCGAATACTCACAGGTCGTCAGCGATATATTTCGATACGTGGGAGCCGACATCGTGCCGCCGGACCGCCGTCCCCGCTGGCGACGATTGCTCGGTCAGTACGACGCTCCACCCTCCGTGATTCGATGGCCCGGCGGCACCCGCCGAGCCCCGGGTGTGTGGCGGCCGGCGAAGCGAACCGCCCCAGGTTCAGGTTGACATGGCGAGCGACAGCCCATCCGGGCGGAAGTCGCCCCGGTCGGAACACCGCTACCACCTCGATCTCGACGTATCTGCCCGATGACCAATCTCGGGGCTGCGGGCGAGCCAGAACCGCGGACACGTCATGCGGGATTCGTCCAATCGGATACGGGGTGGATGACCGAGGACGACGTCACTTCGCAGGTCAGGGCGGCGTACAACACTGTGGCTGAGCAGTACGCCGCGCATTTCCCGGGGACCGAACCCGAGGCGATGCTCGATCTGGCGGTGATCGACCACTTCCTGACGCTGCTCCAGGGCGGAACCCGCGATGTGCTGGACGCAGGGTCCGGGACCGGCCGGATGAGCCGGTACCTCACGGATCGTGGTTGTCACGTCCGGGGTGTCGACCTGTCACCGGGCATGGTGGCGGTGGCTCACCGCGACCACCCGGACATCACGACCGAGGTCGCCTCCATCACGGCGCTGCCATTTCCGGACGACTCCTTCGACGGCCTGTTCTACTGGTACTCGGTCATCCATGTGCCCGACGAAAACATGCAGGCAGTCTTCGACGAGGCCCGTCGTGCGCTCAGACCTGATGGTGTCGTGCTGGTTGCATTCCAGGCGGGCGAGGGTGCGACTGAGGTGGGCGCGGGTTACCGCAGGCTCGGTCACGACGTCACCATCATGAGATTCCACCGGACCGCCGACCAGGTGATGCGGCTGCTGGAGACCGCAGGTTTTCGTGAGGCAGCCCGGATGGTGCGAGCCTCGATCGGCGGCGAGCGCACCGATCAGGCCGTCGTGATCGCCCGGCTCGGCGCCGGCTAGTGGCCCAGCCCGAGTGCGTCCCGTGTGCTTGTACGAAAATCTCGCCGGCGGTCCGGCCGGGTCCGATGTGCTGATGAGTGTCCGGCGTGGCCACCGATTCGCCGGCCGTTCGCCGTTCATTCGACTTTGGTGCTGACGATTCGCCGGTCGGTGATCCAGTTCACCGGACAGTCGGGTAACACTTCGGGCGGCTGGAACGTCATACACAGTGACACCGACCAGGCGTCACCACCACCAGTTCGGCACCGCAGCACCACCTGCACACGGTAACGCCGGAGAAGAAGGGATTCATCATGAGCAACGTCGCACGGACTCTCAAGAACCACCGAGTGGCTGCCCGCAACCGTCGCGCGGTCAACCGTGCCATCGACGAAGCCTCGACTCCGGCGATGCGCAACGAGCTGATCGTGATCGCCCAGAACCAGGGTGTGTTCGGCAGCTGATAGCGGCACACACACCTCGCGCCATAAAGACCCAACGCCCGGACCACACGGTCCGGGCGTTCCGTCGTTGTCGGCCGCTCAACCGACGCCGTGGTCTCCCCGTTCGGCCTGACACTGCGACTCCGTGTCGACGAACCCGACCGCGCGGTAGAGGTCGATGGCGACGTAATCCGGATCGGCGACCATCACCAGCGTCCGGACTCCCAGCTCGTCGAACCCGAAGCGGCTGACGTAGAAGACGAGTGCGCCGGCGAGGCCGCGGCGACGGAAGTCGGGGTCGGTCTCCACCGACTGGAACCGGGCCAGCGTGGGTTCGGCACGGTACAGCCCCATTTGGCACCGCAACTGACCGTCGGCGAACGCCCCGAACCACCGCCCGAGACCGGCCTCGACCAGGCGTCGCTGGGTCGACACCTTGCTCGTGACGTAGCCCCGGTGATAGTCCGTATCGAACGTGTCGTTGCACCGCATGTTCAACTCGACGCTCTGTGCCCAGTCCTCGTCGCTGCTCAGCGCCCGGTATTCCGCAGTGGTGTCCCGCCTGCGCGGTGGGTGCACCGACCCGGCGGTCATCACCGTCTGGGCCTCGACGGCGAATCCGCGTCCGGCGAACCCGGCGAGATCCCCGACCCGGCCGGCGATCCCGTCGAAGCCGAAGGTGCAGTGATCAGCCTCCGGGAACTCGGCCGCGAATCGTTTGAGCCAGTTCTCGACCGCTTCAGCCGGCGGGATCTCGGCCAGGAGCAGGAAGTTCCCCCACCAGTGGGTCGGGTTGTGCGGCGATCGCACGACGAGATGGTCCCCGTGGTCACTGATCTCGGACCCACCCGCCTGGAGCAGGGCGAGGTCGGTCCGGTAGCCCAGCGAGCGGATCTGCACATCGCGGAGTATCACCGCGTCAGCGCGATGGCGCCACCAATTTCAGTCGTGCATCGCGCGTCGGCCGATGGACGGCCCGTCGGCACGTTGTTCGTCCACCAGCAAGGCGCTGACGTCCGCGTCGTCGACCGTCGCGTCGGGGTCGACGTCGAGATCGATGGATTCGACGGAATCGCAAACGCTGGTCGTCGGGGAGACCTCAGCGGCCGGGGACGCCTCGGGCATCGCGTCGGGTAGGTCCTCGAGGTGCCCGCTCACCGCCTCGGAGCGTCGTTCCAACAGGGCTTCCTCCAGGTCCAGCTCGTGTTGCATCTCCAACAGGACGTCCTCGTCGAGTTCGTCGGCGTTGCGCATCCCGACGACGACCGATCGCTCGATCGACAGCAACGACCGACGCCAGTCGGCCACCACCCCGAGACGCCGCCCGAACTTGCGGGACTCCTCGTCGTCGTCCCAATTCCGCCAGTCCCGCAGTTCGGCCCAGCGGCGCATCAGATCCGCCTGCCGCCGAGACAATTCGTTCCGGCCGACGAGTTCGTCGACCCGCTGCCTGATCGCCTCGGCGGTCCGGGAGTGGGCTTCGGCGCGCTGCCGTTGGTCGTCGGCCCGACGGTTCTCGACGATGCCCAACCGGCGGATGACCCACGGCAGGCTCAGACCCTGCAGGACCAACGTGCCGATGATGACCAGCGTGGTGCAGACCAGCAGCAACGACCGGTAGGGCGTGTCCAGCGGGAGGGTCTGGGCCGCGGCCAGTGAGACCACACCCCGCATTCCGGCCCACGACAGCGCCGTCACGCCCTTCCTGCCGACGTGACTCCGGCCGGGCCCGATCCGGGTGAGCAGATGGATGACCGTCAGCCAGAACGGCCGGCTCACCAGCACCGTCGCCAGCACCACGAACAGCGCCAGGAAGACGTGGTGCTCGTTCGGGTCCAGGTCGTTGACGATCTCTCGCAGCTGCAGTCCGATCAGGGCGAAGACCACGCCCTCCAGGGTGAACCGCAACGCCGCCCAGTTGGCGGCCTCGGTCAGTCGGACCGACGCAGCCACCTCGACCGGGGAGCGGTGGCCCAGGATCAGACCCGCCACCACCACCACGATGACCCCCGACACGTGGGCCTTCTCGCCGAGTGCGTAGGCAGCGAACGGCGAGAGCAGCGACAACACCGTCACGGTCAGCGGCGAGCCCGCGATCCGACGGACGAAGGACAGCGCCAAGCCCAGCGCAGCGCCGATGGCGAGGCCACCCAACGCCGCCCACGCGAACTCGCCGAGCGCCGAACCCCACGCCAGCGAGGAGGCCCCGATACCGGCGATCGCCACCTTCAAGGTCACCAACGCGGTGGCGTCATTGAACAGCGACTCGCCTTCCAGGACCGTCACCAGCCGCCTCGGCAAGCCCACCTTGCGGCCCACCGCGACGGCCGCAACGGCATCGGGCGGTGCGACGATGGCTCCCAGCGCCAGACCGGCCGCGAACGGCAGACCCGGCAGGACAGCGGTCAGAACGAAGGCGACGGAGAAGGCGGTGAGCAGGACCAGCACCACCGACATCTGCAGGATGGGTCGGATGAGCTGCCGGATCGCCACCGCGGACGACTCGAAGGCGGCAGAGAACAGCAGCGGCGGCAGAAGCACGAAGAGCACCAGATCCGGACTGACCTGGAAGGCCGGGATGCCGGGAATGAAGGAGATCGCGAAGCCGACCACCACGAGGAGGATCGGTGCCGGGAGTCGGAATCGGGTGGCGACAGTCGTCACCACGAGAACTCCGACGATCAACCCGATCAGCGGGGCAACCGCTTCCATCTGAGACACCGAACCTTTCGCTCACCGCTGTCGACGGACCCACGCGACGGACCCGCATGACCACCGGGACGGCGCTGAGGCACCGGGTGTCGTCACCGGTGCTCCGCAGCAGTGTTCCGAGTGTGTTCTGCCCCGTTCGCATCCTTCCCGGACGGCTGGCCGCAACCAACTCAGCGGGCGGGCCGGGCCGATCATGGGCAGCTTGTCCTCGCGGTGCGGCGGATCACCGCCAGTGCGCAGCCAGCCGCCGCTCGAGCTCGCTCCGGATCGCCGGCCACTCGCATGCGATGATCGAGAAGACCACGGTGTCGCGGAGCGAACCGTCGGGCATGACCTGATGGCTGCGTAGCACTCCGTCCTGCTTGGCGCCCAACTTCGCGATCGCACGGCGCGACTGCAGGTTCAGCCAATGGGTGCGGAACTCCACGGCGATGCAGTCCTTCGCCTCGAAGGCGTGGCCGAGGAGCAGCAGCTTGCTCTCCGTGTTGACGCCGGTCCGTTGGGCGGACGCCGCGTTCCAGGTGGAACCGATCTCCACGTGGCGGTGGGCGGCGTCGATGTTCATGAACGTCGTCATGCCGATCACCGCGCCGGAGTCACGCCGCCGCACGGCGAACGCGAGCATCGACCCGGCAGCCTGCAGCCCGAGTCGGCGGTCGATCTCGGCTGCCATTCCGTCCGGGCCAGGGATCGAGGTGTAGGACAGGGTCCACAACCGGCCGTCCTCGACGGCGGCGACCAGGCCCGCGTGATGGTCGTGGGACAGCGGCTCGAGGACGACGAGGGTGCCGGTCAGGGTGACGGGTTCGAGGAAGCTCACGACGATCGACCCTAGTGGCGCGCTCCGAACGAGTCACTGATCCGACTCCGATCCGACTCCGGTCGTATTCCCACCCCGTACCTCGATTGACCGTGGCCGGGAATGGACAGACGACCTGATGGAGGACGGCCACCATCCGGTGTCTCCGTCGGCCCGCGGTGAACAACCTCGTCAGAGACCGACGACGGCGGAAAGGGCACGAACATGGTCATCGCTCACAGAATCGCTGTCGTGACAGGCGGCTCGGCCGGCTTCGGTCGCGCGACCGTCCGGGAGTTCGCGCGCGGACTCGCCGCGCTGGGCGGCCCGGTCACCGGCCTGCGGCGGAGGCACGCGTGATCAGCCGACCGATCGAGATCTCCCGGGCGGTCTGGGGTCTGGCCCTTCTCGGGCGGCCGAACCAGGTACTGACCCGGGTCCACGGGCTGCAGATCGATCGCCCCAGCGTGGTGGTCGCCCGGATCCTCGGGGCCCGTCACGTGACGCAGGCGGTGCTCTCCGGGGTCGAGCCCAGCCCGACGGTGCTGGCGATGGGGGTCTGGGTCGATGGCAGCCATGCCCTCACCGCGCTGGGTCTGGCGGTGGTCGACCGGTCCCGCGCCCGGGCGGGCCTCGTCGACGCGGCAATCGCCCTGACCTGGGCCGTCGTCGGATGGCGGGATCTGGGCCGCCCGGACCGGTCAGCCTCCCACGACGAACGCCGCCGCGACCGCCTCGCCCGAGCTGTGCTGGGGGTGGTACCGGGGGGACCGCCGTTGCTCCGACGTGCCGCCCGGACGGGCGGCTGCTGAGCACTGATCCAGTGAGGTGGGTTCGCGCCTGGCCCTCACCGGTCTGCGGGGATGTTGCCGATCCGGACATCGTCAGCGGACGGGCTTCGGGGGAGCCGGCACCCTCGAGTCGCACGGTGGTGCGGTGCTCGCCCGAACGACGAGTTCGGTGGGCAGCTGGATCTGGACCGCCGGTGCCGGGTCGTCGCCGCCGCTGCGGGCCGCCTCGACCAGTCCGATCAGCGCGCCCGCCGCCAGTCGTCCTTTGGCGGCGACGTCCTGCCGGACGGTGGTCAAAGCGGGCCGCAGGCGCGACGCGAGCGGGTTGTCGTCGAACCCGACGATCGACAGATCCCGCGGCAGCGAGAGTCCGCGGTTCTGCGCCGCGAGCATCACGCCGTGCGCGAGGGTGTCGGAAAAGCACAGCACCCCGGTGATTCCGGGATCGGCATCGAGAAGCAACTCGAGGGCTTCGTAACCATCACCCTCGGTGGGATGGGCCTGATTGACGAAGACCGGCTCGACGCCGGTCGCGGCGAGCGCGAGACGCCACCCTTCGGTGCGCTCGTAGGCGACGTAGGACTGGCGCGCCGGCGAGACCCCGGACACGACGCCGTAGGGCGGTACCACATCGACACTGACGATGCCGATCCGGCGGTGACCCAGGCTCAGTAGATGCTCCGCCGCCGCCCGGGCGCCGCCGCGGTCGTCGACGTTGACACAGGGCACGTCCGGCGTCGGAATCTGGTCGACGTAGACCAGCGGCAGCCGGCGCCGCTGCAGCCAGACCAGGGCCGGGGACCGCGGGTCGCAGTGGAAGACCACGGCTCCGTCCATCGGAACGTCCCGGGCAGGCACCCGACCCGCCGTCTCGACGGTGGAGAGCAGGGTCAGGGACAGACCGGACGGCGCGAGTTCGTCGGCGATGGCACCGAGGAAAGCGGTGGCGACCTCGTCGGCGAAGGCGCTCTGTACCAACGACGTCAGGACGATACCGACGGTGCTGGTGGTGCCCCGGGCCAGTGCGCGCGCGGCCGGATCCGGCCCGACGTAACCGAGGGCAGTGGCGGCAGCGAGGATCTTGTCGCGCAGCGGGGCGGAGAGCTGGTCGGGGCGGGAGAACGCGTTGGACACGGTCATCCGGCTCACGCCGACCTGGTCGGCGACGGTCTGCAGCGTCACCCGGCCCACTGGCCCACCCCCTTCGTCGGTGACGACGGTAGCGGTCTCCCGCGGTGCTAGCGCCGCTGCGGACGGCCGGTCGGGAAAGGTTCAGTCGGCCACGACGAAGACGCAGAACGGATGCCCGGCCGGGTCGGCGTAGACCCGCAATGGTTCCACCGGGTCGTCAGTGCGATCGGACAACAGCCTGCCGCCGAGGGTCAGGACCCGGTCGTGCTCGGAATCCAGCGCGGCGACGCTGCGGACGGTGAGGTCCAGATGGAGCTGCTGCGGGTGTGGCCCCGTCGGCCAGGACGCCGCGGGCACCTCGTCGACCCGCTGGAACGCGACCCGGGACCCGGTGGCCGGGTCCACCAGCACCAGCCAATCCAGCGTGTCGGGACCGTCTATCGAGGGATCGTCGCCTGGCCGGTAGACGTAGTCGAGCAGTTGGCGGTAGAACTCCGCGAGCCGCCGGGTATCGGTGGTGTCCAACACCACCTGGCGGAGCCGAGCTCGATCAGTGGTCACCACCCGATGATCCCGGTCCGTGCCGGAATCCGCTGGAGTCGAACGGTGACGGGCGGGTCATTGCTCCGCGCCGATCCAGCGGACTGCGGCCTCGTAGGTGTCGGAGGGGGTCGAGTTGAACGCGATGGCAGCACCAGGGGCGTGTCGGCGTACGAGGTTGATGATGCGCTCGAAGAGGTCGAGCTGATCGTCGGCTGTGCGGAGGCCGCCGCCGACGATCACGCACTCCCACGGTCGGGACGTCAGTGCGGCAGTCACCGTCTCCTGCGGGTCGTCGCTGCCGTCGAGGCCGAACAGGCACGACTGTGCGCCGACGCTGTGATCGGTGAACTCGATCAGGCCGGCTTCGATGGCTTCGGCGACCGGCCGGGGATCCCAGGGTCCCGGCACGCGGTACGGGTCCAGCCCGATGACGAGCACCCGGGGTACGAGCTGCTGAGCGGTCACGTCGTCCAACCTATGGGCGATGATCGACCGATGACGCACACCCCGGACGCCGCGCCCCGCCGCTACTCCGACGCCCAACACCCGTACAGCACCACCCGTCGGGCCGGTGGAACGCTGTTCGTGGCCGGCCAGCTGGGGGTCTCGGACGGGGACATCGTGACGGGTGGGGTCGTTGCCGAGGCCCGGCAGGCGTTCGCCAACCTGACCACAGCGCTGGCCACCGAGGGGTTGGAACTGTCCGACGTCGTCAAGATCAACGTCTACCTCGTCGACATGGCCGACAGAACGGCGATGGACGAGGTGTACGTCGAGTCGCTGACCGTGCCGCGGCCGGCCCGCACCTGTATCGCCGTCTCGCAACTTCCCTTCGGCGCCCGCATCGAGCTGGATGCCATCGCCGCCGCCCGGCCGGGGGCGTCCGGAACGGTCGCGGCCACGGGGGATCTCCGGGTGCACGTCATCGCCACCGGGGGCACGATCGACAAGGAGTACTCGCTCGCCGGAGACCTGCACATCGGCGCTCCGATGGTGCCGTCCATCCTGGAACTGGGCCGGTCATGGCTGGACCTCACCGTCGAGACCGTCTGCGCCAAGGACAGTCTCGACATGCTCGACGAGGACCGGGAACTCGTCCGACGGCGCGTCGCTGTCGCCCCTGCGGACCGGGTGCTGATCACTCACGGCACCGACACGATGGCCGAGACCGCCGCTGCCCTGGGCGATGTCGGGCCCAAGGTGGTCGTCATCACCGGCGCTATGGTGCCAGCCCGGATGCACGAATCCGACGCACACTTCAACCTCGGATTGGCCGTCGCGGCACTGCAGACGATGCCCCCAGGGGTCTGGATCGCGATGAGCGGGCGAATCTTCGCCGCCGCCCGGGTCCGCAAGGACAAGGCGGCCGGTCGGTTCGTCGACGCCGACTGAACACGGCGGGGGCATGGCCTGCACGCCCTGACCGATCTGGTGAGCGTGGCCCTCGCGGTCGATCCCGAGTTCTGCGACATCGCCGCCGCGGAGCTGGCCACGGACCACCGCCCGATCGTCTCGTCCGGCAACGCCCGCACGACCACGACGGACCGGTGCCGAAGGCCGCCCGCCACCCGGGTCCCTGTCACACCGTCAGCGCCGACGCCGACACCGGCTGCCTGGGCGGTGGCTCTCGCTCTCCTCGGCGGATTCCTCGACGTTGAGATGATCGTTGCCCTGGCGTCCGGATCGGTAGCGCTGCTCGCCGACGCCGGACACATGCTCAGTGAGGTCGGCGCCATCGCCGGATCACTCTGGGCGATCCGGCTGCGGCCCGGCCGCCGGTCACTTGACCTTCGGGTTCAAGCGGGCCGAGATCCTGTCTGCGGCGGTCAACGGAATCACCCTGCTGGTGGTGGCCATCCTGGTCGGGATCGAGTCGGTCGGGCGGCTCGTCGACCCGCCCCCGACGGCGGTGGGCCGGTGCTCGTCGTCGCCCTGCTGGGGGTGGTCGTCCACATCGCCGCGATCTGGGTGCTCGGTCGCGCCAACCGCACCAGCCTGAACGTCGAGGGCCCCTTACAGCACACCTGACCGACCTGTACGCGTTCATGCACCACGATCGCCGCGATCGTCATCATCACCACCGGCTACGTCCGGGCCGACGCGATCGCCTCGATGATCGTGGTCGTGCTGATGCTCCGCTCGGCGTGGAGTCTGCTGCGCGACTCCGGGCGGGTGCTGCTGGAGGCGGCGCCCAAGAGCGTGGCGTTGACCGAGGTACGGGAACACATGCCGGAGGTTCCGGAGGTGGTGGCTGTGCACGACCTGCACGTCTGGACCGTCACCTCCGATTTACCGGCGCTGTCCGCGCACGTCGTCATCGACGATCTCTGCTTCACCAACGGCCGGGCGCCGAAGATCCTCGTCCACCTCCAGGAATGCCTGCACGGGCATTTCGACGTCGAGCACTCGACGTTCCATCTGGAGCCGGCCAGTCACGTCACCCACGAGGGCGGCCACCACGGCTGAAATCCGTTGAGCCTCGACGTCGTGCGTGTCTCCGCATCAGCTGTGTGACCGGGGCACCTGTTGTAGCCGGTGCGGCGGTCGCACAGCCGATGCGGAGCTGTAGAAGTCGGCGCGAAGGTCACCCCCGAATGGCCGACCTCAGGGGCCGCCGGCGATCTGGATCAAGTTGCCGCAGGTGTCGTCGAATACCGCGGTGGTGACCGGACCCATCGACAGTGGCTCCTGGGTGAAGACGACGCCCAATCCGACCAGGCGCTCGTGTTCAGCACCCACGCTGTCGACGCCGAACGACGTGAACGGGATACCGTCGGCCACCAGGGCCCTCGTGAACGCGCGGGCCGCCGGATGCTGGTCGGGCTCCAGGACGAGCTCCGTGCCATCCGGGTTGTCCGGCGACACCACGGTCAGCCATCGGAACTCACCCATCGGGATGTCATTCTTCTTCACGAAGCCCAGGACGTCGGTGTAGAAGGCCAGCGCGGTGCTCTGGTCGGCCACGAACAGGCTCATCAGGGTGATCTTCACGGTGTCTCCTCAAATGGGGACGGGCCGGTACAGCTGGGCGCGTTGGTCAGGACGACGCCGGGTTGACCGGCTCCTCCGTTGCTTCCGGAGTGGGTTGCTGCTTGACCTCGTCACGCAGGTAGCCGGCGACCACCATCACCAGCGAGATCGCGGGGACGGCCAGTAACGCACCGATCACCCCGAACAAGGTGCTGCCCAGGGCTACCCCACCCAGCACGACGGCCGGATGGATCTTCAGGCTCTTGCTCACCAGGACCGGTTGCAGGACATTGCCCTCGATCTGCTGCACCACCACGATGATGGCCAGCACGATCAGGGCCGGGACCACACCGTTCGTGACCAGCGCCACCAGGACAGCCACCCCACCGGCAGCGAAGGCGCCGACGATCGGGATGAATCCCCCGAAGAAGGTCAGGACCGCGATCGGCAAGGCGAGCGGCACGCCGACCAGCCAGACCCCGAGACCGATCAGGACCGCGTCGACCGCCGCCACCGCAGCCTGGGACCAGACGTAGTGACCGAAAGCCGTCCAGATCCGGCCCGACACCTCGCCCACGTGACCGCCGGCGCCGGGGCCGATCCAGCCGCGCAGCCACGGCAGGAACCGCGGGCCGTCCTTGAGCATGAAGAACGTGAAGAGCAGTGCGAAGACCAGGGTGATGATGGTCGAGCCGATGGTCCCCAGGGTGGCCAGGGCGGTGGTGGTCAGCGACTGCGCATTGCTCTGCAGGTAGTTCACGGCCTGGTCGAGGAGGCTACTGACCGGGTTGTCGCCCAGATCGAACGACGGGCCGGACAGCCAGTTCCGCAGGGAATCCAGACCGCCGGAGAACTGGTCCGCGAGGTTCTGCCCCTCGGCGCTGATCACCGGCACGAACAGCGCGCCCAACCCGCCGAGCACGGCCAACAGGCCGACCACGGCGATCAGGGCGGCCAGCGCCGACGGCAGCTTGCGCCGCATGAAGCGGACCGGTGGCCACAACACGGTGGACAGCAGCAGCGCGAGCAGGACCGGCAGCACGATGCTCCACAGCTGGCCGATCACCCACGCGACGAGCCAGAGTCCGGCGGCGATGACGAGCAGCCGCAGGGTCCAGCGGAACACTGCGATGGCGCCGCCTTCCAACCGCTCGCGGGCCTCGCCGCGAGCGGTGCGCTTCTCGGAGGCGCCAGGCTCGGGCTTCGTCGTGGCGATGTCAGCCGCTGTGAGTACGTCAGCCGTCGATCCGCTCGCAGCGGCTGGGCCCTTCGGGTGCTGCTCGTCCATGGACATCTCCTCGTGCGGTACCGGACTTCTGCAGGAATGTTGCCCCATCAGGCCGTGACGGCGCGGGCTGGGCCGCAGGGGGATCGTCCCGGTTTCTCAGCCGGTGAGAACTCCGGTTGAGTCGGGCGCCCACAGCTGCCTACGGTTCGGACGATCGACGGCCCGGCCACCCTCGGGCGTCGGCACCCGACGGTCAAAGGAGATCGCTCATGGCGCAGCACCACGCTGTTCGCACCATCATCAGCCCCGGACGGTACGTCCAGGGCAAGGGCGCCATCCGCCGCCTCGGGGAGTTCCTGGCGCCGCTCGGTGCGACCCCGCTGCTCGTCGCCGACGACCTGGTGTGGGGGTTCGTCGGTCACGACGTCGAGTCTTCGTTGAAGGACGCCGGGTTGCCGGTCACCAAGGAGAAGTTCAACGGGGTGCCGTCGGCCAAGGAGGTGGACCGACTCGTCGAGGTCATCAGGACCAGCGGCGCCGACGTGATCGTCGCCATCGGCGGCGGCAGCACCATGGACGCCGTCAAGGCCTCCGGTCATCTGGCCGGGATCCGATGGGTGACCGTGCCGTCCGTGGCCTCCACGGACGCGCCGACCTCGGCGCTGTCGGTCATCTACACCGAGACCGGTGAATTCGAGGAGTACCGGTTCTTCCCGAGGAACCCCGATCTGGTGTTGGTCGACACCCAGGTGGTCGCCAACGCGCCGGCCGAGTTCCTGGCCGCCGGGGTCGGCGACGCGCTGGCCACCTGGCTCGAGGCCAAGGCCACCGCGACCGCGAACGCCCAGACGATGGCGGGTGGGCTGCCGACTCTGGCAGGTACCGCGCTCGCCCGACTGTCCTGGGATGTGTTGTGGGAGAACGCCCTGCCGGCCCTGGACGCGGTCCGTGACCACGTGGTGACGCCCGCGGTGGAGAAGGTCGTCGAGGCCAACACGTTGCTCTCCGGCCTGGGCTTCGAATCAGGCGGTCTGGCCGCGGCGCACGCGATCCACAACGGTCTCACCGCGGTGCCACAGACCCACGGGCTGGCGCACGGGCAGAAGGTCAACATCGGTTCGGTGACCCAGCTGGTCCTGGAAGGCGCACCCACCGACGAGATCCGCGCGTTCGTGGAGTTCACCACCCGGGTCGGTCTACCCAACACGCTCACCGAGATCGGGCTGTCGGCAGACGACTCCGAATCCCTGCTGACCATCGCGACGGCCGCGACCGTCGAAGGCGAGACCATCCACAACATGCCGTTCCCGGTGGCGGCCGCCGACGTGGTCAGCGCGCTGAGGTCGATCGAGCGGTTCTCCCGCCGGGTGCGTGCCGACGCACACCTGCCGGAGCCGGTCGCCTACACCGGAGCACATTCCGGGCCGCACTGAGCTCAGCCGCCCAGGGCTTTCCGCCAGTAGAATCTTCGGCGCTGCAGTGCTCGTGGCGGCGGCTCGGTCACGCTGAGAGTCCGGAACGCCGACGGATGAGCTCGTGGACGACGCTCACGTCGTCATCGCCCAGCCCGGAGTCTTCCACCGCGACGAATCGACTCAGAGCCAGGATGGTCTGGGCCACATCTGCTTGGACACGTCCTGCTTCGGAGACGGCGAAGCCCAGGTCCTTGGTCATGTAGCGCGCCCGACCGGTCGCGGCGTACGTGCGCGACGCCAGGTTGTCGGATTTGACGGTGAGGACCTGGCTGGCCGCCAAGCCGCCGGCGAGCACGTCGAGAAGGCCCTCGACACTCACTCCGGCGGCTTCGGCGACCACACTGGCCTCGGACAGCGCGATCAGGGTGGCGGCGACGACCATCTGGTTGCAGACCTTCGCCAACGCACCGGAACCGACGGGCCCCAGGTGTCGGACGGTGGTTCCCATCGCGGTCAATGCCGGCCAGGCCGTCTCCACGGCGGCGTCGCTGCCCCCGGCCATGATGGCCAGCGTGGCCGCGACCGCACCTTCGGTCCCGCCCGACACGGGTGCGTCCAC
>JBDSLP010000166.1:0-26632 GCA_039916325.1 Nakamurella sp. | reverse complement strand
CTGAACAACTCGATCCTGGTCGTGGCCTACGTCGTCTTCGGTGGCATGGGTTCGCTACCGGGCGCGATGGCCGGCGCTGCGGTGCTCACCTGGCTGCCGGAGTTCCTCAAGGACCAGGTGCCCGCCGAGGACCGGCAGATGTGGATCGGCGCCGTCGTCCTGCTGATGATGATCTTCCGTCCGGGTGGCCTGATCCCGGCCAAGCGGCGGGCCGCCGAGCTGCACGGCTTCGACGAGGACACCGGCAACGAGCCCCGAGCCGTACCCGCGGGCGAAGGAATGGGAGCGCGGGCATGAGCCATGCACTGAGCACGGAACCGGCTGCGGCGCCGACGGATACCCGTGACGTGGTCTACGACGTGTCCGGGGTGACGCTCCGGTTCGGCGGCGTCACCAGCCTGAACAACGTCTCGCTGCAGATGTACCGGGGCGAGATCCTGGCCATCATCGGCCCGAACGGCGCCGGCAAGACGTCCCTGTTCAACTCGTTGACCGGCGTCTACACCCCCCAGGAGGGCAGCATCCAGCTGGCCGCCCGGGTCGGTGACAGTCCGGCCAGCGTGCTGGGCAAGAAGACGCACGTGATCAACCACCTGGGGGTGGCCCGGACGTTCCAGAACATCCGGCTGTTCCCGGCGTTGACCGCGCTGGAGAACGTCAAGGTGGGTATCGAGACCCGGCAGAAATCGGGGCCGCTGTCCTCGATGCTGACCCTGCCGCGGGCCCGCCGAGAGGAGCGCGAGAGCACCAAACGCGCCTACGAACTCCTCCGCGAGGTCGGTCTCACCTCGCGTGCCAACGATCTGGCCGGGTCGCTGGCCTACGGCGAGCAGCGCCGACTCGAGATCGCCCGGGCGCTGGGCACCAACCCCGGCGTCATCCTGCTCGACGAGCCGGCTGCGGGGACCAACCCGGCGGAGAAGCGGGACCTGGCGGAGCTCATCCAACGGATCAACGCCAACGACGGGGTGTCGGTGCTGCTCATCGAGCACGACATGAAGCTCGTCATGTCGATCGCACACCGGCTGGTGGTTCTGAACTTCGGTCAGAAGATCGCCGAGGGTTCGCCGGACGAGATCCAGAAGAACCCGGCGGTCATCGCCGCCTATCTCGGCACCGCCGACGACGACCCGGCGGCCGCCGCCGGCGCCGCCGCGGGTGGTCCGACCCCCATGGACACGACCCCCACGGGCCACCTGGACGAGCCGGAAGGCGATACGGAATGAGTCTGCTCGAGGTCGACGACATCGAGGTCCGGTACGGCGCCATCAAGGCGATCAAGGGCATCTCGTTCGACGTCGACGAGGGGGAGATCGTCGCGCTGCTCGGGGCGAACGGTGCCGGGAAGACAACCACCCAGAAGACGGTGTCGGGCATGCTGCGACCGTCGGCGGGTGAGGTCCGCTTCGACGGGCAGCGCATCGACGGCATCCCGGCGCACGAGCTGATCAACCTCGGGATCTGCCACGTGCCCGAGGGTCGTCACGTCTTCCCGCGGATGAGCATTCTGGAGAACCTGGAGATGGGTGCCTTCCGGTTCAAGAAGCCGGACCAGTCCGTCATGGACCACGTGTTCGAGCTGTTCCCGCGGCTCAAGGAACGGATCAAGCAGCAGGCCGGCACGCTGTCCGGAGGTGAGCAGCAGATGCTGGCCATCGGCCGCGCCCTGATGGGAAAGCCCCGGCTCCTGCTGCTGGACGAGCCGTCGATGGGTCTCGCGCCGCTGATCGTCAAGCAGATCTTCGACATCATCCGGGAGATCAACGTCGACGGCGTCACCGTACTGCTGGTCGAGCAGAACGCCGCGCAGGCGCTGGGGCTGGCCAACCGCGGTTACGTGCTGGAGACCGGTGAGATCGTCCTCTCCGGTACCGGAAAGGACCTGCTCGCCGACGACCGGGTGCGCGCGGCGTACCTGGGCGAGGAGATCGCGTCCTGATCGGCTGAGTCGGCGACGACGGGGCGGTGCCGATACGGCGCCGCCCCGTTCGGCTGTCCGGGCCAGGCCCGGGCTAGGCCGGGTCTTCGCGGTCTGGGGCCTCCTCCAGTTCGGCGCCCGGCGGGATTCCGGTGGGCGCGCCGCCGGCGGTGGCCCGCTTGGCGTCCCCGGACGGTCCGGGCGCCAGGTAGAGCACCGCCACCGACCCGAGCAGCAGGGTGGCACCGACGACGGTCGTGGCACCCGTCGGTTCGGCGAGCACCGTCACCGCCAGCACCGCGGCAGTCAGCGGCTCGATCAACGTGAGGACGGCCGCCGAGCTGCTCTCCGTCGCCCGCAGGCCCCGATTGAACAGGATGTAGGCGACCGCGGTGGCGACGACCCCGACGTACCCGATGCCTATCCAGGCCGCCGTGGCCGAGAAAGGGGGATCCGTCGGGGTCACGTAGGGGGCGCTGATCAGAACGAACGGCGAGAGCGTCACGGCGCCCACCACGGAGGTCAGGGTCGTCATGGCGATCGCCGGGGTGTGCTGGGCGAGGTGCCGGCCGAGGATCGCGCTGCCGCCGTAGATGACTCCGGACCCGAGGGCGGCGAGGACACCCAGTGCGGGGTTCGGTCCCGCGGCGCCGCTGTGACCACCGGCGATCAGTACCAGGCCCGCGATCGCGACACCGATCACCACCAACTGTCGGGCGCCCGGCAGTCGGCGCCGGGTCACGGCCTCCCACACCGCGGCCACCACCGGGGCGGTCCCCAGGCTCACCATGGTGGCGATGTTGACCCCGGCGGTGGTCACGGACAGGAAGTACAGGCCCTGATAGGCCGCCAGAGCGATACCGGCTGCGGTCAGCGCCCACGGGTTGCGCCGGACCGCGGTGACGACGCTGCCGAACCGGGGGAGGGCGATCAGCAGCATCGCGGTGGCCGAGACGGCGAGCCGCCAGAAACTGATGTCCATCGGGCCCATGCCGGTCGAGCGGTGGACCAGCTGCGCCACCACCCCGGACGTGCCCCACAGGACGGCGGCGGCGGTGATCTGGACGAGGCCGAGGCGCCCGGCGCCACGAACCACCGCGGACGAGCGGGACGTCCGGGACGTCCGGGACGTTCCAGGCTCTCCAGACGGGGCGGCGGGGTCGGACATGCGGGAAGGACTTTCGGTGAGGTCGACGTCAGCAGTGACGGCCGCCGGCCGGGACCAGGGCGGCCGGGCCCGGTGACGGGTCAGGAGTCGCCGATGAGGAGCTGTTCGGCGAGCGCGTGCTGGGCCCCGGTGAGGTGGTCGCGCATCAGGCTGGTCGCCTGGGCGGCGTCGCCGGCCTTGATGGCAGCGAGCACCGCGGCGTGTTCACCGAAGATGCGGTCCCGTCCGAGCGCGAACCGTGACTGGACCATCGACAGGTGGATCTCGCCGGTCAGGAGCGCGTACAGACTGGACAGCCGCCTGCTTCCGACCACATCCACGAGTTCCTGATGGAAGCGCAGGTCGGCCTCGACGAACACACTGTGCGCACCGTCGGCCGGGACCGCGGCAATGTCGCGCACGGCCTGCTCGGCGCCGCCGAGCGCGGCGTGCATACCGGCTATGCGCTCCACGACGGCGAGCTCGAGGGGGATCCGAACCAGGAACAGATCGTGGATGTCCACGTCGGACAGCCGGGGGACGTACGCGGTCTTGTGCGCCTCCCGGCGGAGGAGGCCTGACTGCACCAGCATGCTGATCGCCGTTTTCGCGGTCGGTCGACTCACCTCGTACTGCTCGGCGACCTCGGTCTCGGTCAGTGTGGCCCCCGCGACGAGGCCGCCGTCGAGGACCCGGTCACGCAACGAGGCGGCCAGTGCGTCGATCACGGAGACGGTCTTGAGGCCCTTCACCATGACATGTCCTCCAGATGGCCAGAATGCCGCGATCGTATAACACGTTGCCAACACCTGTTGCTTTTCGTGTGTACTTGTTATACAACTTAGGGGAGCGCGCGGGACGGGCGTTCGCCAATGCCGACGAACTACCGATCCAGAGGAGAAGCGCGTGTTCCGACAAGAGGATGCCCCGGTCGCCGGGTCCCTGTTCTGGTCCGCTGTCTGTGCGGCCCTACCGCTGCTGACGTTGTTCGTGCTGCTGGGTGCGTTGCGCTGGAAGGCGTGGCAGGCGGCGCTGGTGTCGCTCGCGGTCGCCGTCGTGGTCGGCGTGGTCGCCTTCGGCATGCCGATCGGTCAGGCCCTGCTCGCCGGCACCGAGGGCGGCGCCTTCGGCCTGTTCCCCATCATCTACATCGTGTTGGCGGCGATCTGGGTGTTCAAACTGACCGAGATCACCGGGTACGACATCGTGCTCCGGCGATCCTTCGAGTCGTTGTCCAGCGACCACCGGATCCAGGCCATCCTGATCGCGTTCTGTTTCGGGGCACTGCTGGAGGCGCTGGCCGGGTTCGGCACCCCGGTCGCCGTGACCGCGGTGATGTTGATCGCCGTCGGACTCACCCCGATGAAGGCCGCGGCCGTGGCGTTGGTCGCGAACACCGCACCCGTGGCCTTCGGGGCGATCGCGGTGCCGATCACCACGCTGGGCAAGATCACCGGAATCGACCCCGATCTGCTGGGCGCCATGGTCGGCCGCCAGACCCCCATCCTGGCCGTGTTCGTGCCGTTCATCCTGGTGCTGATGGTCGACGGGGTCCGCGGGCTACGGCAGGTCTGGCCCGCGGCGCTGGTGGGTGGTGCCTCATTCGCCGTGGCCCAGTTCGTCACGGCCAACTTCATCGCCTACGAAGTGGCCGACATCGTGGCCGCGATGGTCGGTGCGGTCGCCCTCATGGTGCTGCTGCGGGTCTGGCAGCCGGCGTCGATCTCGGCGCGCGACCAGGCCGAGATCCGCGACCTGATCTCCGTCGGTGGCGGTGGCGCGAGCGGCCCCACCGGCGCCCACGAGGTGCCGGCGCCCGGTCGGCGCAGCGCTCTGCTGGCCTTCAGTCCTTACCTCATCATCGTCGTCCTCTTCGCCCTCACCTCGTTCGGACCACTGAAGACCTTCCTGGACACCCACTCCGGGTGGAAGTTCGGCTGGCCCGGTCTCGACGTGGTCAACAGTGCCGGGAAACCCTTGTCCGCAGCCACTTTCAACTTCAACCTGTGGACCGCCGGTGGCACCGTGCTGCTGGTGGCCGCCCTCATCACCGCGTTGCTGCTGCGGGTCAAGCCCCGGGAGGCCCTGGCCACCCTCGGGGGTCTCGTCGTCAAGTTCCGCTGGACCGTGGTCACGGTCACCGCGGTACTGGCTCTCGCCTACGTGATGAACTTCTCCGGTCAGACCGTCACGCTGGGACTCGCGCTCGCGGCCACCGGTGGCTTCTTCGCGTTCCTGTCCCCGGTGGTCGGCTGGATCGGCGTCGCCGTGACCGGATCGGACACCTCGGCCAACTCGCTGTTCGGCCTGCTCCAGGTGACCGCCGCCCAACGGACCGGGATCAGCCCCATCCTGCTGGCCGCGGCCAACACGTCCGGCGGTGTGGTGGGCAAGATGGTGTCACCGCAGAACCTGGCGATCGCCGCCGCGGTCGTCGGACTGGAGGGGCGGGAGAGTGATCTGCTCCGGTCGGTGGCCAAGTGGACAGGCATCCTGCTGTTGGGTGTCTGCGTGCTCGTCTACCTGCAGTCCACCCCGGTGCTCGGATGGATGGTGGTCGCATGACCGACCTGATCAGTGAGCCGGAGACCTCGACGATGCCGGGAGTGACCGACCCGGTGCTGCGGGCTCTCGTCGGAGCCGTCGGTGCCGACGGGGTTCGCAGCCGGGCGAGCGACCGCCTCGGAATGGCCCACGACGCCTCGCACTTCCTGCTCACGCCGACCGCAGTGGCCACCCCCGCCGACGCGGACGCGGTAGGACGGCTGTTCGCAGTGAGCGCCGCCCACTCGGTGCCGCTGACCTTCCGGTCCGGCGGGACCAGCCTCAGTGGGCAGGCGGTCACCGACGGCATCCTCGCCGACACCCGCCGGCACTTCCGCGGTATCGAGATCCTGGACGACGGCGCTCGGGTCCGCGTCGGTCCCGGCGCGACCGTCCGCCAGGTCAACCAACGGCTGTCCCGCCTCGGCCGCAAGCTCGGACCCGACCCGGCCAGCGAGACCGCCTGCACCATGGGTGGTGTCGTGGCCAACAACTCCAGCGGGATGGCCTGCGGCACCGTCCAGAACACCTACCACACCCTCGAGTCGTTGGTGCTGGTCCTGCCGAGCGGGACGGTGCTCGACACCGCCGCGGCCGATGCCGACGCCCGGATGCGGGCGCTCGAGCCCGATCTGCACGCGGGACTCGAGCGGCTACGTGATCGGGTGCGCTCCAACCCGGCGTCGGTCGCCCGGCTGGAACACCAGTTCTCGATGAAGAACACCATGGGCTACGGGCTGAACTCGTTCCTCGATCACGAGCGCCCGGTGGACATCCTCGCCCACCTGATCATCGGGAGTGAGGGAACGCTGGCGTTCATCGCCTCGGTGGTGATGCGCACGGTGCCGCTGCTGTCGAAGGCGGTCACCGGTCTGCTCGTCTTCGATGACCTCAGCCGGGCCACCGGCGCCCTGCCCGCCCTGGTGTCGACCGGGCCGGCGACGATCGAGCTGATGGATGCCGTGTCGTTGCGGGTCGCGCAGCTCGACCCGCAGGCAGATCCGGTCCTGCAGCGGATCGCCGTCGACCGGCACGCCGCTCTGCTGATCGAGTACCAGTCGGAATCGATGGACGACGTTCGGGAGCAGGCGGCAGCCGCGGGCGCGGTGCTGCGGGTGCTGCCGCTCTCGAACCCGGCCGAGCTCACCTCCGACCCGCGGGCGCGGGCTGGGCTGTGGCACATCCGCAAGGGGCTCTACGCCACGGTCGCCGGCGCCCGACCATCCGGTACCACCGCGATGCTCGAGGACATCTCGGTGCCCGTGGCGGCCCTGCTGCCGACGTGTGAGGAACTCACCGGACTGTTCTCCCGGCACTCCTACACCGACAGCGTGATTTTCGGGCACGCCAAGGACGGCAACATCCATTTCATGCTCACCGAGCACCTCGGCGGGGCGGCGTCACTGGACCGCTTCGCGGCGTTCACCGAGGACATGGTGCAGCTCGTGCTGGACCAGGGCGGCACGCTCAAGGCCGAGCACGGCACCGGGCGGGTGATGGCGCCCTACGTCCGGCGGCAGTACGGCGACGAGCTCTACGAGGTGATGCGGGAGATCAAGCGACTCTTCGATCCCCGCGGCATGTTGAACCCCGGGGTGATCATCACCGACGACGAGAACGAGCACCTGAAGAACCTCAAGACCACGACGACCGTCGAGGCCGAAGTGGATCGCTGCGTGGAGTGTGGCTACTGCGAGCCGGTCTGTCCCAGCAAGGATCTCACCACCACTCCGCGACAGCGCATCGTGCTCCGCCGGGAGATGGCCCGGGCCCGGGAGGCGGGCGACTCCATCCTGCTTGCCGAGTTGGAGCGGGACTACGACTACGACGCCGTCGACACCTGCGCAGTCGACGGCATGTGCCAGACGGCCTGTCCGGTACTCATCAACACCGGTGACCTCATGAAGCGGCTCCGGTCCGAGGACGCCGGGCGGTTGGCGCAGGCCGGGTGGAAGACCGCCGCGAAACACTGGAACGGCGCCACCAGGATCGCGGCCACGGCCCTGGACGTGGCGGCCGCCCTACCGGCGCCGCTCGTGGTCGGACCCAACCGACTGGCCCGCACGGTGATCGACAAGGACGTACTCCCGCTGTGGTCCAAGGACCTGCCCGGCGGCGGTGACGCCCGACCGCGGCCGGTGAAGGCCCGCGGGACCCGGCCGGCGTCCGACCGGGACACCGTCGACGCGGTCTACTTCGCGGCGTGTGTGGGGACGATGTTCGGTCCGGCGGAAGGCGGTGCCGGGGTGCGGTCCGCGTTCGAGACCCTGTGTGCCCGTGCGGGTGTCAATCTCCGGTACCCCGATGACCTGCCGGGTCTGTGCTGCGGGACCCCGTGGAAGTCCAAAGGGATGACCAACGGATACGCGGCGATGACGGCCAAGGTGATACCGGCGTTGCGGCGGGCCAGCCACGACGGCGAGATCCCCATCGTCTGCGACGCCTCGTCGTGCACCGAGGGACTGCGGCAGATGCTGGAGAACTCCGTCGGCGGTGGGCCGCTGATGTTCGTGGACAGCGTCGCATTCGTTGAGGCCGAGGTGCTGCCGAAGCTCGAGATCACCGCTGCGCTGGACACTCTCGCCCTGCACCCGACGTGCTCGTCGACCCGGATGGGGATCAACGGAGAGCTGCTCGCGGTCGCGTCGGCGGTGGCCGGCCGCGTCACGGTGCCTGCGGACTGGGGGTGCTGCGGGTTCGCCGGTGATCGCGGCCTGCTGCACCCGGAGCTCACCGCGTCGGCCACTGCGGCGCAGGGCGCCGAGATCGCGGCGGGGGAGTTCGACGGCTACGCGTCGTGCAACCGGACCTGCGAGCTGGGGATGACCCGGGCCACCGGGCATCCGTACGAGCACATCCTGGAGCTGCTCGAGCGAGCCAGCCGCTGAGGGGCGGTCAGGATGCAGGCTGATCGATCGGCGCCGGAACCGGTCGGCGCGCACTGAGCGCGTCGCCGGACGAGGTGCCGGTCAGGCGGCGACGGACCCACGGCCCGAGGTAGGCCTTCGCCCAAACGGCGTCCGCCGCCCGTCGCTCCCGAACGGACAGCGTCGGCAACGGTTCCAGGGCCGGCGGCTGCAGCCCGTGTGCGACGCCGAGGATGTCCAGGACGGCGATCGCCACCCGTTGGTGCCCCGCGGTCGACAAGTGCAGCCGGTCGACGTCCCACATCCGGGGGTCGTCGAGCTCGTGCATCCGCCAGAAGTCGACCAGCAGCGTGCCGTGCCGTTCGGCGATCTCCCGGACCAGCTCGTTGTAGATGGCGAACCGGCCGCGGAGCGCGCCGAAGACCCCCGAGGCGTTGGGCCCACCGGTGTCGTAGGCGGTGAACAGCACCAGCCGGGCCCCGGTGGCGGCCAGCCGTCCGACGCCGTCGTCGTAGATCCCGATCAGCCGGTCGATGTCGACCTTGGGCCGCAACACGTCGTTGGCCCCGGCGTAGAGCGTGATCAGGTCGGGTTCCAAGGCCACCGCCGGCGTGACCTGTTCGTCGATGACCTGCGCCAGTTTCCGGCCGCGGATGGCCAGGTTGGCGTAGGTGAAGTCGGCCGCCGCGGTTCCGAGCACCTCGGCGACCCGGTCCGCCCAACCCCGGACACCGTTCGGTCGGGAGTCGTCCTGATCACCCACGCCCTCGGTGAAGGAGTCGCCCAGGGCCAGGTACCGGTGAAACGTCACGCCGACAGGGTAGTGGTCCGGCTGAGCGTGATCCGACCGGCGGCCGGCCGGGGCACACTGGTGGTAGCCCGCAGACCGGGCACCGACCAGGAGGATCAGATGGCCGACAACGAACCGTTCGGGTTCAACCCCGACGACCTGAACCGGATGTTCCCGGGAGCGGGCGAACAACTCAAAGGATTGATGGGCCAGCTCGGCCGGATGTTCGACGGTGGCGACGGCCGACCCGGCGGCGCCGGTTTCCGCCCCCGCCCGGCGGCGCAGCCGGAGACCGCCGGTGACGCCGGTGACGGGGTCTGGGCGATCTACACGGTGAGCACCGACGGCGGCGCCCAGGTCGAGCAGGTCTTCGCGACCGAGCTCGATGCGCTCCGCGCGAACAAGAGCAACACGGACATGACCCGCACGGTGCGGTTCCTCCCCTACGGCATCTCGGTCAGCGTGCTGGATGCGGCCCAGGATGCCGGTCCGGACTCCGCCGAAGCGACCGAGGACTGATCTGTGTGGCGGCGGTCCGTCGGCGGCGGTCCGTCGGCGGACATCAGCCGTCGGTGGACATCAGCCGGCGGCGGTCGGGCGGGCCCGGCCGGCGTCGATGAAGGTGCAGGTCAGCCGGGCGGTGCAGATCCGCCGATGGTTCTCGTCGGAGACGACGATCTCGAAGCTGGCCATCGCGCGACCGACGTGTGCAGGGGTGCTGACGCCGAAGACCATGCCCGAGCTCATCGCCCGGTGGTGGGTGCAGTTCAGGTCGGTGCCGACCGGCACAAGGCCGGGCGGCGCGGCGAGGGCGGCGTGCACGCTCCCCAGCGTCTCGGCGAGCACCGCGGACGCCCCGCCGTGCAAGAGTCCGTACGGCTGACGGTTCCCCGCGACCGGCATGGTGCCCGACGTCCGGGCGGCGGTGTGTTCGGTGATGACGATGCCCATCTTCCCGGCGAGTTCGCCGGCGTCCAGGCTCAGGTCGGTCACGGTCGGTCCTCCACGGGTCGTGCGGCGGGTGGTCACTCCGGCGGGCACTGTCGGACCCCGACCCTAGACTCGTCCCGTGAGTGCACCCACCCTGAAGCCCGGTCCGGTCGGCCCCTACGGCGGCGCCGCGGGGAAACCCACGCTGCTGTTGCTGGACGGACATTCGCTCGCCTACCGGGCGTTCTACGCGCTGCCGGCGGAGAAGTTCGCCACCAGCAGCGGCCAGCACACCAACGCGGTGTACGGCTTCACCTCGATGTTGCTCAACCTGCTGCGCGACGAGCGGCCCACCCACGTCGCCGTCGCCTTCGACCTGTCCCGGCAGACCTGGCGCAGCGAGGAGTTCGTCGCCTACAAGGCGAACCGGTCGTCGGCGCCGAACGAGTTCAAGGGTCAGGTCGAGCTGGTCCGCGAGGTGCTGACCGCACTGCGCATCCCGTCGCTGACAGCGGTGAACTTCGAGGCCGACGACGTCATCGCCACCCTCACCACGCAGGCCACCGCCCAAGGCATGACGGTCCGCATCTGTACCGGCGACCGGGACGCGATCCAGCTGGTCACCCCGGACGTCACCGTGCTCTATCCGATCAAGGGCGTCTCCGACATGACGCGCTTCACCCCGGAATCGGTCCAGGCGAAGTACGCACTGACCCCGGCCCAGTACCCGGACTTCGCTGCTCTCCGAGGCGATCCGTCCGACAACCTGCCCAACATCCCCGGCGTCGGGGAGAAGACGGCGGCCAAATGGGTCGGCGAGTTCGGATCGCTGGCCAACCTGGTCGACCGGGTGGACGAGGTCCCGGGCAAGGCGGGCGGGCTGCTGCGGGGCGCGCTGGCCCAGGTGCTGATGAACCGCAAGCTCACCGAGCTGGTCCGCGATGTCCCGCTGGACGTCGACCCGATCGTCGACCTGGAGGCCCAGCCGTACGACCGTGACGCCGTCCACGACATCTTCGACCAGCTGCAGTTCCGGGTGCTGCGCGAGCGGCTGCTGGAGTACTTCCAGCAGACCGACGTCACCAGTGACGAGAAGTTCCAGCTCGACGGCGGGCTGCTCGAGTCCGGGGCGGTCCGTGACTGGCTGGCCGAGAACGCCGTCGGCCGCAAGGTCGGCATCTGGGTCACCGGCACCTGGATCCGCGGGGACGGTGACCCGCGCATGCTGTCCATCGCCGCCCCCGGCGGCGTGGCGGCGGCCATCGATCCGATCAGGGTCGATCCCGACGACGACGCGGCCCTGGCCGACTGGCTCGCCGACGAGGAGTCCGAGAAGGTCGGTCACGACGTCAAACTCGCGGCCAACATCCTGGCCGGCCGCGGGTGGGAGCTGCGGGGCGTCGTCAGCGACACCGCCCTCGCCGCCTACCTCGCCCTGCCGGGGCAGCGCACCTTCGACCTCGGTGATCTCGTGCAGCGGTACCTGCACCGGACGCTGACCGCCGAAATTCAGGTCGTGTCGCCGGAGGAACAGCTGTCGTTCGAGCTGGAGAGCGAGACCGAGGGCGACACGGCCGCCGATGCGGCGGCCGCGGAGGACATGCTGCGTGCGCTGGCGGTGCTGGATCTGGACGACGCGCTGACCGCGCAGTTGACCGCCGCCGGCCAGTTGGATCTGATGCGCAAGCTGGAGTTGCCGCTGACCGTCGTCCTGGGTTCGGTGGAGCGCACCGGCATCGCGGTCGATTCCGACGGGCTGCAGGCCCTGCAGTCCGATTTCGCCGCCGAGGCCGCAGCGGCCGCCCAGCAGGCCTATGACGCGATCGGTCACGAAGTCAATCTGGGGTCGCCCAAGCAGCTGCAGGTCGTGCTGTTCGACGAGCTGCAGATGCCCAAGACCAAGCGAACCAAGACCGGTTTCACCACCGACGCGGACGCGCTGGCCGCGTTGCACGAGCAGTCGCCGCATCCGTTCCTGACCGCGCTGCTGCGGCACCGCGACGTCTCCAAGCTCCGCACCACGGTGGAGGGCCTGATCAAGGCCACCGGCGACGACGGCCGTATCCACACGACCTACCAGCAGACCATCGCCATCACCGGACGGTTGTCGTCCACCGAGCCGAACCTGCAGAACATCCCGGTCCGCACCGACGAGGGTCGTCGCATCCGCGGGGTGTTCATCGCCTCGGCCGGGTTCGAGAGTGTGATGACCGCCGACTACTCCCAGATCGAGATGCGGATCATGGCCCACCTGTCCAAGGACGAGGGGCTGATCGAGGCGTTCAACTCCGGCGAGGACCTGCATACCTTCGTCGCGGCGCAGGCGTTCGGCATCCCGATCGAGCAGGTGCACGGCGAGATGCGCCGGCGCATCAAGGCCATGACCTACGGCCTGGTGTACGGGTTGTCGGCGTTCGGACTGTCCCACCAGCTCAAGATCAGCCGTGAGGAGGCACAGGCCCAGATGGATCTGTACTTCTCCCGGTTCGGTGGGGTGCGTGACTACCTGCGCCGGGTCGTGGACACCGCCCGGATCGAGGGGTACACCGAGACGCTGCTCGGCCGCCGCCGCTACATCCCTGACCTGACCAGCGACAACCGGCAGCGCCGCGAGCTGGCCGAGCGCAATGCCCTCAACGCGCCGATCCAGGGCAGCGCCGCCGACCTGATCAAGGTGGCGATGCTGCGGGTCGAGGCTCGTATCGAGGCCGAGGGGTTGCGGTCCCGGCTGCTGCTGCAGGTCCACGACGAGCTGGTCGCCGAGGTCGCGCCGGGGGAGCAGGAGTTGATCGCGGCGGTCCTGCGTGACGAGATGGCCGCCGCCTATGCCCTCGACGTGCCGCTGGACGTGTCCATCGGCGTCGGTCCCAGCTGGGAGGCAGCTGCCCACTGACGAACCCGCGACCGAACCCGCGACGCTGGGCGCCCGTGTCGGCGCGTCCCGTCAGCCCGACGGTCGGGGAGGCGGCCCCGCATGCAGGTCGAGGTGACCGTCGTGGACGAGCTGAGTCAGGGTCTCGTAGGCGTTGAAGGTCGGGCGGCCGAGCGCTCGGTAGCGCTGAGCGACCCGCTTGACGCAGGCGTCGACGGCGTGGACGGTCACCGGTGGGGACAGCAGTTTTCCGATCTCGGACCGTCCCACCCCGTGGGCCAACAGGTCGAACACCTCGCGCTCACGGGTGGTCAACCCGGTCGTCAACCGGTCGTCGGTCACCAACGCGTGGGCCAGCGTGCTGGACGTCGCCAGCTCGCCCGCGCGTACCGCGCGCAGGGCGCAGACCAGCGTCTCCACCGGGTCCGCCTTCAGACAGACGCCGGCGGCGCCGGCGGCCACGGCCTCTCGGATCGGGACAGGTCGCGATTCCGCGGTGAGCACGATGACGGCAGCGCCGCGGGCCACGAGCCGCCGGACGTTGTCCCCGGGGTCGCGGTCGGTGTCGGCCTGCAGGTGCAGGTCGAGCAGCACGATCTCGGCCGGGCGTCCCGGTCCGTGCAGCAGCGCGGTCACCGACGGGGCCTGCCGGACCACGGTCACCCAGGGAGCATGATCGGCCAGCGCGCTCTCGATACCCCGCAGCACGAACGGATGGTCGTCGACGGCGGCGACGGTGAGTGGCCGGTCCGGGACGATCATGACCGGCCGTCCGGGACCGGGACCTGGACCCGCAGCAGGGTGAGGTCGGTGGTGTCGACCACCGGAGGGGTCGGCCGCGTCAGCGCCGACGGCAGCCCCGGCCGCACGAGCAGCGCGAGCGTCGACGTGCCGTCCGGATTGCGGGCCGCGGTGAGGGCCACCGACGAGGGCCGCCACGGCCCACCGAGGGCGAGTTCGACGAGCGGGTCGAGGTGACCTCGCAGGTCGATGTCCGGCCCCGGCGGCCCGGTGACGTCGACGGTGATCCCGGTCCGGCGCGCCGCGTCGATGAGGGTGCGGGTCTGTGGCGACAGGCAGTCCCCGATCTGGAGATCGTCCCGGATGGCGGCGTCCAGGACGGCCAACGCGGTGCGGGTGTTGCGGTCGCCACGATCGAGCCGGCCCGCGGCCAACGCAGTCAGGGTCGGCAGCACCATCGGCCGCATCCTGCTCATCCGGCGGGTCTCGGACCGGTGGAAGGCCTCGGCGTCCGCCTGCACCTGTGCGGTCAGCCGTCGGGCCCGGTAGTAGGAGTCGACCCGGCCCGCGTCGGCGGCGACGAAGCTCCGCAAAATGCGGAGTTCGACGGCGGCGAGCGGGCACAGCAGGATCTGCGGCAGGTAACCGAGCGCCCCCGGCGCGGAGCCCGCCGCGACGGCCGTCGCGGTCAGCGCGAAGACCACGCCCACCGCCAGCGCGGTGCGGAACCGCCACTGCCAGGCGAGCATCATCACCACCGGTGCCACCACCTCGACCGTCGCCAGTCCGAACGACGGCGTCACCCCGGGGTCCAGGGCCGGCCCGGCGGCGGCGATCGCAGCGACCCCGAGGAGGGCCGCCGCCCCGGCCCGCCGTCGGGTCAGCACCCGCCCCGTCCAGATCGGCACCGCCGCCGTCACCAGGGCGGCCAGCCCGAGCGCCCCACCGACCGCGACGGCGGCCGGCGACGTCGTGGTCTGCATCCACAGCACGCAGCGCAGGACGCCGCCACCGGCCTCGGGGATCGCCACCGCCCGGAGCAGATCGCGTCGTCCGTTGCCGAGTTCGACCATGAGATCGGCGACCCGGGCGCGGGCCTGCGGCGGCCGGTCGGACACGGCCGGCCACCGCAGGAGAACGTCGGTCCCCTGTCCGAGCGAAGATCGGACGATCGCCCCACCGCCCACCGAGGTCATCGCGCCGACGACCGAGTCGACCAGTCCGCGCGACCTCGGTGACACCCGCGCTGGATCGAAACCCGCTCCACGATCGACGATCTCGAGCTCGACCCGGTCGTGGGTCTGGCGCAGGGTGGCGGTGACCGACGCGGTCCCGGCGTGTCGCCGGACATTGCGGAACGCCTCGGCGGCGGCGGCGAGCAAGGAGCGACACACCGGTTCCGGGACGGCGCCGGGTGCCGCGGTCCGCTCCACGTCCCACCGCACGTCCAGGCCACTGAGGCCGGCCAGTTGCCGGAGTCGTTCGGCGAGGTCGATGCCCGGATCGGGGGGGTCATCGGCCCGGGCTCCGAAGGCGTGCACCGCGTCGACGGCCATCAGCGACAACTCGGTGGACGACACCAGGTCCTCGTCGGCGGTGGCCGCTCGCAACGTGTGCAGCACCCGGTCGTGCAGGGTGCGTGCGGCGTACTGCTCACCCCGGTCCGCGGCGGACACCTGAGCGGCCAGCGTCGCCTGGGCGATCTCGGCGAGGGCGGAGCGGTCGCCGACCTCGGCGATGTGCCGCCAGGCGCGCATGACCAGGCACACCAGCAGGGCGGCCTGCCAGCCGGAGACGATTTCGGAGAACGCCGTCGCGGTAGGGGCGCCGCTGCCGATCCGCGCGGCGACGTAGACCGCGGAGCTCACCGTGGTCACGACGACGGTGCCGCCGACCGTGCAGACCGCGCCGGTCAACACGCAGACCGTGACCCACGGCTGCCACGCCCACCACCCGGCGGCGGAATCCACTCCGCCCCACGCGGGAAGGAGTACGGCGACGGCCAGGGCGACGAAGACCGCTACCAGCACGAGACGGTCGAAGCCGCGGACCCAGACCCAGCCTGCCGACAGCAACAGCACGGCCAGGAACCCCGCCATCCACCCGGCGGTGTCACCGACCGGCGCCGCCGCGGCGAAGACCGCCGTGATGACAACGACCCCGCCGTAGACGGCCCGGACCGGCCGCTCGAAACTCCGTCGCCACCCGGTGGACGGGCCGCCGACGCTCGGACCGGCGCCGCTGACGCCGAGTTCGCGCTCGCCTGTCACCTGGTCGGTCACCATCTCGGCCCGGGGTCCGGCCGTGGGTAACCGGTCGAGCGCCGGGGGAGGCGTTTCCAGCACGGCGGTCGACGGGGGCACGGGTACAGCTCACCGCGTCGTGAGGGGCGGCGACAGGGGGGCCGCACGTACGACATTTCGTAGTTGTAGCAGAGCCGGCGACGTGACACGCGGGCGATGTGAGGTACGGCGTCGAGTAGGGCAGGCGTCGGGTCCCGGCCGGAGCCCGACCACCCCTTGCCGGACGGTGGTCGGCGGTCGCATTCTCAGATCAGGCGGCCGAACGCGGGCCACCACCCAGGAGTGATGCCGACCGGGAGCCTGAGGGGTGTTCCCGGTCGGCATCAGCACACTGGCGCGCCAGTCGATGACCTCCGGCTGGACGCCGAGCGGCACCGGGTCCGGGCCGAACCCGACGTCGGTCCGGACCCGGTGCCGCAGTACTACAGCCGACCGGCCGCCAATTCTCCGGCGAGGTGGTCGGCCTGCCGGATGGCCAACGCGACAATGGTCAGCGTGGGGTTCGCCGAGGCGCCGGTGGTCATCTGAGAGCCGTCACTGACGAACAGGTTCTGCACGTCGTGGGCCCGGCCGAAGCGGTCCACGACCCCGTCCTCGGCGCGTTCACTCATCCGGCAGGTGCCGAGGTTGTGCGTCGACGGGTACGGCGGCGTGTGGTGCACGTGGACGGCGCCGACCGCGTTGTACACCGCGTCCGCCGCAGCGAAGGCGTGGGTGCGCATGGCGACGTCGTTCGGGTGGTCGTCGAAGTGCACGTGTGGCGCCGGCAGTCCCCACTGGTCCTTGACCTCCGGGTCCAGCGTGATGCGGTTGGTCTCCTGCGGCATGTCCTCGCCGACCAGCCACATCCCGGCGGTGCGCTGATAGGCCTCCATCTTGGCGGTGAAGCTGCGACCCCACTCCCCGGGCTCGATGAAGCTGGCCAGGAACGCAGGCCCGAGCGACAACGTCTCCAGGTAGTAGCCGCCCACGAACCCGCGGGACGGATCGTGCTTGGCCTCGTCGGCGATCAGACCGGCCATCGTCTCACCCCGGTACATGTGCACCGGCTGCTCGAACTGGGCGTAGGCCGACCCGGTCATGTGTCGCATGTAGTTGCGACCGACCTGGCCGGAGGAGTTGGCCAGCCCGTCCGGGTGCAGGGAGCTGGCGCTCATCAGCAGCAGGCGCGGGCTTTCGATCGAGTTGCCCGCGACGCAGACGACCCGCGCGGCCTGCCGATGCAGATTGCCCGCAGCGTCCAGATACTCGACGGCGTCGACCTTCCCGGCGGCGTCGTGGGTGATCTTGGTGGCGTGGCACTCGGGTCGCAGGTCGAGCAGCCCGGTGGCCAACGCCCGCGGGATCTCCCGGACCAATGTGGACCACTTGGAGCCCTGCTTGTCACCCTGGAAGTTGAAGCCGTCCTGGACCGTGCCCGGCCGGCCGTCGTAGGGCGTCGCGTTGGTCGCGTAGGGACCGGTCGCGTAGTGGCGGTAGCCGGCCTTCTCGGCACCGTTCGCGAGCACCTTGTAGTTGTTGTTCGCCGGCATCGGCGGTCGCCCGTGCCGGTGGCTGGAGCCCATGGCGATCTCGGCCCGGTCGTACCAGGGGGCCATCTCCTCCAACGTCACCGGCCAGTCGAGCAGGTTGGCCCCGTCCACCGCACCGTAGGTGGTGCGTGCCTTGAACTCGTGGGTCATGAAGCGCGGTGTCGCGCCGGCCCAGTGCGTGGTCGTGCCGCCGACGGCCTTGACGATCCAGGTCGGCAGGTTCGGGAAATCCTTGGCCACCCGCCAGCTACCGCCGGTCGTGCGCATGTCGAGCCAGGCCATCTGGCTGAAGGCGCGCCACTCGTCGTTCTCGTAGTCGTCGTGGGTGAGGTGCGGGCCGGCCTCCAGTACGACGCAGGGGATTCCCTTGGCGGTCAGCTCGAAGGCGAGGGTGCCGCCACCGGCGCCGGAACCGATGATCACCACGGTCGGTTCGGAATGGGCGATCGAGGTCATCGGTGGGCTCCCTGCTCGGTGGGTACGAGCTCGATCCGGGGCTCACCGGTGTACTCCTCGACACGGGCGTCGGGCAGCCAGTTCAGATCGTCGAAACCGCGGTCCAGGTACCCGCCCTTGTCGAACGCGGCGCCCTCGTAACCGAGCAGCTCCCATACCTCGTGGTCGTCGTAGAGGGCCACGACGGTGGTCGAGTGGACCAATTTGAAGAACGGGCCATCGGCGATCTTCTCGACGGCAGCCGTCGCGGCGTCGTCGTCCAGCGAAGCGAAGTCGCCACCGGCGGCGGCGTCCAACTCGTCCAGCCCGGCCGGGATCAGGTCAGCGCTGTCGGCGTCCCGGACCGCGCGGGCGGTGCGCTCATAGGGACCGTCCGGGAAGGACGGGTGTGGGTAGGCGACCCTGATCAGCCGGACGAGGGTCGCGGTGCGGGCTGCGGTCGGGCCGCCCCCGTCGCCATCGGGCACGGCGGTGTCGAGTTGAAGCTCGACCGGTTCCTGCGGGGGTTGACCGGCCTGGCTGTCGGGCATCGTTTCTCCTTCTCCCCCCACGGCGGTGTGTGAGGTCCAGGTCACACGGTAGGCCCGACCCGCTGGGGTGATCCACAGCCGTTCTCACCGGATGAGAACGACTCAGCGACCGCGGAGATGCGCACCCACCCGGGACGCCACCTGGCGCAGCCGGGCGGCCAGCCGGACGTCGTGCAGGGGGAAGTGGTCGACCCGGGCACTGACCGCGACGGCGCCGACGAGCGAGACGTCCGGCCCCCGCACCGGGACCGCGGCGCACGCCCAACCGGCGGCGAACTCCTCGTTCTCCCAGGCCACCCCGGTGCGGGCGACCTCGTCGAGATGGACGTTCAGGTCAGCCTTCTCGGTCAGCGTGTGTGCGGTCAGGACCCGCAGCCCGTGCCGGTCGAGGTAGACGTCGCGGGCCGTGGCGTCCAGGTCGGCGAGCAGGATCTTGCCGAAGGCGGTGGCGTGTGGGGCTTCGTGGAATCCGAACCGCATCGGATGCAGGCGTGGGCAGTCGGGCGCGTCGACGACGTGCACGACCACCAGCTCCGAGCCGCGCAACACGGCGAGGTACGCAGCGAACCCGGTCGACTCGTGGAGCAGGGCGATCTCGCGGGTGACCGGCCGGGACAGCCCCAGCTGCCGGTGCAGCGACAGGCCGAGCTGGTGCACCTGGTGGCCCAACTCGTAGCGACCCTCACTGCGGATGTGCACGAGATAGTCGGCATCGGACAGCTCGGTGCAGAGCCGGTAGACGGTCGGCAACGGCAGCCCGGTCGCGTCGGTGATATCCCTCGCGGTAGCGCCGCCACGTTCGGCGACGACCTCCAGGATCTGTAGCGCGCGGGCGACCGGTCCGGTCCGAACGGCGTTGGTCACCCCCTCAGTGTGCCGCGCCCGGCAAGCGGCGTCGGGACCTCGGCCCCGTGGACCCGGACAATGGTGAAGGGTTGACGGGGTGGACCAGGGTGACTGAGTATCGCCGTGCCCACGGACCGCCGGGGGCAGGAAGCGGGGCACGGCATGTACCTGATCGTGGTCAAGTTCAAGACCAAGCCGGAGTGGACCGATCGTTGGCTGGATCTGGTCGCGGACTTCACCGCCGCCACCCGCCAGGAGCCTGGCAACCTGTGGTTCGAATGGTCCCGCAGCGTCGAGGAGTCGGACACCTTCGTGCTGGTGGAGGCGTTCACCGACGACGGAGCCGGTCCGCACGTGAACAGCGCGCACTTCCAACAGGCGATGAAGGACCTCCCGCAGGGCTTGGTGGCCACCCCGAAGATCGTCAGCCGTCAGGTCGACGGTGACGGGTGGGGCGAGATGGGGGAGCTCACCGTCGAGTAGAGGTCGAGGCTGACCGTCCAGGGGTGGGCCGGCTCAGCGCTTCTCACACACGAAGATCGCCGTGCCGGGGAAGATCTCGCCGCGGGTCCGGGACCACTGGCCCCAGATTGCGTCGAGGTCATCGGGCCAGGCCGGCTCGATCAGGTCGACCAGGATGAATCCCGCCCCGACCAGGTCCCGGATCCGGTCCCCCAGTGTGCGGTGATGCTCGACGTAGGCCGGCGTACCGACGGCGTCCACCTCGACGTACGGACGCCGGTCGAAATAGGACTGCACCGCCGTCAGCCCGCGCTCGCCCGGGTCGTCGAGGAAGATCCAGCGCATCGGATGGGTCACCGAGAAGACCCACCGGCCGCCCGGCTCGAGGACGCGCGCCACCTCAGCCATCACCGCGGCCGCGTCAGCCACGAACGGCACCGCGCCGAAGGCCGAACACGCGATCTCGAAGGCCTCGTCGCGGAACGGCAGCGCAGCGGCGTCGGCCTGTACCAGCGGCACCTCGATCCCGGTCCGGCGGGCGGCGTCCCGCCCGTACCGCAGCATCCCGGCCGACAGGTCGAACGCCACCACCTGCGCACCCTGCGTCCGGAGCCACCGTGCACACGGCGCCGAGCCGGACCCGACCTCCAGCACCCGGCGGCCCCGGACATCTCCCAGGAGTCCGACGTCGGCTTCGCGGACCCGCTCCGGGCACCAGACGAAGTCCGCGTCACCCAGGAAGGTGCCGTGCTCGGCGTGGTAGTCGCCGGCGTCGGCGTCCCACCAACGCCGGTTGGCCCGGCGGGAATCGTCGGGTCCGGTGGGCCGCTTCACCGGCCGGGTGGGGCCGAGGACCTGCTCGGCGGAGCGGTGCGGGTCGGACATGGGACCGAGAATAGAGGGGTCGACAGCACCGTCCCGCTGTTCGGTCGGCTCCGGTGGGGGGATGGCCCGCGGTGTCGCCGACTTTGAGCAGACTCCGCGGCGGGGTACGCTGGACGACGCGCTGTGGGTCTGCGCTGCCCTGATCATGTGAGGTCCAGGGCGGTCGCCTTTCCCGTCGCGTACCGCTCGTCGTGCACCCGCACGTCGTGCGCCGTTGCTTTCCGCACCAACCCCCTGCCCACAGTCACCCACCGGCCCGTCCGGGCCCGGTGACGCCAAATCCACGTCCACCCCGGAGCAACCCCACACATGTCCGCACCTACCCGTACCGCCCCGCAAGTTGCCATCAACGACATCGGGACGGCCGAGGATTTCCTCGCTGCAGTAGACAAGACGATCAAGTACTTCAACGATGGCGACATCGTCGAGGGCATCATCGTCAAGGTCGATCGGGACGAAGTCCTGCTGGACATCGGCTACAAGACCGAGGGTGTCATTCCCTCCCGCGAACTCTCGATCAAGCACGACGTCGACCCCAGTGAGGTTGTCGAGGTCGGCGAGCACATCGAGGCCCTGGTTCTCCAGAAGGAGGACAAAGAAGGCCGTCTCATCCTGTCCAAGAAGCGGGCCCAGTACGAGCGCGCATGGGGCACGATCGAGAAGATCAAGGAAGAGGACGGCGTCGTCTCCGGCACCGTCATCGAGGTCGTCAAGGGCGGCCTGATCCTGGACATCGGCCTCCGTGGCTTCCTGCCCGCCTCGCTGGTCGAGATGCGCCGCGTGCGTGATCTGATGCCCTACGTCGGCCGGGTGCTGGACGCGAAGATCATCGAGCTGGACAAGAACCGGAACAACGTGGTCCTGTCCCGCCGCCAGTGGTTGGAGCAGACCCAGTCCGAGGTTCGCAGCGAGTTCCTCAACCAGCTCGGCAAGGGCCAGGTCCGTAAGGGCGTCGTGTCCTCGATCGTCAACTTCGGTGCGTTCGTCGATCTGGGTGGTGTGGACGGTCTGGTGCACGTCTCCGAGCTGTCCTGGAAGCACATCGACCATCCGTCCGAGGTCGTCGAGGTCGGCCAGGAGGTCACCGTCGAGGTCCTCGACGTCGACATGGACCGCGAGCGTGTCTCGCTGTCGCTCAAGGCGACCCAGGAAGATCCGTGGCGTCACTTCGCCCGGACCCACGCCATCGGGCAGGTCGTCCCGGGTCGGGTCACCAAGCTGGTGCCGTTCGGTGCGTTCGTCCGGGTCTACGACGGCATCGAGGGCCTGGTGCACATCTCCGAGCTGGCGGGTCGCCACGTGGAGATCCCGGAGCAGGTCGTCACGGTCGACGACGAGATCTTCGTCCGCGTCATCGACATCGACCTCGAGCGTCGCCGGATCTCGCTGTCGCTCAAGCAGGCCAACGAGGGGATCACCCCGGAGACCGAGTTCGACGAGGTCCGCGCGCAGTACGGCGTCGTGGACCACTACGACGAGCAGGGCAACTTCGTGCCGCCGGAGGGCTTCGACGTCACCACCGGCGAATGGCTCGACGGTTTCGATTCACAGCGCGAGGCGTGGGAGAAGCAGTACTCGGATGCGCAGGAGACCTACGCGGCTCACCTGAAGCAGGTCGCGGCGGCCATCGTCGCCGACGCCGCCGCCGCTGAGCCGAGCAACTACTCCTCCAGCACCGGTGACGTCGACGTCGAAGGGGAGACCGAAGGTGCCACTGCCCCGTCGAGTGAGCCGACCGGTTCGCTGGTCAACGACGAGCAGCTCGCTGCACTGAAGGAGCGGCTGGCCGGGAACTAGTTCCCGCCGGCTTCCAGTGTCCCGAGACCCCGGGTCGAACACCTCACGGTGTCCGACCCGGGGTCTTCGGGTGTTCGGGGCCAGTTCACCACCCGACCACGTAGATCGCGGCGGCTGTGGGTGGCACTACGTATGGCCGCCCGCTCGTTCGTCGGCGGACGCTGATTCTCTTCAGAATCCCGCCCACGTCACTGAGGGGCTTGCCGATGGGGACCGGAATCCCTGGGTGGAGTGCCCGGCGGTGGCGTCGACGCCCGACAGTCGCCGCTGGCGCCGTGGCCCTCCTGGTGGCCGCAGTGGTGGGGTGCTCCTCGTCCCCGTCCCCGTCGCCCTCCTCGTCCTCGTCGGAATCGGGATCGGTATCGGTGTCGGTGACGACCGCCGCACCCCAGAGCGACGTTCCGGGCCTGGTCTACCTGGCCCTGGGTGACTCCAACGTCTACGCGGCGCCCGATGACTGCGGCCGATGTACGTCCTATCCCCACCTGGTCCGCGACGGTTTGGTCGCCCGGATGGGTGGACCGGTCACGCTGATCGATGCCAGCCAGCACAATCGACTCACCGCGGCGGGCCTGCTGGCCGAGCTGACCAGCGACAACTGGCGTGACGATCCCTACAACCCGGTCCGGACCGAGCTGCTGCCCCGAGCTGCTGTTGCCGGGGCGGATGTGATCACGTTGACCGTCTCAGCCAACTCCATCCCCTGGTATCAGGACCCGGACACCTGTGGTGCGGTGTACGACGCGGCGTGTGTCACCGCGATCCAGAAGCTGTTCGCGGTAGCGCTCGACGGCGCCCTCACTCAGATCGCCGCCCTGAGGGAGGGTCGGCCGACCGCCGTCCGCGTGACGACGTTCTACAACGACCTGCTGGTGGGACCGGAATACTCGCCCCAGAAATTCTTCACCGCGGCGCAGATCGCCCAGGGACCGACCACCGCCAAAGCCTTCCTCGACACCTGGAACGGGGCCATCTGCAGCATCGCCACCGCCCACGGCGCGGTGTGCATCGATCTGTATCGCGAGCTCAACGGCCCGAACGGGGATGCGGCGCTGCCGTCCGGTTACTTCAGCCCGGACGCCGGCGACCTCGGGCAGGCCGGGCAGGACCGCATCGCGGCCCTGATGGACGCGACCGGATGGGCGCCGCTGGAAGTGGGGTAAAGGCCTTGCCCCATGGTCGATCAGGACGGGGTGACGGCAACCGGAATCGGGGTTTAGGGTCAGTCGATGCCCGCCCCGGCCCCCCTGTCGGCCTGCCCTCGGCGCGTCAGCCACGGTCGGCTGCCGTGACCTCGGAGGCGCTACGACCGTCGGTGCCGATGTCGACTCCTCTGGTCGGGCACGAAAAGCTGATGGGCACCCTGCTCAGCGAGGTGGACGCCGGCCGCGGAGCCATGTTGCGAGGGGTCCCCGGCATCGGAAAGAGCCGCCTGCTGATCGAACTTGTGCGCGCGGTCAGGTCGGCGGGTGGTCGTCACGCAGCAAGGGTGTCGTGTGCGCCGTCCTCGGTCGGTACCTCGCTGGGCGTCTTCGGAGCGCTGGCGACCGGTGTCATTGGGGTCGATGCCCTTCGTGCGGAGATCCTCGCCCGTGACCTCGGCGTGTTGGCCGTCGACGACGCGCACCTGCTGGATCCCGCATCCGCCGGCTTGCTCTACGAACTCGCTCTGGACGGCCTGCCCGTGGTGGTGGCGGTGCGGCCGGACGAGCCGCTGCCCGACGCCGTCCGGGAAATCTGGAAGTCCGGCCGGATCGCGCTCCACGAGGTCGGCGGACTCACTCTGCAGCAGACATCCGACCTGCTCCGCCACCTGCTGGGGCCCGAGGTCGACTCGGGGCTGAGCTGGTTGCTGCACACCCGGGGCGTGGGCAATCCGCTGATGATCCGTGAGTTGGTCGCCGCCGGTCTGCGAGACGGTGGTATCCGGCAGCGACGGCAGCTCTGGTCAGTGGCCGGGCCGCTGCCGGGCCTGCCGCACCTGCCCGAGCTGATGGACCTCCGCGTCCGGGGAATCACCCCCGCGGTGCGGTCGTTCGTCGAGATCGTCGCGTTGGCCGAGCCGGTCGGCATCGACCTCGCCCGGGTGGTCGGCGGCGACGACGTCATCGACGCGGCCGAAGCGGCCGGGGTGGTCACGGTGGATGTCGAGGCCGATCTGGTTCGGCTCTCGAATCCGTTGCTCCAGGTGGCGGTCCTGTCGACGCTGCCGACGCTGCGACGACGCCGTCACTTCCAGCTCCTGCTGTCTGCCCTGCCCATGTCCCGATCGGAGCTGACCCAGATCGACCGGGTGCAGCTGGCCCGATGGTCCTGCGAACTGGATCTGGTGCTGCCCGTCGAGGAGCTCCTGACGGTGGCCGGACTGACCGCCAAGTCGGATCCGGAGCTCTGCGAGCAGCTCCTCCGGGCCGCGGTCGACGCCGGTGGCGGGCCCGTCGCCCAGCTCCGACTCGCGCACATGTTGGCTCACCGGCACCAGGTGGACGAGGCCCATGCGGTGCTGTCCGCAATCGACACCGATTCCGCGCCCACGGCCATCGCCGCCGGGGTCGCGGTCACCACGGCGTTCCTGATGGCGATGCCCGGTCAGTCGCCGGAGCGCGCCCTGGAGTTCATCGACGACCTGGTGGTGCGACACGGCCCGGCGGCGGAGCTGTCGGCCGTCCGGTCGACCGCACTCTGGCGGAGCCGCCGTTTCGACGAGGCGATGGCGCTGGCCAAGGCCGTGACCGAGGACCCGGTTTCCCCGCCACCTGCGGTCGCCCACGCCGGATTGACCTACCTCAGCCTCCTGCTGGCCAAGGGGGACGGTCCCGCGCTGTCCCACGGCCTCGCTCTCGTCAGCCCCGCGGTCAACGCCGCAACGAGTGGACTTCCCGAGGGGCCGGACGCCCTGGGACTGATCGAGGCGCTGGCCCCGGTGCAGACCGTGCTCGATGTGGTCGAGGGCGTGGCGCGCGCCGACCGTGGGTACTCCCGGATGTTGCGGGTGGGTGACGACGGGATGCGTGCCCAGTACGCGCTGGTGGCAGGGTGGTGCCGGCTACATCTGGGCGAGGTCACCGAGGCGCTCCGACTTCTCCGGGAGGCCGAGGTCGCGCGCGGCCAGTGGTGTGGGGTGACACTGCCGTGGGTCCGGTCGATGATGATCGAGGCCCTGGTCGTCGCCGGCGAACAGACCAACGCGGTCGCGTTGCACGCCGAACTCGTCGCAGGTCCGCGGGCGCCGGTCTATCACGCGGACATCGCTCTCGCCGAAGCCGCGATCCTGGCCGGAACCGGGGATCTGGCCGCGGCCCGGAAGGCCGCCCGACATGCTGCAGCCTTCGCCGCGGACGCCGGTCAGGCCGCGATCGCCGTGGCCGGCTGGTACGCCGCGCTCCGCTACGGCGACACCAGGACAGCCGAGCTGCTCGGCATCCTCGGGCGCCTACCCGGACCGGCGCGAGCCGCGCAGCGAGCGCACGCCGAAGCCGTACGGGACCGGTCGCCGGAGGCATCGGAACGCGCCGCCGGCGCCCTCTGGGCCGTCGGCCTGCGCTGGTTTGCCCTGGAATGCCAGGCCCAGGCCATCCAGGCCTATCGTGCCCAACAGGATCCGATGGTCGCCACGGGCGCCGCCGAACGACTCCGGACGCTGGGGGCCCAGTGCCCGGACGTGCACAGCCCGGTGGTGCGGGCGATGACCCACCCCGGTCTGACCGAGCGGGAGGCCCAGGTGGCCCGACTCGCCGCTGCCCGCCGGACGGATCAGCAGATCGCCGAGCAGTTGTCGCTGTCCGTACGGACGGTCGAGACGCATCTGGGACGGGTCTACCGAAAGCTGGGTATCCGGCGGCGCGCTGACCTGGGGGTGGGGTTCTGGGTGCCGAGCCGCCCACCGGCCGCAGCGGCGGTCGCAGTACGTAGGTCCGGACCGGTCCCCGCTGGTTCACCGATGTCGCTCCGGGTGTGCGGATCGCAGGCTCGGAGGATGAAGCGATTCGCGGGGTGGTTGGCGGTTGTGGCA
>JBDSLP010000165.1:0-13239 GCA_039916325.1 Nakamurella sp. | reverse complement strand
ACCGGACCGGGTCAGCCTCACCCGCCGCGGCCGTCCAGCCCACCGACCTGTGGGTGGTCGGTGACCGCCAACGCGTGGAGCAGGCGGACGCGGAGCGCCCCGGCCCGGCCCGCGAATTCCCGCTGCCCCGCGACGTACTCGGCCTTGCCCGCGGTGGTCTCGATCCGCACCGGCCGGTAGCCGAGGGCGGTGAAATCGTAAGGCGAGGCACGCATGTCGAGCTCCCGGACATCCCGGGCCAGCTGGAAGCAGTCCAGCACCAGTTCCGACGAGACCACCGGCAGCATCTTGTAGGACCATTTGTAGAGGTCCATCGAGGCGTGCAGGCAGCCAGGCTGTTCCATCTCCACCCGGGTCGAGACGGTGGGCTGCAGGAGATTCAGCGGGCGGGCCGCCGGCGTGAAGAACCGGAACGCGTCGAAGTGTGAACACCGCACCGGATGGCTGGTGACCACATCGTCGGTGCCCTGCTGTCCGAGCCGCAGCGGCCACGTCCCGTGGCGCCGCTGCTCTTCGGTCTGCCGGTGCACCATCGCCCACTCGTGCAGACCGAAGCAGCCGAACTGGGGAGTGGCCGCGGCCGTCGCGGTGAGCAGCCGCCGGACCAGGGTCAGCGTCTCGCCCCGGTCGGCCGCGAAGGCGGGGAGGTCGACGCCGGTGATGCCGTCCGCGGTGCGGTAGAACCGCAGTTCGGCGTGCTCGGGGGCGTCCCGCAACGCCTGGGCGGCGCCGGGGTGCCAGTGTCGCAGCTTCGACGGCCGCATCCGGTAGTAGGTGAAGAGGAAGTCCTCGACGGGATGGGTGACCCCGGCGGCCTTGCGCTCCCGGGCCGCCGCGGTGAGGTCGTCCACCAGGGCCCGATGCCGGGCTTGGGCGGGCCGCCACCGATCCGTCGGCCAGACTGTCCGGGCCGACCGGCCGGACGGGCCGCCGGGTACCGCCGCCACCGTCATGCCCTCCAGTCTGCCGGTCCGGTCCGGCCGGGACCCCATCGTCGGCCCCGTAGAGTTCGCCCGTGTGATCGCGCCTGATTCCCCGTCCTCTCCGATACCTGCACCGACCGGGGTTGCTGCCGACCCGGTCGACGATCTACCGGAACAGATGTTGATCCGCCGCGCGAAGCGCGCCCGGCTGATCGCTGAGGGTAGGGACCCGTATCCGGTGGGGGTCGAACGCACCGACTCACTCGCTGCGGTCCGCCGGCGATATCCCAATCTGGAGGCAGACACCGAAACGGGTGAATTGGTGGGTGTCGCCGGGCGCATTCTGTTCATCCGTAATACCGGGAAGCTGTGCTTCGCCACTCTCCGGGAGGGTGGGGCCGGCGAAAGTGGCGCGGAACTCCAGGTGATGATTTCGCTGGCTGGTGTCGGCGCGGCGGAGTTGGCGCTCTGGAAGGCCACGGTCGACCTGGGGGACCACGTATTCGTGCACGGGCAGGTCATCACCTCCCGGCGCGGGGAGTTATCGGTGCAGGCCGACCGTTGGCAGTTGACCGCCAAAACGCTGCGCCCGCTGCCGGTCGCGCACCGTCCGATGTCGGAGGAAAGCCGTGCCCGGCAGCGATACGTCGATCTGATCGTCCGGCCGACCGCCCGACGGACCGTCGAGTTGCGGTCACAGGTGATGAGATCCCTTCGGGATACGTACCACCAGCGGGATTACCTCGAGATCGAGACCCCGATGCTGCAGGTGATCCACGGCGGCGCCGCGGCGCGACCCTTCGTGACTCATCTGAACGCGATGGACATGGACGTGTTCCTGCGCATCGCACCGGAGCTGTTCCTCAAACGCGCGGTGATCGGCGGTCTCGATCGAGTCTTCGAGATCAACCGGAATTTCCGTAACGAAGGTGTGGATTCATCCCATTCGCCGGAGTTCACCTCGTTGGAGTCCTACGAGGCCTACTCCGATTACAACGGGATGGCCGAACTGACGACGAGTCTGGTGCAGAACGCCGCGTTGGCCGCCCTGGGCACCACGACCGTCGTCCACCCGGACGGCACCGAGCTCGACTTCGGTGGAACCTGGCGGGCGGTCACTCTTTTCGGGGCGCTGTCCGACGCCGCGGGCGAGGAGATCACCGCTCTGACGCCGATGTCGGAGTTGGTCGCGCTCGCCGGGCGACTCGGCGTCGGCGTGGCCGCGCACTACGGTCCCGGAAAGCTGGCCGAGGAACTGTTCGACCATCTCGTCGTGCCCACCCTCATCCAACCCACGTATGTCCGTGATTTCCCGGTGGATACCTCCCCGCTGACCAGGGACCACCGCACGACTCCAGGCCTGGCGGAGAAGTGGGACCTCTACATCAACACCTACGAGACGGCGACGGCCTATTCCGAACTCGTGGATCCGGTCGTGCAGCGGGAACGTTTTGTCGAGCAGGCCCGGTACGCGGGGCTCGGTGACGACGAGGCGATGAAGCTGGACGAGGAGTTCCTGCGGGCAATGGAGTTCGGAATGCCGCCGGCCGGCGGTATGGGGATGGGCATCGACCGACTCATGATGGCCCTCACCGGCCTCGGGATCCGGGAGACGATCCTGTTTCCCTTCATCCGCCCCGGGGAATAGCAGTTGGCCGGGAACTCGGCGGCGACGATGCTCGTTGTCGCCGCGCCGGGCCATTTGTGACGGGAAGAACGTTCGCGTACACCGGAAACACGAAAAAGTCCCGGCTCGTTGGGTCGTTGTGTTTGCCGCAGTGTCCTATGCTCATGACACAACAACGGATTAGCTCCCTCCGGAGGATTGAAATGGCCACGCAGACAACCACCACCCTCGTCGATGACATCGATGGCACGGACGCGACGGATACCTACGTATTCGGTCTCGACGGCACGTGGTATGAGATCGACCTGAATGAGAAGAACGCCAAGAAGCTGAACGACGCGCTTTCGATGTTCGTCGCGGCCGGTCGTCGCGGCGAGGCCGGCCGTCGCAGTGCCCGCACCCGCAGCCGTCAGGTGAAGGCGGGTCGACCGGCCGGGCGGATGGCCCCGGACCGCGAGCAGACGACCGCCATTCGTAACTGGGCGCGCAGCCAGGGACTGACCGTTTCCGACCGTGGTCGGTTGTCCCAGGCGATCATCGATCAATTCGAAGCAGCGCACTGATCGAGGCATCGTCACCCTTTCGTCGCCGGCCCGAGTGGCGGCCGATGAGCGGGTGACCGATCCCGCCCGACAGGTTTCGGCGTGACCGTGGGATCTCCGGAGCCCCCGCTGCCCCAGGGCGGCGGGGGCTCCGTGCTGTCCGGCGGGCTCGGACGACGGACCGGCCGTTTCGCCCTCGGCGTATCGACGTCCCTGGCGGAACGGCATGCGCTCAGGCAGCGTTGACAGGGCAGAGGAGGACATGCGTGGTCCTCACCTCACTTCCGGGTCGGCTCGGGGACGCCCCCTCACAGCCGGTCTAGAGTGGAGCCAGCCGGAGCGGTGGGAATGGTGTCAACCCAGCTCAGCGCACGGGTCGCGGCTCATTGAAAGCGCACGGCCACAAGGAGTGCACATGTTTGAACGGTTCACCGACAGAGCTCGACGCGTGGTCGTGCTGGCGCAGGAGGAAGCGCGCCTGCTCAACCACAACTACATCGGTACCGAGCACATCCTGCTCGGGCTGATCCACGAGGGCGAGGGCGTCGCCGCCAAGGCTCTCGAGTCGTTGGGGATCGCCCTGGAAGGCGTGCGCTCGCAGGTCGAGGAGATCATCGGCCAGGGCCAGCAGGCGCCCTCCGGTCACATCCCCTTCACCCCGCGCGCGAAGAAGGTGTTGGAGCTGAGCCTGCGCGAGGCTCTCCAGCTCGGGCACAACTACATCGGGACCGAGCACATCCTGCTCGGCCTCATCCGCGAGGGCGAGGGCGTCGCCGCCCAGGTGCTCATCAAGCTCGGTGCCGACCTCAACCGGGTCCGCCAACAGGTGCTGCAGCTGCTGTCGGGCTACCAGGGCAAGGAGACCGCCGCCGCCGAGGGCGGACGCAGCGAGGGCACCCCCTCGTCGTCGACCGTGCTGGACCAGTTCGGTCGCAACCTCACCCAGGCCGCTCGAGAATCCAAGCTCGACCCGGTCATCGGGCGCGAGAAGGAGATCGAGCGGGTCATGCAGGTCTTGTCCCGCCGCACCAAGAACAACCCGGTGTTGATCGGCGAGCCCGGCGTCGGCAAGACTGCGGTCGTCGAGGGCCTGGCCCAGGCGATCGTCCGGGGCGACGTCCCGACGACGCTGAAGGACAAGCAGCTCTACACGCTCGACCTCGGTTCGCTGGTTGCCGGTTCCCGGTACCGCGGTGACTTCGAGGAGCGCCTGAAGAAGGTCCTCAAGGAGATCAGCACCCGCGGCGACATCATCCTTTTCATCGACGAGATCCACACCCTTGTCGGTGCGGGTGCCGCGGAGGGCGCGATCGACGCAGCCTCCATCCTGAAGCCGAAGTTGGCCCGTGGCGAGCTGCAGACCATCGGCGCGACCACCCTCGACGAATACCGCAAGTACGTCGAGAAGGACGCCGCCCTGGAGCGCCGTTTCCAGCCGATCCAGGTCGGTGAGCCAACGGTGGTCCACACCATCGAGATCCTGAAGGGCCTCCGGGACCGCTACGAGGCCCACCACCGCATCACCATCACCGACGACGCGTTGGTCGCGGCGGCCACCCTCGCCGACCGTTACATCAGCGACCGCTTCCTGCCCGACAAGGCGATCGACCTGATCGACGAGGCCGGGGCCCGGATGCGCATCCGCCGGATGACCGCACCGCCGGACCTGCGCGACTTCGACGAGAAGCTCGCCCAGGTGCGTCGCGAGAAGGAGTCGGCGATCGACTCCCAGGACTTCGAGAAGGCGGCTTCGCTTCGCGACAGCGAAAAGCAGCTGCTGGCCCGCAAGGCCGAGCGCGAGAAAGCTTGGAAGGCCGGCGATCTCGACGTCGTCAGCGAGGTCGACGACGACCAGATCGCGGAGGTGCTGGCCAATTGGACCGGCATCCCCGTCTTCAAGCTCACCGAGGAGGAGACCACCCGCCTGCTCAAGATGGAGGATGCGCTGCACAAGCGCATCATCGGCCAGGAAGAAGCCGTCAAGGCCGTCTCCCAGGCGATCCGACGCACTCGCGCCGGCCTCAAGGACCCGAAGCGTCCGTCGGGCTCGTTCATCTTCGCCGGCCCTTCCGGTGTCGGTAAGACCGAGCTGACCAAGGCGCTGGCCGAGTTCCTGTTCGGTAACGAGGAAGCACTCATCCAGGTCGACATGGGCGAGTTCCATGACCGGTACACCGCCTCGCGGCTGTTCGGTGCCCCTCCCGGATACGTCGGCTACGAAGAGGGCGGGCAGCTCACCGAGAAGGTGCGCCGCAAGCCGTTCTCCGTGGTCCTGTTCGACGAGATCGAGAAGGCCCACCCGGACATCTACAACACGCTGCTGCAGGTGCTGGAGGACGGTCGGCTGACCGACGGCCAGGGTCGCACGGTGGACTTCAAGAACACCGTCATCGTCTTCACCTCGAACCTGGGGACCTCCGACATCTCCAAGGCCGTCGGCCTCGGGTTCCAACAGGGCAACGACAGCCAGTCGAACTACGAGCGCATGAAGATCAAGGTCAACGACGAGCTGAAGCGACATTTCCGCCCCGAGTTCCTCAACCGCATCGACGACGTCATCGTGTTCCACCAGCTCACGACGTCGGAGATCCACCAGATGGTCGACCTGATGATGGGTCGGGTGTCGAAGGCGTTGAAGAACAAGGACATGACGATCGAGATCGACGACGCCGCGCGTGACCTGCTCGGCGAGCGTGGATTCGATCCGGTGCTGGGAGCGCGGCCGCTGCGTCGCACGATCCAGCGCGAGATCGAGGATCAACTGTCCGAGCGGATCCTGTTCGACGAGCTCAAGCCGGGGCAGCACATCCTGGTCAGCGTCGAGACGGAGCAGGCCGTCGACGGCAAGGGCCCGGAGCTCAAGAAGTTCACCTTCGAAGGCGTCGACAAGCCCTCGCTGGTCCCGGACGTCGTCCCCGCCGGTCTGATCAAGGACATCGGGGCCGCCTGACCCGGCTCAGGCTGATGCCCTGATCCAGCGCTTCCCCAGTGCCCCGCCCCGATCCTGAGGGCGGGGCACTGGCGCGTCCGGCGGCGCCCCCGTCCTGAAGTACTGCCGTCCGGGGGAGCGGGCTGCCGTCGCGTGGTCGAGATCGCGAGGTGCTCAGCGGGGCAACGTGAGTCGGCCGTCCGCAGTGCGCTCGGTGAGACCGTCGGCCACCAGTGATTCGAGGCAGCGGGACCACTGCGCGGGTTCGGGCCAGGCCGCCGCGAGCACCGCGGGGGTCAACGGTTCGTCGGCCTCCCGCAGCACGGCCAGGATCCGCCCGCGAACCTGACGATCGGTGCCGTGCCAGGCCTGGGTACGGCGCTTCACCTCCGACGGCGGGCTACCGGCCAACCGCCATCGGCATTGATCGCGCAGCGGGCACTCGTCGCACGACGGCGTGGCCGCCGTGCACACCAACGCTCCGAGCTCCATCACCGCGGCAGAGAACCTCGCCGCCACGGTCGGCGGTTGCGGCAACTGGGTTTCCATCAACATCAGGTCGACCGGGGTCGCCGGTCCGGCGTCGTCGGTCCCACGGATCACCCGGTTCATCACCCGCCGGACGTTCGTGTCGACGACCGGCACCCGCCGGCCGTCGCCGAACGCGGCCACCGCTCGGGCCGTGTAGTGGCCGACTCCCGGGAGCGTGAGCAGGTCGGTCACCGTCGTCGGAACCTCCCCGCCGAAGCGCTCGACGATCTGGCCGGCGGACTGCCAGAGCCGCAGGGCGCGTCGTGGGTAACCGAGCCGTCCCCAGGCCCGCACTGGTTCACCCGACGGCCCGGCGGCCAGTGCCGCGGGCGTCGACCACCGTTCCATCCATGCGTCGAACACCGGCACGACCCGGACGACCGGCGTCTGCTGCAGCATGACTTCGCTGGTCAGCACCCGCCACGGCGTCGCACCAGCGTCGCGCCAGGGGAGCGACCGTCCTCGTATAGCGAAGAACCGGAGCAGCGCGTCCGGATCGAGCACTCCGACCGGGCCACTCGAGAGCGGACCGCTCCGCGCCGGGTCAGTCAGCGAATACCTCCTCGGGCAGGCCCGACTTCACGTCGAAGATGAAACCGCGAATCGCGTGGGTGTGGATCAGGAACGGTGAATCCCGCATCCGGCGCAGGGATTCGCGGACCGAGTCGTGCGGATCGCTGAACGCCTGCACCGACCAGGTCGGGCGATAGCCGGCGTACTCCGACAGGGTCGCCCGGAATTCGTCCTCGTTGATCTTGGCCAGACCGCAGTCGGTGTGATGGATGATCATCACCTCCCGGGTGCCCAGCGCGTGCTGCGAGATCGACAGTGAGCGGATCACGTCGTCGTTGACGACGCCACCGGCGTTGCGCAGTAGATGCACCTCGCCGGGGGTGATGTTGAACGCGGCGTGCGCGTCCACGCGGGCGTCCATGCACATCACCACGGCGAGGTGCATGGCCGGCATCGGGCCGAGCCAGTACGGATGCGACAACGCCTGCGATTGATTTCGGTCCAGCAGCTCGTCGATCGCTCCCATGGCCACCCCTCGGCGTTGCTCACCTGATACGGACAGTGCTGACGTTACCGTTGCCCGGTGATGGAACCTGTCGGACCCCTGAGCCCCAAGGTGTACTGGATCCGTCGGGCCGCCGTCGTCGTCGTCGTCGTGGTGGTTCTCGTTGTCCTGGTCTGGGTCGTGATCGGTCGGGGGAGTGACTCACCCGCCGCCGGCACCGCAGTCGTCCCGACGACCAGCGCTCCGATGACCGGCGAACTCGCCACCGCCCCCAGCAGCACGGCTTCGTCCGATCCCGCCACCAGCGTGGTCTCCGGCGCCTCGTCGACGACCGGGACCGACGCTGCCACCACCGGCGGCGGGACGTCGTCGGACCCGACCACCTCCGCCGCGGCCACCGAGATCCCGCCGGCCGTCGATCCGGGCGCCCAGGCGTCGGCCGACGCCTCCGCCGCCGCGATCGCGCAGGCTGCAGCGGACGCGCAGGCTGCAGCGGACGCGCCGGCCGCCGCCGACGCCCAGGCCGCCGCTGCGGCCCAGGCCGCTGCGGCCCAGGCCCAGGCCGCACGGCCCCGGGACGCCGAGGGTCGGCTGATCTGCCCGGACACCTCCGTCCAGCTGACCGCGACGGTCGGCTCCCCCACCTACAACGTCGGCCAGCAGCCCATCGTCGGTGTGACCGTGGTCAACGTCGGGTCCGAGGCCTGCGTCCGGGACGTCTCGGGCTCGCTGCAGGAGTACGTGGCCTATGACGCCGCAGGTACCCGCATCTGGTCGACCGGCGACTGCCTACCGGGCACCGGCACCGACGTCCGCTTCCTGCAGCCCGGCGAGTCGGTGCAGTACAACATCAAGTGGTCCGGCACCACCTCCCAGCCCGGTTGTACCGCGGAGCGCACCAGGGTCCCAGCCGGCGGGTACCGCATCGAGGCCCGTATCGGCAGTCTGACCTCCAGCCAGGCCGCCCTGACCTTCCAGTAGGCCCCGCCCCAGCCTTCGGTAGCTTCCTCGATCAGGCCTGCGGGGCCAGCTCACTCCCGGCCGCTCGTACCGGCCCGGCGGCCGGTGGCGGTGCGGCCGGCGGGGTCCGTCCTGGGTTGCGCTCCTTCGCCGGACGCAGCTTGCGCAGCAGCCGGATGGCATCGACCACCGACAGGTGCGGGAGATAGGCGCGGCTGATCGCGTTGCCGATCCGGGGGAGTGCCGCGGACTCGGGATAGATCATGTAGATCGGCTGATACACCGGCTTGAACTTGGACTTGAAGTTCAGCAGCGACCGGAACCCGTAGACCGGCTCCATCCGGTGCCCGGTGAAGTCGAGCAGTCGCTGCAGCACAGTGGGCGTGCGACCCTGCTCCATCCGGGCCAGCGGTGCGCCGGACAGGCTGACGAACTCCGCCCCCTCCCCCTGGAACTGCAGCGCGGCTTGGCTGATCAGGTACTCCATGCCGCCCTTGAAGCCTTCCGTTCTGCGGCGCATGTAGTCCAGCGTCCAACCGACGGGAGCGCCATCGCGGTACACCGGCAGCCAGGAGGTGATGCCGTGGATCAGGCCGTTGGCGTCAACGGCGATCAGGCAGCGGACGGCCGGGTCGTCGATCTCGTCGATCCCGCCGAGGGTGAAGCCCATTTCGGGCAGCCCTTTGGTGTCCATCCACTCCTCGGAGATCGCGGTGATCTGGGCGCTGACCTCCAGCGGCGCGTCCGGGAAGCTGATCCAGCGTGCGGTGATGCCCTCGCGCGCAGCCCGGCTGGTCGCCGTCCTGATGTCCTGGTACTTCTTCCCGGAGAACGCCAGCGAGCCCAGTGGCAGCATGGTCTCCTCGGCGACCTGGACCGACGGCCACCCGTAGCCGGCGGCGATGTCGCGGGCGCCCGCGGTGGTCGAGTAGAAGCAGAACGTCCAGCTCCGGCGGGCGCAGAAGTCAGCGAAACTGCCCATCGCGTCGGCGATCTCGTCGGGCGGGCCGATGACGTCGCCCATCGTGATGGCGACCCCGCTCTGCACCCGGTAGGCGACGTAGCAGGACCGGGACCGGTTGAACCAGTAGGTGTTGCCCTGCCAGGTGGTGAGGTAGGACAGCGGGTGTCGGCCCTCGGTCTCGAGGATGCGCCGGGCTTCCGCGGCTTCCAGGGCGGGGGTGTCCAGGCGGTTGGCGTTGAAGCTGCGCAGCACCCCGCCGATGGCGACCGCCCACAGCGCGATCCCGGTCCATTCGAACAACAGGGTGCCGCCCAGGGTGGTGGGAACGAAGTCCAGACCGATCAGCCCGAGGTAGCCCGGTGGCGCCAGCCGGTGCGGGAACTCGTTGACCAGCCCGGCCAGTGACGGGGTCGGGGCGAACTGGTCGGCGATCAACAGCCCGATGCCCACGAAGGCTACGAACAACGTCACGATGGAGATGGCCAGCAGCCGGACCAGGCTGCGGTAGGTGCCGTGCGGGGCCGGGATGTCGAAGGCCCACCGGGTCAGCAGCAGGACCGCCAACAGGATCAGCGGGACCAGCATCGGGGTGATCTGGGCCAGCGTGTTCCCGCCGAGGATGAACGGGACATTGCGTAGTTCGGGCTGCCGCCGGTGTGCCAGGGCCTGGAGGAACATGACCAGGCCGAGCCCGGTGAGCAGTACCTGGACGGCGACCATGGCCCACCAGGCGAACCGGCGGCCCTTGGTCAGGCCGTAGGCGAGCAGCAGCACCAGCAGGGACGGCAGCAGCGACAGGATGACCGGGCCGGCCCCGTGGAACCGGAGCTGGCGGGTGAACTCCTCGCAGCGGGTCGCGGTGACCCCCAGATCGCACAACCGGGCCAGCTCCTCCGGGCCGACCTGCGGCGACACCAGGGTGTACCGGAGGACCACGAACGGCCCGCCGGCGCGGTTGTTCAGGGCCACCAGGATCGGGCCGAGAGCCGAGGCCGTCATCACGACCGCAACCAGTGCGCGGGTCTCCCGACGGGCCGAGCGCCGGGTGCGCGGGTACCGGGTACGGGTCAGAACGACGGTACCGAGCGACAGTCCGACGACTGCCGCGCCGACCCGGAGCATGTTGTCCAGCGAGCCGTTGTAGAGCGTCAGGACGGCGATGGCGGCGAGCACCCCGAGCCGGATCCGCCACCGCCACAGCGGCGCGGCGGTGGCGCTGTAGGCGAGCAGGACCCCGACCAGCATCGGCCAGGGACCGACGATGGCGTCCGAGACCATCACCGACGCGAGGTCGCTACCCAGCCGGTCCAGGATGTCGGCGGTGCCCAGGCCCAGCGCCACGCCGAGGAACTGCGTCAGCAGCGCGACCCAGAGCAGCCGCACCGAGCCCCAGTGTCGCTCGACCACGAAGCCGACCAGGGCGATCGCCACCGTCGCCAGCAGATACTCGACGACGCTGCCGGACCAGGCCCCGGAGGTGACGAAGGTGAACAGCCGAATGTGCTCGAACGCTCCGACACTGGCGCCGACGTCGCGCAGGACGCGGGTCCCCGGACCGTCCGGCAGCGAGCCGGTGACGATCGCGAGCACCCAGAAGACCAGGAGGAAGCCCAGCGTCACCGGCGCCTGCAACAGCCGACGGACCTCGCGGCGGAACAGCCGTCCGACGCGCGAGGGTGCTGCTGCGGCCCGGTTCGGAACTGCGGCGGTGGCCGCAGCCGGAGCGGTCGCCGTCACGGTGAGACCCCCAGCCGGGTGCCGAGCCACGGGACCGCCCAGGCCAGCGCCGCCGACCAGAAGACGAAGTCGTGACCGCCCGGGAGGGTGGTGTACCGGACGTCCATGCCGGCCGCTCGCGCGGCGTCGTAGACCGCCCTGGTCTGGGGCCCGTAGACATCGTCGTCCTCGCCGGCGGCGAAGAGTCCTGCGCTGTCCGGGAACCGGGAGGTGGCGAGCACGGCCATCGGATCGACGGCGGCGTAGGCGCCCTCGTCGCCGTCGAACAGGACGTCCACCGTGTCCTCGTCGCCCTCCAGTGACGGGTGGTCCTGGGTGGAGAACGCCAGCACGGTGGGGTACTGCGCGGGGTCCCGGACGGCGATCTGCAGCGCGCAGGTCCCGCCGGCGGAGAGACCGCCGACCGCCCACCGGCTCGGGTCGGGGTCGACCCCCAGTTCGTGGACGATCCAGTCGTGGACGTCGATCGTGAGGTAGCTGTAGTCGTTGCCGCCGGCGGTGGAATCCACACACAACGGATTGCCACCGGACGTACCGAGCCAGTCGGGCACCACCACGATCGGGGCCAGCCCTTCGTGATCAGCCGCGTAGGCGTCCATGGTGGCGGCCACGGAGCCGGCGTCGAACCAGTCCTCGGGGGTGCCGGGCTGGCCGGACATCAGGATCAGCACCGGTAACTCGCCCCGGGGCACCGTGGCGTAGGCCGGCGGGAGGTAGATCCAGGCGTCGGCGGCGTCGAACCCGGAGACCGGCCCGGGAATCGGGGCGACGGTGACCTCGCCGGCGGTCGGCAGGTCGGCCGGCGGGACCCAGCGGTCGATGAGCGGCGGTTTTGTCCCGGCGACAGATCCGGCGGTCGCTGCGGTCGCGTCCGACGCGGGGCTCGGTGGGTCGCCCGATCCGGTTTCCGCAGCTGTGGCGCCGGCTGCGGTGCATCCGGAGAGCACCGCGAAGACCGTGAGCCCGACGAGGGCGGACCAAACCCGACCCGACCGCACCGGACCCGACCGCACCGGACCCGACCGACTGCGGGCGGCAGCCCCCGCCGATCGACGTCGACCGGCGCTCCCGACCGCCGGGCCGACGTCGGCCGCGACACCGACCAGCGTCGCGCGCAGGCCCACCGCGATCTTCATCGGCACGTCCGACACCTTCTCCCTTCGCGTGATCCTACTTTCTGTCGGTCGTGGAAGGGCGCTGTGACCAGCAAAAACGCTCCGAACCGGATCCTCGCCGCCGCCTTCTGGATGGTCCGTCACGGTGCGTAGTACTGGACCGCTTCGCCCGGGCGCCGGGTGAGCAGCTCCGGCGCCACCGCGGCGGCCGCGCGGACGATCTCGTCCAGGTCGGCGTTCACCAGCCGACGATCATCCACGACGATGTCACCGTTCACGATCACGGTGTGGACATCCGAGGCGCGGGCCGAATACAGCAGGGTGGCGAGCGGATCGTGGACCGGCTGGCAGTGCGGTCCGGACAGGTCGATCAGCACCACGTCGGCCGCCGCACCCTCCTCGAGCGCACCCGTGGTCCCGAAGGGGGCGAGGGAGGCGCCACCCCGGGTGGCCATCCGCAGCGCGTCGGTGACGGTCAGGAACCGGGGGTCGCGCTCCTGCTGCTTCTGCGACAGCGCCAGCAGCCGGGTCTGCTCCAGGATGTCAAGGGTGTTGCCGCTGGCGGCACCGTCGGTTCCGACGCCGATGCGGATGCCGTGCTCGGTCAGCCCGCGAACCGGGGTCATGGTCGCCATCGCGACCTTGAAGTAGCCCTTGGGGCAGCTGGCCACCCCCACCCGATCGCGGAACCCGGCCAGGATGGGCAGGTCGGACGGCACGATGCCGGTGCCGTGCGCGATCAGCGTCCCGGCCGCCAGCACGCCGGTCCGGGCCAGTACCTCGATCGGCGTGACCCCGAGCTTGGCCTGCGAGGCCGCGGTCTGTTCGATGGTCTCCGAGGTGTGGATGTGGATCGGCATCCCCTCGGCCACCGCGGCGTCGGCGAACCAGCG
>JBDSLP010000164.1:0-7716 GCA_039916325.1 Nakamurella sp. | reverse complement strand
GACGAACCGAAACCCGCGCGGCAGCCCGGTCACTTCTCCGCCCGCGGGCCGTGAGCAATCCCAGGAACAGGCCCGCCGACCACCCCTCGGACGATCACGCAGAATCCGGGCGTCCAGCGCCGATCTGGGTACAGCACCATCAAAGGCCGGCATCCCCGCCGGCCGGAGGAGACCAGGAGTCGGCGTGGGACTGATGGGCACGATCAGCGGTCAGGTCGCCAAGCGGATCGCACCGTCTGCCGGAGGCGGCACCGTACGGAGCATCCTGGAAAAGGCGATCGACGGTGCCGGTCCGGTACCCGGCGCCATCACGTCCGGCGACGCGGCGCTGCGAAAATCCGCCGGCGACGTCGACAGGGCGGTCGAGGCCCTCATCGCCCAGCACGTGAAACTGGCTGGGGCCCAGGGCTTCCTGACCAACGTAGGGGGTCTCATCACGATGGCTGCGACGATTCCCCTGAACATCGCCGGGCTGATCCTGCTGCAGTGTCACCTCGCGGCGTCGATCCTGCATGTCCGTGGGTACGACCTGAGCCGACCGGCGGTGCGCGACGCGGTTCTGGTGTGCCTGCTGGACTCCGACGCACGCAAGGCGTTGTCGAAGTCGCACGGACTCACCATCTCCCCGGCCGCCCTGGCGACCGCCGATCCGCACCCGGAGACGCAGGCCGCTATCGCGCAGGCCGTCACCACCCAGTTGATCGCGTTGTCCGGCGGCAAGCAGATCGCCAAGTTCGTCGCCCGCCGGATCCCGGTTCTCGGCGGGGCCATCGGCGGCGTCGGTGACGCCTGGTCCACCCGCCACATCGGACGCGAGGCGGCCAAGATCCCGCGCGACGTCACCGGCTGACCGATCACACGATGCACAAGAGGGTGGTACTGCGGGCCCGACAGATGTACGCCGGAGCTGCCACGGAGCGGCCGGGATAACGCTGTGTGCAGGCCGGACGCAATGACGGCTGCCGATCGGGGGGATTTTCCCGACGGCACCCCGACCGGCGTTGCCCACACCGTAACCTCGACATCAGTCGACTAACGCCGGACCCTACGGGTGGAGCCGACATCACTCGATACCCCATTGCCCGGACTGACTCGTCGAGGGTGGCTTCGACGCCCGCAGGATCGGGCTCCGCAGATCCGACGCGACGAGGGTCGCTTCGACTCGACAGGAAAGTGATCCCGTGAAGGCATTCTCGTGTGGTGATGTCGTGCCCGGCTGCGACGCGACGTTCGTCTGCTCCTCCGAGGACGACGTCCTCCATGCCGTGGCCGTACACGCCCGGGAGTCTCACGGCCTGCCCACCGTCTCCACCGAACTCATCGCTGCGGTCCGCTCGGCGATCGTGACCGGGTGAATGAGCACCGTCCCGGGCGGAGCCGCCGGCCAGCCCCCGGATTGGCCGGTGCTGCTCGAGAACGCCTGTCGCGGTGAAGGTCTGCGGTCGGTCTACCAGCCGATCGTCGATGTCGCCCGTGGTGTGATCGCAGGTTACGAAGCGCTCACCCGATTCGATCACGGGCCGTCCGATCCGGAAACCTGGTTCGCGGCCGCCGCCCGGCACGGCGTTGTCGATGCCCTCGACGCCGCCGCCGTCCGCAGCGCGCTGGTCGGCCGGCCCACATTGCCCGCGAACTCCTTCCTGTCGGTCAACGTGTCGCCGATGTCGCTGATGACCCCAGCGGTACGAGCGGTGTGGAGCGAGCAGGGTCAACTGCACGGCGTCGTGGTCGAACTGACCGAACAGACCCCGATCGACTCCTACGATGCGCTCGCCGGGGACCTGCGGCGGTTGCGCGGTGCCGGCGCCATGATCGCCATCGACGACGCCGGCTCGGGATACGCCGGACTGCAACACCTGCTGTCGGTGAGACCGGAGATCGTCAAGTTGGACCGCTCGCTGGTCTGTGACATCGACGTCGACGAGGGCAAACGGGCGTTGGTGGAAATGATGGGGACATTCTCCAGTCGTATCGACGCCTGGCTGCTGGCCGAGGGGATCGAGCGGGCCGCCGAGTTGGAGGTTCTCAGTCGGCTCGGTGTGCCGCTGGCGCAGGGGTTCCTGCTGGCCCGCCCCGGGCCGGCCTGGCCACCGGTCGAGACGTCGGCGGCCCTTCAACTCATCACCAGCACGGCCGCGCGGTCATCCACCCTGACCCTGCGGAGCCTCGTGCAGGCCGCACCGGCCGTGAGCAGCATGGATGATGCCCGACGGGCGTTCGACGACGGGACCATCGAGGTGGTCGTGCTGCTGGACGAGACAGGACGACCGAGCTCGACCATGACCGCCGAAACCGCGCTGGTCGGTCAGGCCCATCCGGGAATCAAGTTCAGTGTCGACACTCCCCTCGCGGAGGCCGCGCTGCGGGCGATCGGCCGTGACCGGGCGTCCCGCTTCACCCCGCTGCTGTGCACCGATGCCGCCGGCCGCTACGTGGGTATCGTGCCGATCGAGCGCATCATCCAGGCCACGGTGGGTAGTAGGGACGCCGGCATGCCGGCGGCGGACACCGCCCACTGAGTCAGCCGTGCTTCGGTGGAAGCTCCCGCACGGACGTCGTGGTCCGGTTCATGCGGAGGGCGACGTCCGGGTCGATGTGGTGTGTACGAGCACGGCTCACGGGACCGTCGTCGTCACGCTGACGGTCGACGCCGCGCCGTCGCGTTCCCGGAGCGCTTCGGTGAGCTGGTATCGGGAGCTGATGTCGAGCTTGGGAAAGATGCGGTACAGGTGCGAACCTACGGTCCGGTGTGACAGGTACAAACGCTCGGAGATCTCCCGGTTCGACAGACCCTGGGCGGCGAGGTGGGCGATCTGAGATTCCTGGGGCGACAACACATCCCAGGATCGTTTGGCCGACTGCCATCCGGTCTCCCCGGTGGCCCGGAGCTCCTGGTTGGCGCGCGCCGCCCATGTGGTGATGCCCAGCTCGTCGAACGTCGTGCGCGCCGCACGCAGCGGTCCGCGCGATTCCAGGACCCGCCGCCGCCGCCGCAGCCAGGTGCCGTGGGCCAACTCCAAACGCGCCCGATGCCAGGGGATCTGACCGATACCACTCCGGTTCGCCGATTCGTACTCGGCTTGCGCACTGTCGTCGTCGGCCAGTATTGCCGCGGTCAGGGCGAAGGCCAGCGTCACGGCGGGCGAAGGGTTCTCACCGGCCAGGGCCACCATGTCGCCGAAGATCGCACGCGCTTCGGGGCGTTGTCCGCTGTGCACGGCCGCTTCGGCCAGGAAGCCCAGGGCCCACAGCCGCTGCGCGCGGTGGAAGGACCGATCAGAAGGATCGAAGACCCGCCTGAGTTCGGCGTAGGCGGACTCGAATCGGCCGGCTCCGAGGTCGGTCACCCCGCGTGCGAGCTGGATCCCGGCCAGCAGCGATGATCGGGGTTTGCGTCCCCTCGAGGCAACCTGGTCAGCGGCGAAGAGGACGCCGATGTCCGGGTCGCCCCGAAGGCCGTTCAGGGTGGCCACTGCGATGCGTGCCGTCGCGCCCCAGACCGGTTGGGAGGTCTCGTCCGAGAGCCGTACCGCTTCCTCGGCGGAGCGGGCCAGCTCGAAGGAGCCGGTGTAAATCGCGGCCCAGGCCCGGACGGCCAACGCCTGGGCCAGCAACGCCAGTCGGCCCTGGGCTCTCAGCGCTTCGACCGGCGTCGACAGGAACCCGACCGCCCGGGTGAAGTCGCCGGCACAGAAGGCGGTGAGTCCCAGCAGCGCCGCTACGTCGGGACTGCCGTCAGCATCGAACCGCCAGGTCGCGAGCTGGTCCGAGACGTACCGTCCGCGCTCCACCGGCTCCGCCATGGCGTAACAGGCCAGTAGCCGGGGATCGGCCGGGGAAGCTCCGACGTCTTCGGCGGCAGCGACGATCTCGTGACGCACATCGGCTCCGGGGTCACCCCACCAGACACGGCGCGCTCCGCCCACGAGCAGCTGGAGAGCCAATTCCGAATCGTTGTCGGCCATCGCCTCTCGAGCCAGCGACACCAGGTGCCGCACTTCGAACGGCTCTCCCGGCGTCCCGTCGTCGAAGACGCCGTGCAGCCAGGTCAGACGCGACCGGTCCCTCGGCCGCAACTCGATCAAGGACGCTCGTGTCTTGAGTTCCTCGACCGCGCCGAGACGCCCCATCTCGAAAGCGAGCTCGGCCGCGCTGAGCAGCCGCGCTCCGCGGGCGGCGTGATCGGGGGTGAGCGCAGCCGCCCGCTCCAACCACTCGACCGCCGATCCCACCGCACCGCGGCGCTGTGCCCGGAGCGCGGCACTCTCCAATCGGGCGGCGATCTCCTCGTCGGGGTCGGTCACCGACGAAGCACGGTGCCAGGTCGCGCGATCCGGCGAACCCGTGATCACCTCCGCCAGCGCTGCGTGCGCGTGCAGGCGCTGCGACAGGGGCATCAGCGTGCGAATCGCCGACCGCACCAGAGGATGCCGGAACTGGAAGGTGACGCCGTCGGTCACCAGCAGGCCCTCGTCGACCGCGGGTTGGGTATGGCCGGCCGTCACGGGAAATCCCAGCAGCAGACCGGTCGCACGCAGCACCTCGGTCAGGTCCACCCCGTCGGTCAGCGCCGCCACGGCCAGCAGCGTCGACGCTGACGACGGCAGTGACCGCACCCGGCCGGCGAACGCACCCTCCAACCGGGAGGTCATCGGCAGCTGGCCGGTCAGGTCGGACCAGCCTGCTCGGCCGGACCGCACGGCGATCGGGAACTCCAGCAGCGCCAACGGATTTCCGTCCGCCTGCCGGATGATCCGATCCCTCGTCGCGGGAGACAGCTCCGGGGAGGTGAGATCCAGCAGACGCTCGGCAACCCGATCGGGCAGACTCTCGATCGACAGCCAGGTGATGGCCGGGTCCGCGGCGATCGTTGCCGAGCCCGGCCGCGCTGACGCCACCATCATGATCCGCTCGGTGGCCAGCCGACGGGCCACGAATCCCAGCACGTCCAACGAGGCCTGATCCATCCAGTGCATGTCGTCCAGCGAGATCAACAACGGCCTCTGCGTCGCCGCCTCGACCACCAGTTCCAGCACCGCCAGCGACACCAGAAACGGATCCGCCGCTGCTGCGATGTCATTCATACCGAAGGCGCGCAACAGCGCGTCCCGCTGCCTTCCGGACAGCGCCTCCACCCCGGGCAGCACCGAACGGACCACCTGATGCAGACTCGCGAACGGGAGATGCGTCTCCGACTGGCTGCCTCGCGCCTCCAGCACGTTCATCCCACGGCACCGGGCCGATGTCACCACCTGGCTCTGCAGTGCGCTCTTGCCGACGCCCGGGTCCCCCAGCAGCACGATGGCGCAGCCCCCCCGTTCGAGCGCATCCATGCACTCGCCCAACCTCGCCAGCTCGTCCTCGCGGCCGAGCAGCGGGAGAGGGGGGGTCACTTCGCCATCCTGACGGACCCGCCGACCGATTCATAGCCTGTCACCGGTTAAATTTCGGGGTCGTCGTGCGGCTCGATCTCGGCCCTCGGGAGCTCGGCCGGGCGGCAACTACCGGTTCCCGGATTCAGGGGTACAACGATGACGCCGCGGGCCGGTTCACGGACGGACGACGAGGACCGTCTTGCCGATCGGCCGGTCCGGGTCCCTCCCACTCTCGAATGCCTCCCGCCCGTGCGCCAACGGATAGCGGCCGGCGAGGTCGACCCGGAGCCGTCCGGCGTCGACCATCCCGGCGAGAGTGGCGAGTTGGTCGCGATCGGGAGCGACGACGAAGAACGTCGCCGTGACGCCGTGACGTTGCGCCAACTCCGCCGACGGTGGCGCCTGCAGGGTGACGAGTCGGCCACCGGGCTTGAGCACCGCGAAGGAGCGCTCCAGCGTGGCGCCTCCCACCGTGTCGACCACGACGTCGAAGATGTGGTTCTGCGCGTCGAAGTCCTCCACCTGGACATCGATGAAGCGGTCAACACCCAGCGATCGCACGTGCTCCGCGTCCCCCACGCGCCCGGTCGCCGTGACGCGCGCACCCCGATCGACGGCCAGCTGAACGGTGAAGGCACCCACGCCACCCGCCCCACCGTGCACGAGAACGTGTTCCCCCGAAACGACTTTCGCCTGGTCGAACAGGGCCTGCCACGCAGTCAGGGCTGCGAGCGGAACCGCTGCGGCTACCGGGTGCGTCACGTTCCGCGGTCGCAGGGCCAGATCGCCGGCCGGCACGGTGACGTACTCCGCGGCCGCACCTTGACGGTCGAACCGGATGAGCCCGAACACCTCGTCGCCGACCCGGAACCGTTCGACGGCGTCCCCGAGTCCCACCACCACGCCCGACACCTCGTGCGAGGGAATCGTCGGTAGATGCGACCAGGTCTCGTCCCAGGTGAGCTCGGCGAAGGTGATGGCAGCCGCGTGGACCTCGATGAGCACCTCACCGGGCCCCGGCTCGGGCCGCGGCGCCGATTCATACTGGAGGTTTTCCGGGCCACCTCGTGTGTGCGCTCGGAGCGCCCGCATGTCGGTCATGAGATACCGCCTTTCGGTAGCCCGGGGATCCGGGGAACGACCGAACGGTAGGACCCGCGGTCGAGAGGACGCTTCGGTCGACCGACTGATTCGAGCAACGCCGAGCGCACCGACCCTGCTGCGTCGAATGCAGTCACCTGACTGAAGCGAGTCCGGCCCGCCGGCGGGAGGCTCATTTCTTCGGTCGACCTGACGAAGCCCGCGCCGCGGACTCGTGACATCCCACATGTTCCGAAGGACCACTCATGAACAACCACCACCCCCCGGTCGTCTTCATCCACGGACTCTGGTTGCACGCCACTTCATGGACGCCCTGGGTCGAGCTCTTCGAAAGGCACGGCTACCATGCCTCCGCACCCGGTTGGCCCGGTGACGCCCCCACCGTCGAGGAGACGCGCGGGCATCCGGACGCGCTGGCCGACGTCGGCATCGGCGACGTCACCGAGCACTACGCCGGGCTGATCCGGCAACACGACGAACCGCCGATCCTGGTCGGCCACTCGTTCGGCGGGATGATCGCCGAGAAGTTGCTCGGGATGGATCTCGGCCGAGCGGCGGTCGCCATTGACGCGGCTCAGATCAAAGGCGTGCTGCCACTGCCCCTCTCGGCGCTCCGCGCGACCCTGCCGGTGTTCAAGAACCCGGCGAACCGACACCGATCGGTGTCCCTGACCGCCGACCAGTTCCGCTTCGCCTTCGGTAATGCTCTCGAACCGGCGGAATCCGATGCGCTGTACGAACAGTGGACAATCCCGGCTCCGGGGAAACCCCTGTTCGAGGCCGCCGCCGCCAACTTCTCGCTGCACTCACCGGCCGCAGTGGCCACCGACAACGACGATCGCGGGCCGCTACTACTGGTGATGGGAGGCCGGGACCACACGGTCCCGGAGGCGATCACCAAGGCGACCCTCAAGCAATACCGCCACTCCACCGCCGAGACCGATCTCATCGAATTCGCCGACCGGGGCCACTCACTGACCATCGACAGCAAGTGGGCGGAGGTGGCCGAGTCCTGCCTGAGCTGGCTGCAAAAGCACGACCTCTGACGCCCACCGGACCGCTGCCGAGTATCCCGCCCGATTCCCCACCGCTTGCCAGGAGAGACGATGAACCGCGTACCTGATTCCGAGCTGGTCCTCGTCCCTGGCGGGACACTGATCACGGCGACCCCCGACGAGGGCCGCGCTCTCGCATTCACGTTGGCCCGACACAGCATCCACAACATCCAACCGGACCTCGA
>JBDSLP010000163.1:0-8131 GCA_039916325.1 Nakamurella sp. | reverse complement strand
GACCGGCCGCACGACCTGCATCCTAGGAGTCGCAGCTGATCAGTACCCGCTCACACGGCGCGGACTGCGCCGCTCAACACGGGCGATCACCCGCAGGTGATCAGCGACTGACTGTGGACTTGCTGCCGAACTTGATCCACAGCAGCAGCACGATGACCGCGCCGATGAACGAGCCCAGTAGCCCTGAGGGCTGCAGGAACCCGTCCGAGCCGTCCTTGTGGAAGATCAGGTAGCCCAGGAAGCCACCCACGAAAGATCCGATGATCCCGAGCAGGATGGTCATCGGGATGGAGATGTCCTGCTTGCCAGGGACGACAAGACGCGCGAGGGCGCCGGCGATGAGGCCGATGACGATTGCGCCGATGATGGTGCCGAGCATGGCAGTTCCTTTCTCTACCCGTCGGCTTCGCGCCGACCGGCTGACGTGTGGCCGGGTGCGGCCAACGGATAGTCATGCCCGGAAGGTTTCACTGATAAACGGACCCACTTCAAGGGCCATGTGGGCGACTTCCTAGGCTTGACGCGGTTCCCGTCCGGGTGGGCGTAGCCGTGGTCCTGCACGAACGACGGACGGAGACATCGTGACCGAGGGCGTCAGCAACACGGATGGGGCACCGATCCGGATCGGCGGGGTGGACATCGATCGGGCTCGGGCCCGGTCGGCCGCCGCGCAGTACCTCGCCGCCCAGGGCCACCGGTTCGGATATCCGGCGTACGACGCGTTCGATGCCGGTTCCGGTCCGTTCCGGGTGGGCGACGGCGACCAGCTCACCCCCGTGCTGCTGAACGTGCCGGTCTCGGTGAAGACCTTCTATTCGTTGACCGACGTCCGCGGGAAGCTCGACGCGTGGCTGAAGAAGGTGCCGCCGGACGCGCGACTCATCGATGCCGGAACCGACGAGCTCGATCTGCTGGGCGAGCTGTTCGCCGTCCTCGACGGCGGGCAGCGTCGACCACACCTGTCGGGTGCGGTGCTGGCGAAGGTGATGCACCGCAAGCGTCCGGCGTTCGTGCCGTTGTACGACCGGCACGTCGACCACTGCTACCGCGGTGCGCCCGGCGCGCCGATCACCAAGGACGTGAAACGGCCGTGGCGCGAGTTCATGCCGCTACTGGGTCTGGCGATGATCCAGGACCTGCGCCGGGAGGCGGACTACCTGGCCGAGGTGGTGTTGATGGCGACGAACCCGGTGATCACGACGCTGCGCGCTCTGGACATCGTCGCCTGGCAGGCCGGCCGCAGCAGCGGACCGAAGCCAGGCCTGTGGAGCAACGACGTACCGGACGAGTTCGAGGAGACCGAGGACAGCTCGGACACCGCAGATGCCGTCGTCCTGGCGGATCTGGACGACAGCGTCTGACGTCCACCCGGGGGATCGGTGGCCGTTAGACTCTGCGGCGCGCCTCCGTAGCTCAGTTGGATAGAGCACTGGACTTCTAATCCGGCGGTCGTAGGTTCGATTCCTACCGGGGGCACGGTCACCCTGGCCGACTCCGTCGGCGTCGTCGAGGGCAACTGCGTTCAACAGGATCCCGTCCTGGGATGCGGCCGCGACGGCCCCGCGGGAATTGGAGACGGTCCTGGTCGAGACGCCCGCGGCGCGCGCGACTTCCTGCATGGTGACCGGGAATATCCACGTCAGGTGCCCGGTTGAGGACAATATCCATGCGAGCGCATGGAAATGCCCGGGAACCGGGCCAGCGGTAGGGAGCGACCATGCAGTTCGGCATCTTCAGCGTCGGCGACATCACCACGGACCCGACCAACGGCACCACACCGACCGAGCACGAACGCCTGAAGTCGATGTTGACCATCGCGCAAAAGGCGGAGGAGGTCGGTCTGGACGTCTTCGCCACCGGCGAGCACCACAACGAGCCGTTCGTCGTGTCATCGCCCACGACGCTGCTCGGCTACATCGCGGCCAAGACCGAGAAGATCATCCTGTCCACCGCGACCACCCTGATCACCACCAACGACCCGGTCAAGATCGCCGAGGACTTCGCGTTGTTGCAGCACGTGGCCGACGGTCGCCTGGACCTGATGATGGGCCGCGGGAACACCGGACCCGTCTACCCGTGGTTCGGCAAGGACATCCGCCAGGGCGTCAACCTGGCCTTCGAGAACTACGCGCTGCTGCACCGGTTGTGGCACGAGGACGTCGTCGACTGGTCGGGTGAGTTCCGCACCCCGCTGCAGGGCTTCACCGCTACCCCGCGGCCGCTGGACGGCGTCGCACCGTTCGTCTGGCACGGCTCCATCCGCACCCCGGAGATCGCCGAGCAGGCCGCGTACTACGGCGACGGCTTCTTCGCCAACAACATCTTCTGGCCGAAATCCCACTTCGCCCGGCTGGTCCAGCTGTACCGGGAGCGCTACGCGCACTACGGCCACGGGGCCCCCGAGCAGGCCTACGTCGGCCTCGGCGGTCAGGTGTTCATGCGGAAGAATTCGCAGGACGCGGTCGCTGAGTTCCGCCCCTACTTCGACAACGCGCCCGTGTACGGCCACGGCCCGTCTCTGGAGGACTTCGCCGATCAGACGCCGCTGACCGTCGGCAGCCCGCAGCAGGTCATCGACAAGACCCTGACCTTCCGGGACACCTTCGGCGACTACCAGCGTCAGCTGTTCCTGATGGACCACGCCGGCCTGCCCCTGAAGACCGTGCTCGAGCAGCTCGACATCCTCGGCGAGGAGGTCGTCCCGGTGCTGCGCCGCGAGTTCGCCGCGCTCAAGCCGGCCCAGGTACCGGAGGGCCCCACCCACGCCGCGCGTGTCGCGGCGAAGTCCGCGGCCGCCCGACCCGCCCTGGTCTGACGCCAGGCTTCCGAACCCCATGAGCGGCGCTGCCCGCGACGGCGGCGCCCCGGCCCCCACGTCGATCCCCACCCGAGACAGGACCGCCATGACCACCCGCACCCTGGCTGTCGTCACCGCCGGCTTGAGCCGGCCTTCGTCGACCCGGCTGCTCGCCGACCGCCTCACCGACGCCACCGTGCGGCGGCTGGCCGAGGACGGCATCACCGCCGCCGTCACCGTCGTCGAGTTGCGTGATCTCGCGCACGCCATCACCGACAATCTGCTGACCGGGTTCGCCGGTCCCGAGCTCGCCACCGCCATCACCGCGGTGACGGGAGCCGACGGGCTGATCGCGGTCACCCCGATCTTCACCACGAGCTACTCGGGCCTGTTCAAGTCGTTCGTCGACGTACTGGACACCGCCGCGCTGGCGGATCAGCCGGTGCTGCTGGCTGCCACCGGTGGTACCCCGCGGCACTCGCTGGCGCTGGACTACGCGGTCCGGCCGCTGTTCACGTACCTCCGCGCCCGGCCGCTGAGCACCACGGTCTTCGCGGCGTCGCCGGACTGGGGAAGCTCCGACAATGAGCTGCCGACCCGCATCGACCGGGCCGCCGGTGAGCTCGCCGCTGAGATGGGTCGGCCCGGCCGCACGAGTCGGGATCCCTGGGCGCTCACCGATTCGTTCGAGAACCTGCTCGCGGGCAGCTGAACCCGCAGGTCAGGACGCCTGGGACGGCAGCTCCTGCAGCACCCGGCCGTTGCCGTCCGGATCGTCGATGTCCAGGAGGGTGTCTGGTCCCCGCGGGCCGGTCGGAGCCGGGCACCTGAGTGCCGTCGACCCGGTGGTAGGGCTGTCCGACGTCCGCACCCTCGGCTGACGGGCATCTCGCGCGCCGTCACGACGTCGGGCACCAGCAGATGCAGACCTCTGATGACCCCGGCCGGAGTCATCCGCATCCGGGTGACCGAGCACGCCGACCCGGGTGGGGTCAGCTGCACGCTGCGGAAATCCTCCCCGGCGGCGTGGTCGACACTCACGTGGAAGCCCATGATGTCCCGGTAGAAGCCTTCGTCCGGTCCACATCGGACACCGGGACGATGAGCAGTTCGAGTTTCCGGTCCATCGGTGGCACCACCCTTTCCGGTCGAGCCGGACACAGCCGCGCCGTCGGGGCAGGCGCCGATGCAGCGGGCCCGCGGCGCCACACTTGTAAAGTCGACAGCGTGTCCGCCCAGCCGTCCGCCGCTGACGGCAGCCCCGTCGCCACCGCCCCGCGCGTCACTACCGCGCGGGGCTGGAGGGTGTCCGGGGTGGGACTCGCCGCCGCCCTCATCACCGTCTGTGTCGCCGTCGGAATCTCGGCGGCGCTGCCCGCCACTACTGTCACCCAGCTCGCCGGCCGCGACGCGGGTCAGCTCGTCGCCCTCGCGTTGCCCGCGGTCAAGGGGCTCGTCGACCTCGCCGGGGCGATCACGGTCGGCTGGCTGCTGGCCGCAGTGTTCCTGGCCCCACCCGCCGTCGGTGGTCGCTTCGACACCAGCGGCTACCGGTGCGCGCAGGCCGCGTCGCTGTCCGCGGCGGTGTGGGCGGTCGCGGCGCTGGCGCTGGTGCCGCTGACCTACGCCTCGACCTTCGGCACGTCACTGGCCGACGCCATCCGGGCCGACAGCATCCTCAAGGCGGCCACCGACTTCGCGTCGACCCAGGCCCCGCTGATCGTCGGACTGCTCGCCGCCCTGGTCGCCGTGCTCGCCCGGGTGGTGCTGCGACCGGCCACCGCGTTCGCCGTGTTGATCGTCGCGGCCGTCGCGATGCTGCCGATTGCGCTGGCCGGTCACGCCGCAGTCAGCAGCGACCACGACTATGCGACCGACACGATGATCTTCCATCTCGCCGGCATCAGCGTGTGGATCGGCGGGCTGGTCGCGTTCCTGGGGCTGGTGCGCCAGCGCGCAGCCCATCTGGACCTCATCGCCCGGCGCTACTCGGCGATGGCGCTGATCGCTTTCGTGCTGGTGGCGGTCTCCGGCGTCGGGAACGCACTCGTCCGGCTACCGCGGCTGACCGATCTGTGGACCACCGACTACGGTCGCCTGGTCGTGCTCAAGGCCGTGCTCCTCGGGGTCCTCGGCGGGTTCGGGTACCTGCAGCGGCGGCGCGGGGTCGCGGGGCTGCAGACCGGGGACCGGCGGTCGCTGCTGCGGATCTCGGTGTTCGAGATCGGCGTGATGGCCGCGACCGTCGGCGTCGCGGTGGCGCTGGGCCGGACCGCGCCGCCGATCCCCCTACCGGTCGCGGTGACCGATACCGGACTCGTACTCGGCTACGACCTCACCGCGCCGCCGTCGCTGTCCACCCTGTTGTTCGGCGGCCGCTTCGACTTCATCCTGGGCACCGCGGCGCTGTTGCTCGCCGGGATGTATGCGTGGGGACTCGTCCGACTGCGCCGCCGGGGGACCGAGTGGCCGACCATCCGGGCGGTGTCGTGGTTCGCCGGCTGCGTGGTGCTGCTGATCGCCACGTCGAGCGGGGTGGCCGTCTACGCCGACGCCCAGTTCAGCTACCACATGATGGCGCACATGACGCTGGGCATGCTGGCCCCGATCCTCTTCGTGCTCGGTGCGCCCACCACGCTGGCTCTGCGCGCCCTACCGGCCTCCCGGGGTGACGGGATCCCCGGCCCGCGGGAGGCGATCGTCGGTCTGATGCACGCCCGGCCCCTGCAGTGGCTGACCCATCCGTTGGTGGTGTTCCCGCTGTTCATCGGGAGCTTCTACGCGGTGTATTTCACCCCGCTCTTCGACGCCATGATCTCGTCCCACACCGGGCACCTGTTGATGAACGTGCACTTCCTGCTCGTCGGATACCTGTACTACTGGATCATCATCGGCATCGACCCGGCCCCGCGGCGGCTCACCTCGCTGGTGAAGCTGGCGCTGCTGCTGGGCGCGCTCCCGTTCCACGCGTTCTTCGGGCTCGCGCTGATGAACAGCCGTCAGGTGCTGGGCCAGTCGTACTTCCAGTCATTGGGCCTGCCGTGGGTGAACTCGCTGCTCACCGACCAGCACGTCGGCGGCGGAATCGCCTGGGGTGGCGCGGAGATCCCGCTGGTCGTGGTGATCATCTCGTTGCTGGCCCAGTGGTCCAAGAGTGACGAGAAGGAGGCCCGCCGCGCCGACCGACATGCCGTTCTGGACGACGACGCCGACCTCAGCGCGTACAACGCGATGCTGAGCCGGATGGCCGACCGCGATCAGCGCCGGGCCGGCCCCCGGACACCGTGACGTCCGTTCTCCGGCGCGGTCAGACCGAGCTGTCCACCCGGTGGGCCCGGAGCAGCCAGAACGAGCGGCCCTTGATGGTCATCGACATCCCCGCCGAGACCGGTGAGGCGTCGGCCGGCTCGCCGTTCGGGGTGTCGGTGTCGACCACCGGCGTGTACGCCGCTCCGTAGGGCGCGCCCGGCAGGGTGATGTCGGCGCTGTCCCAGCCGGCGTGCAGCACCATCAACCACGACGAGTCGGACTCCGGGCGGCCGTCCGGACCGCGGCCGCGGACATCGTGGCCGTTGATCCACATCTGCACGGTGCTGCGGTAGGAGTCGAACCAGTCCGACATGGACATCGGTTCGCCCTCGGTGTTGAACCACATCAGGTCCGGCGTGGTGTCGGTACCGGACTGGGCGCGGCCCTCGAAGAACTCGCCCTGATGCAGTGCGGGCGCCTCGAGCCTGATCCCAAGGGTGCGTCGGAAGAATGCCAGCATCTGCCGGCTCTCCTCGGACGATTCCCAGCTGACCCAGGAGATTTCGTTGTCCTGGCAGTAGGCGTTGTTGTTGCCGTCCTGGGTGCGCCACATCTCGTCGCCCTGGGTGATCAGCGGGGTCCCGGTGGACAGCAGCAGGGTGGCGGCGAGGTTGCGCGCCTGTCGGGTGCGCATCGCCCGGATCGCGGCGTCACTGGTCTCGCCCTCGGTGCCGTAGTTGGCGCTGCGGTTGTCGTCGGTACCGTCGCGGCCGTCCTCGCCATTGGCCTGGTTGTGCTTGTGCGCGTACGAGACCGTGTCGCGCAGGGTGAAACCGTCGTGCGCGGTGATGAAGTTGACCGAGGCCCAGGGCCGGCGCAGCGCCCCGTAGAGGTCCGACGAGCCGGACAGGCGATAGCCGAGATCCTGCACCCCCCCGACGCCGCGCCAGAAGTCGCGGGCGGTGTCGCGGAAGCGGTCGTTCCACTCCGCCCAGGTGGGGCCGAAGCGACCGACCGCGTAACCCTCACCGGTGGCGTCCCAGGGCTCGGCGATCAATTTCCGGGTACACAGCAGCGGGTCGGCGGCGATGGCCGCCAGTAGCGGTGCGTTCGGGTCGAAGGGCCCACCGTTCGGCCGGCCCAGTACCGAGGCGAGGTCGAAGCGGAAGCCGTCGACCTGCAGTTCCTCGGCGAACCAGCGGAGTGAGTCGCAGACCATCCGCACGGTGGCCAGCGAGCCGCACTGGATGGTGTTGCCGGTGCCGGTGATGTCGTGACCGTCGGCGAGGTAGTAGGCGTCCCGGTCCAGGCCGCGCTGCGACAGCCAGATCGGGATGTCAATGCCGCCCTCGGCGGTGTGGTTGTACACCACGTCGAGGATGACCTCGATGCCGGCGGCGTGCAGGGCGTCGACCATCTCGGCGAACTCGGCCAGCTCGGTGCCGGGTCCGGTGGCGTACTTGGGGTGGACCGCGAAGTAGGACAGCGTCGAGTAACCCCAGTAGTTCGCCCGGCCGGTGGCCAGCAGCCCCGGCTCGGTCGCGGTCGCGTGTACCGGCAGCAACTCCAGCGACGTGACGTGCAGGGCCTTGAGGTGCTCGATCACGGCCGGGTGGGATACGCCCGCGTAGGTGCCGCGAAGCTCGGCGGGAACGTCCGGGTGCAGCAGGGTCAGTCCCTTGACGTGCGCCTCGTAGAACACCGTGTGCTCCCAGGCGACGCCCGGACCGGGTCGGGGCTTCGGCGGGGTGGCGGCGACCACGCCCAGCGGGGCGAATCCGGCGCTGTCCGCACCGGGGGTGCGGACCACGTCCAGGGTGTACTCCGTGGTGTCGACCTGGCGCGCGTACGGATCGAGCAGCAGCTTGGACGGGTCCCCGCCGTACACCCGGTAGCCATACCGCTGGCCCGGTCCGACGCCGGGGACGAATCCGTGCCAGACCCCGTAGGTGCGCTCCGGCAGGGTCAACCGTCGCTCGGAACCACCCGCCCCGAGGAGGCAGAGCTCCACCGCCGAGGCCTGATCGGCGACCACGGAGAAGTAGGTGCCGTCGGCCGTCGGCGTCGCGCCGAGGGGGAAGGGCC
>JBDSLP010000162.1:0-17644 GCA_039916325.1 Nakamurella sp. | reverse complement strand
GGCGACGCGTCGCGGCACCACGTACCTACGGTGCACCGCGGCTCCGTCCCATCCCACGTTGCCGAGGTACCCCACGCTGCCGGTTCTCTCGTGCCCGGCCCACTGCGCGGCGTCGCCCGCGGATCAGGACTGAACCCGCGGCGCCCTGTCCGGCGAGGGGACCGTCGGGACGCCCGGGGTGATCGGTCCGTCGGCGAGCCGGCTGCACGGAGCTCCGGAGCGCACCGGGTCGGAGCGCTGTCCACAAGCGGGATCTCATCCACAGTCGACTGTTCGAACCACCCCGTGACGCACCGTCGCCCTACGGTCGGCCCATGGCTGACACCCCGGATCCGACCCGTCGGTTGCGCCCGCTGCAGGAGCTGCGGGCGCGACGGGCTCCGCGAGTCCAGCAGTCGGTGCCGCCCGGGGAGCCCGACCCGGGCGACGACCGTGAATGGGATGAACGGGGGGTCGAGGCGACGGCGGTCGACTCCCGTCCTGACGGTCGCGATGACGGCGGCTGGGTGCCGACATGGCCGGCCCCCGCCGCTGAAGGCGTGGGGTCCGTCGGGGGTCCCGTCGGGCGGCACCGAGGTGCTTCCGGCGTCGGGCGCGACCGATCCGGTGCGCCCGGGCGGCGGGAGGCGGACCCGGACCGCGATGACGAGGACTGGAGCCGCGTCGATGCCGCCGGACCCGAGCGCCCGGATCACCCGGCTGGGCGAGGTCTGGGGCGACTCCGCGGGCGGTTGCCCTGGGGGAGGTGGCGGGAGCGGTGGGTCCCGGACGGTCCCGGGGTGCGTGTCGATCCGGGACGGCGCGGGAGCGCGCTGCTGTCGGTGGTCGCCATCGGGGCGGTGGTCGCGGCGGCGCTCGGTCTGTTCGGGACCGGCGGCACCGTGGTGGGTCCGTCGACGGTTGCCGTCCTCGAGGGGCAGACCGACACGGTTGCTGCCGTCGATCCACCGCCGGCCGCCGGAGTGTCGTCGGCACCCGCGGGGTCGTCGGCGCCCGAGGCCGTGGAGAGCTCCGCGCCGCCCAGCGAGATCGTCGTTGCGGTGACCGGATCGGTGACCCGTCCCGGCATCGTGGTACTGCCGCCGGGCACCCGGGTGGCCGACGCCATCGCCGCGGCCGGCGGCGTTCTCGACGGAACCGATTTCACCGGGCTCAATCTCGCAGCGAAGTTGGCTGACGGCGACTCGGTCGTCGTCGGCGGCACGGCGCAGGGCGTCCGGTCGAGTGGGACGGGTGCATCCGCGACCGGCAGCACCGGTGGCGCTGGCCCCGGGGCGACCATCGATCTGAACGCGGCCGACCAGCCGACCCTGGAGTCACTGCCAGGGGTCGGACCGGTGATGGCCGGCAACATCCTGGCCTGGCGCGAGACGAACGGTGGGTTCACTGCGGTGGATCAACTGCAGGAGATCCCCGGGATAGGACCGTCGCGGTTCGCCACGCTCGCTCCGCTGGTGCGCGTCGGATGAACCCGGCGGTGCCCCCCCGGGACGCCGGGGCCAGACCAACTGGCCGGCCGGCGGGACGGACTCGCCATCGGAAACGGCCCGCGGCGGACGAGCCGGTGGCACCACTGGACCTGCGTCTGGTCCCGGCCGCACTCTGTGTGTGGGGTGGCAGTCTGCTGGTGCTCTGGGGGGGTCCCGCTCCAGGAGGCACGGTCGCCGGAGCCGCGGCCGTGGGTGCGGTGGTGGTCGCCGCGGTGCCGGGGCTACGGGCCCGCCGGTGGTGGTCCGGGCTGCTCGCCGCGCTGATCTGTCTCGCGGCGGCCGCCGGGATGGTCGCGCTTCGTACCGCGCAGGTGCACGGCGACCCGCTGTTCCAGGCCGGTCTGGACGGGAGCCGTGCGATGGTCGTCATTCAGGTCGACGTCGATCCGGTCGCGTTGGCCGCTCAGCCCGGCCGTCCCGGTGAACGGTTCCTGGTCCGTGGGACCCTCCGCGAGATCGTCATCACAAAGGGCACTCTCGCAGGGTCGGTGCCGGCTACGGTGTTTGCCGACGGTGCCGAATGGGGGGCAATTCTCCCCGGCGCCCAGATCTCGACCAGCGGCAGGCTCGGGGTCGACGCCTTCACCGGCTGGCCGACAGTCTCGATCCAGGCCGACGCCCCTCCGACGATGGTGGCCGCCCCGGCGTGGTGGCAGCGGGTGGGTGGCGCGTTCCGGAACGACTTCACCGCGGTGGCCTCGACGGCGGGCGGCGAGGCGGCGGGGCTGCTCCCGGGCATCGTGCTCGGGGACCGGACGGGGATCAGCCCGGCGCTGACCCAGGACGCCAAGATCACCGGTCTGACCCACCTGCTCGCGGTGTCCGGGTCCCATTTCGTCATCCTCTGCGGGGCAGTCCTTCTCGTCCTCCGACGGGCCGGGCCGCGGATCGCGGCGGTGGGCGGCGCCGTGTTCGCGCTGGCGCTGGTCGTCGTGGTGCGGCCGAGTCCGTCGGTGCTAAGGGCCGCGGTGATGGGCGGGCTGACGTTGTCGGCGCTCCTCGTCGGCCGGACGCGGTCGACGGTGCCGGCGCTCGCGGCGGCGGTCATCGTGCTGCTGCTGGCGGATCCCGAGCTGGCCGAGGATCCGGGATTCGCACTGTCGGTCCAGGCGACCGCGGCCATCGTGCTGGTCGCCCCGCGGTGGGTCGCGGCGCTGGAACGGCGCGGCTGGCCGACTGGCTGGGCGAGCCTGTTGGCGGTGCCGGCGGTGGCCCAGCTCGGGACGATGCCGGTCATCGCCGGTCTGAGCGGCACCGTGTCCGTGTGGGCTCTGCCGGCCAACATCCTGGCCGCGTTCGCCGTTCCGATGACGCTCATCCTGGGTGCGATCACGGCGCTGCTGGCCGGCTGGTGGGTCGACGGAGCCGGCGTTGTGTTGCATGCCGCGGCGCCGGCGGCGGAATGGATCGCCTTCAGCGCCCACTGGGTGGCGGGCTGGCCGCTGGCGTTGGTGCCCTGGCCGGACGACCCGGCCGGGGTCATCGCGCTCGGCGTCCTCGTCGTCGGCATCCCGCTGACCCTGCGGGCGCGGCGGCTCCGCGCCGTTGCGGTGACCTTGGTGTTGGGCACCGCAGCCGTTCTTGTTCCGGTGACAGCGATCTCGGGTGGCTGGCCACCGACGGGGTGGACGGCGGTCGGCTGCGACGTCGGCCAGGGAGACGGGTTCGTCGTCGCCACCGGCATCCCGGGCGAAGCGGTGGTGTTCGACACCGGGCCGGAGCCCAGCGTGATGGACCGGTGTCTGGAACGGTTGGGCATCGACCACGTCCCACTCCTGGTGCTCACCCACCTGCACGCCGACCACGTCGACGGTGTTGCGGGCGTCCTGGGCGGCCGCACCGTCGACACCGTCGCGGTCGGACCGGGCCGGGAACCGGCGGCGGCCTGGACCACCGTGCTGCAGCAGGCCGCCGCCGCGGGGGTGCCGGTGACAGAACTCGCGCTTGGCGCCCGGCTGACCGTCGGGACCTTGACCCTCTTCGTGCTGGGACCCGATCCAAGCCGGGTCTCACGCTTCCTCGGCCCCAACGACCAGTCACTGGTGGTGATGATCGAGACCGGGTCGGTCCGGATGTTGTTCACCGGCGACATCGAGGACGTCGGTCAGCAGTCGCTGCTGGCGTCGGGGGCAGACCTGCGGGCCGACGTGCTCAAGATTCCCCACCACGGATCCGCGAAGCTGCGGCCGGACTTCATGGACGCCGTAGGCGCCCGGATCGTGCTGATCGGGGTGGGCGCGGGCAACGACTTCGGTCATCCGACCGCAGTAGCGCTCCGGCTCGCCGCGCAGGCCGGCGCCAGGATGGTCCTGCGCACCGACACCGGCGGCGATATCGCCGTGTCGGCCACGGACGGCGTGCTCGCCGGGTTCAGTCGGGGCGCTTCGATGATCCGGTCGCGATCGACCCGGCCGGCCGGGACACCCCGTCGGCGTGGTCGCCGTCCGTGGCGGTCCACGAGACGTCACCTATGTGAACAGGTGTCGAGGTCGACGAGCGAACCGGTAGCGGCGGGCCGGAGCCCCAGCGGTCGGTTCAGAGGTCCGGGTAGCCGGCGAGCTCCGCTTGGGCTGCGGCCAGCTCGCGGGCCAGCCGGTCCGCGCGTTCCTGGGTCTGCCGGCGATGATCGGCCAAGGCGCCGGCTACGTATTTCTCGACCTCGGGACGGCCCAGCCCGGCGACCACCGTCCAGGCCTGCGCGGGCGGCACCGCCGAGGGCTTCACTACGGTGCGGCTACCGACGATGACCTGGACCGTCCAGCTCGTGTGGTCGGGTCCGGCGGTGGCCAAGGTGACGGTGATGGGCTGCCACTTCGCCCGGTCTGTCGATCGGCGGGAGCCTGCTGCGGTGGACGGCGGGCGGACGGCATCCGGTGTCGTGGGGGCCACCGGCAGGGGAGTCTCCGAGGCCGGGACGGGTGCGGCGCCGACTGACGGTGTTGCCGTGCGGCGGCTGCGGGTCGGTCGCGCGATCGCCGTCTCGGCGGCGGCGATCTCGGCCATGACCCCACCCGGCCCACCCAGCACGGGCGGCGCCGGCGGTTCGGTCCGCACCGGCGGAACCAGGAGTTCCGCCGGCGCCCGCGGAACCAGGGATAGCCGGATCGCTGCCCGGGCCGCGACCGATCCTGCTGCTGTCGCAGCACTCTCGGCGCCGACCCGACGCGGCCGACGAGGAGCGGCGGCGCCGACCACCGGTTCCGGAGCGGACTGTCCGCGCCGCAGCGGGCTCAGGTCGGTCGGTGCGAAGGGCACCACGTCCTTGGCCCCACCGACCATCAGCTCGACCTGGATGAATTCGGGGCCGTCGACGTCCGGCGTCCCGACGGAGCGGACGCGACCGGCCGTCCCGTCCGGGAACTGGCCGGTCGGCAGCACGCCCACCCGGACCTGTCGGCCCGCCGAGATCGCCGCCCGGAGCACGTCGAGGTCCAGCGGGGGGTAGCGGTGCGCGGCGCCGGCCATGACGATCTCCTTCGGTGGTGGCATGTACCCTAGCGCGATGCGGACATCTGTTCGATGACCGTGGCGTTGGCGGGGGCATAAATAGTGCTCGTCGTCGTCGTGGATCATTTCGGAACGCGCAGGCCCAGGCCACTCGCGGCGACGGGGGCCTCCAGGACGGCCTGGGTGTCCCAGTCGCCGGGGTCATCGGCTGCAGTCCAGCCTGCGGAATTCCCTTGATGGAAATGTCATGACCATCAGCCGGTCCCATCTCAACGCAGCGCTGCCGCTACGGTATCGACGCGCCCGCCGGGGTCGCCGCACTACGCGAGACCGAGCTGAGAAACGCCACGCGGCTGCTCGGCGTCGCTGAGGTCGAGGTGCTCGGTGTGTCAGGACTCCGGGATGGACGGCGAGCCGGCACCCGGCACCCTGCGCGGCGCCCCGAGCGAAGAAGTGACCGAGGCGGCTCGCGCCACCTTCGAGCTTCATCGTCCCGACCTGGTCATCACCCCTCGACGGCAGCGACGGTCACCGCGACCATCACCGAATGAGCGGCGTCGTGGAACACCTCCTGGACGGAACCCCGACGTCGGTGTACCCGAACAGCCCGCCCCGGTCACTGATGCACGACCGAGTGCGGTGTCACCCGGGTGACGAGAACGCGGTCGCCTATGTGGAGTCGCCCCACCTCGGCACCCTCGACGAACATCTGACCACCATCATCGACACCGAGGCGCACCTGGACACCCGGGCGACCGCCATCGCCCTGCACCGGTCTCACCGCTCACCCTTCGACGGCCGCCCGACAGTCTCAGGCGAGCACTCCACCAGGACACCCGATGGAATCCGAGATGATTCCCCATCAGCTGACTCACCTATGACGACGGGTGTTGCCAGCGTCGTACCGTACACCTCGGAGGTATGCGAAGTGCGACATGCGAAGTGCGCCATCACATCAAGTCCGAGTAACCGTGATGAGGCGTCAGGTTGATCGTTGCGACGGCGCTGCTGTGGTGGCCGGTATCCGACCTCGCTGGGCGATCTCCAAGATGTTGCCCGAGTTGTCCTTGACGAGAATCAAGGTGATGTCCAGCGCGTCGACGTAGAGCGGACCAGCGAACTTCTCGACGTCCCTGGCTGCGAGTTGAACGGTGACCGCTTCAAGGTCATTGACCGTGAGGCAGAGATGAACGACCCCCTCGGGCTCGAGATGCTGTTCGACGGTGTTGACCGCCGGCCGCGGACGCGGCGACCCGTTGCCGATCAGCTCTAGTTTGCTGCTGCCCAGTCGTAGGTGACACAGCCGAATTCCGGGCAGGGTGGGGTCGGTCCATTCAATCAACAGCTCCAGGTCCAGCTTGTCGCGGTACCACCCGACGCTGGCGTCGTAATCGCGAACACGAAGCGAGACATGGTCCAGACCTACTTTTATCGGACTGATGATGTTCGAGTCCTCGTTCATGGCCACGGGTTTGCCTTCGGCGTCGGTGTCGGCTGGCACATTCCTGCATTCTGGTGCTGGCATGGGCTCGGCAGGGGGCGTGCGCAGGGAATCCTGTTGGTGTCAGAGTGTGGTGGTCGAGTCGTTGCAGCCGCAGGAGTCTCGGTGGTGCAGGACGGGTGGGAGTCGGATTTGACGGACCGCTGCTTGGGGGTTGCTCATTCTGTCGTAGAGGAGTGACACAGCGGTGGCGGCCATTTCCTTTTCGGGTTGAGCGACGGCTGTCAGGCGGGGACTGAACAGGTCGCTCCATTCGAAGTCGTCGTACGCGACGAGCGCGACATCGCCGGGCACCATCAGTCCGAGGTCACGGAGCGCACGCATGGTGCCGATGGTCATCTGGTTGTTCCCGACGACCAGCGCGGTGGGCGGGTCGGGGCTTGACATTGCCGCGGTGACGGCGATCTGGGCGACCGGTCCGCGCGAATCTCCCTGCAGAATCAGGTCCGGGGTCACCGGTAGTCCGGCCCGGGTCATGCGCTCGGTGTAACCGGCGATCCGTTCCTCGGAGGTCGTCAGACCGCGCCGCCCCGAGACCATCGCGATGCGTCGGTGCCCGATGTCGATGAGATGCCCGACCATGCGTTGCACCGCGTGCTCGTTCTCCGCACCGACAAAGTCGACACCGGGTAGGACCCGGTCGATACAGACCAGCGGGATGTCCCGGGCGGCAGCGGCTTTCAGGGCATGCTCCGGGTGCGCTGACGGGGCAAGAATCACCCCGGCCGGCCGGTGCCGCAGGAGGTCGGCCATGGCCCGTCGCTCACTGTCCGGGTCGTCGTGGGTATCTGCCAACAGCAAGGAGTAATCCTGCTGGGTGAGCAGTTCCTCGATGGAGTGAACGACGTCCCCGAAGTACGGGTTGGAGATGGCGGACATCGCCAGGCCGATGGTTCGGGTGACCCCGGTGCGCATCGCCCGGGCGACACCGTCGTTGACATAGCCGGTCCTGAGCACTGCTTCCCGGACGGCGGCAGCCGTATCCGCGTTGACCCGCCTGGTGTTGTTGAGGACGTGCGAAACCGTCGCGGTAGAGACACCTGCCTCGTCGGCGATGTCCCGCATGGTGACCATGTCCTGGTTCCTCTCCCGATCCCTGGTCACATCATGGATCCAGGGCGGCTTGGCACCCAGCACGCTGCCCTTCCGGAAGCTGGCTGGAGCTTTGGTGGGCAGGTCGGTGGTGACGCAGTCCAGGAGTTCGGACCAGGCCTACCCAGTCCTCTCGAATCCTTCGTTTTCCAGGACCGCGAACACGCCGTCGAGGTCGACGCCGACCGTACGCAGCGCGGTGCCGGCGGCGTCGACCTTCCCGTTGTCCTCGCCGGGTCCTTCACCCCAGGGGAGTCGAAGCGTGCCCCCGGTACCGCTGCGTGGAGAAGATCAGCGTGAGACTCGGCAAACGGATCCGTGGCAGGGGTCATCACGTGCGGCTCCTTCGTCGGTGCAGACAATTCAACGGGATGAATCGATGATGCAAAAGCGCCTGCCGACAGAACATTTCTCCTGGAGACTGTTCAGTCCTGCTGGATGATCAGGTCGGCGCGGTCCCGGGTTTGCGCGATCATCCGGGCGTTGACCTCGTCGCTGCTCTGCACCCAGGCGGCGGCTTCTGGTTCGGTCTTGCCAAAGCTGACGTGCCTGCTGGTCAGCCGGTGCAGGCGGAGGAGGTCGGGGGTGTCGAGGTACCAGACCTGGTCGATGACGGCACGGGCCGCCGGCCACTGCGCAGTGGGGGCCAACAGGTAGTTGCCTTCGGTGATCACGATCTGCACCTCTCTGGGGACTGCGATGGCCGCGGCGATGGGTTCCTCGACGTCGCGGACGTAGCTGGGTGCGTACACGATTTCCTCGTTCCGCCGGTGCAGGCGCTGCATCAGATGGACGTACCCGGCGGCGTCGAAGGTGTCGATGGCGCCTTTCCGATGTTCCAGCGGTGTCCCCCGGATCACCGCGTTCGCGAGGTGAAAACCGTCCATCGGCACCACCACCACCCGGTGCGGCTGCAGCGCCTGGGCGATCGCCGCGACGACGGTGGATTTACCCGTTCCCGGTGGCCCGGTCACACCGAGGATGAACCGGTCCTCACCTTTGAGGTGCGCCAGGATGCGTGCAGCGAGCTGGGTCGGGTCGGCCGGCACCGTGACCGGCGTCGACTGCGGTGCTGGCTGGGGGGGTTCCTGCTGCCGCCTGGTCATATCGTGTCTCGTTTCCGGGTGACCTTGTCGCTCGTCGATCCCGGTGCGGAACCTGGCGCCCCAGATCCCGCACCGGGCGGTTCGGAAGGGCTCAGAAAGCGAACTGGTCGACGTTGGCAGGGGTGACGACGGTCGACTTGCCGAGGATGATCTCGCCGTTGTCGCCGACGGTGAAAGTCTTCAGCCGGCCGGCGTCCAGGGTGGCGCCGGCGGTGGCCTCGATCTTGCACTGGGCGAGGGCCTGTGCCGCGTAGTAGGACAGGTAACCGAGATCGGTGACGTTCCACCAAATGTCCTGGACGTTGCCGGTTTCGATGTACTGCTTGATGATCGAGGCGGGGGCGAGCCCGGTGATCTTCACCTTGCCGAGGTCACCGCTTTGTGACAGGGCTTCGGCGGCGGCGGGCAGGCCGATTCCGGCCGGCACGATGATGCCCTTGAGGTTGGGGTAGGTCTGGACGAGTTCTTTGGCCTTCTGCGCGTTGACGTCGGCCTTTTCCTCGCCGTAGGCGACGGTGACCAGGTTCATCTTGGCGAACTTGGGGTCGCTGGCCAGGCGGCTCTTCATGTCGTCGATCCAGGCGTTCTGGTTGACCGCGGTCTGGGTGGAGGACAGTACCGCGAAGTCGCCGGAGCCGCCCATCATCTCAGCCATCGAATCGAGCATCGACTGGCCGAGTTCCTGTCCGTCGGCCTGGTTGATGAACAGCGACCGGGCATCGGGTGCGACATCGGAATCGAAGGAGATCACCTTGATGCCCCTGGCCTGCGCGGCTTTCAGTGCGGCGGCGGCACCGTTGGCGTCGCTGCCGGATATGGCGATCACGCCGACGCCCTGGCTGATCAGCTGGTTCACGAACGGGATCTGCGCTGCGCCGGTCGCTTCGCTGGGTTCGGTGTAGATGACCTCACCGCCGATTTCCTTCGCCGCCTCTTGGGCGCCGTCGCGGACGGTGGTCATGTACGGGTCGGTGCCGAGCTTGGGGATGTAGCCGACCTTGACCGGCCCAGTCGCGCAATTGGTGCCGGCCCCGGCCGAACCGGAGGCAGACGCTCCGGCGTCTGTGGTGGTGTCGGAGGATTTCACGCAGGCCGACATCGACAGCGCCAGCGCAGCGGTGACCGCCGCGACAGTGACTGCTTTGATTCTCTTCATGGGGTGGCTCTCCTTTGAGATCCCTTGCGGGGTATGGGTTTCCCTGCGGGTCTGATGAACCCTCGGGGTGGTGCCGAGCGCGCCGCTTACCGGCCGCAGGGTGGTCCGGACCACCTGGCGGTGGTAGCGGCGGTGAGTGGAAGCCGGGTCAATCCAGGGAATGGAATCGACGGAATGAATGGGTGAACATCAGGTGGGCGATGACTGTGGCGTGGAGTTGTCGGAATTGGTCTCTTTGAGTCGGGCCGACTTGGCCCGTCTCATCACCAGGGACCGCGACGCCTGGGTGACGATGTTGGTGAGCAGCAATGAGCCGATGAGCAGCAACCCGACCGCGGTGTTCTGGGTGTAACCACCGGCGCCCTGGAGTTGCAGGATGCTGCGAAGCGTCATGATCAGTAGGAGCGCCCAGTAGACGCCGGTCATCCGGCCGCGGCCACCGAGGCTGCTGACGCCGCCGAGAAAGACGACGGTGATCGCGTCGAGCTCGAACCCGAATGCTGCGTTCGGGGCAGCGGAGGAGTTCTTGCCGATGTTGACGATGCCGGCGATCGAGCAGACCACCCCGGTGATCACGAACAGCACGAACTTGATCCGGATACCGTTGACGCCTGAGTAGCTGGCTGTTTCGGGCCCGGCGCCCAGGGCGTAGATGCGGCGACCGATAGCCATTCGCTGTAGTGCGATCGCGAAGAACGGGGCGAGCAGCAGGAAGGGGAGGATGTCCCAGGGGATGAAGGTGCCGGGGACGGCGTCGTTCCCGAATGAGATCAGCTCGGCCGGGATGTTCGAGATAGGGGTGCCGCCCAGCAGGACGTAGCCCATCCCCCGATATAAGGCCAGGGTACCGAGAGTGACGACCAGGGAGGGTAATCCGAGGATAGCCACGAAAAAACCGTTGATGGCTCCGCAGACCAGCCCGGTGATCAGGGCGACTCCGATGGCGGCCGGGATGGATCCGCCCTGGTCGAGTGCGATGCCCGCGGTGACGGCGCTGAGCCCGGCCATGCTGGCGACCGAGATGTCGATCTCTCGCACGATGATGAGAAGCGCCAACGGCAGGACCATCAGTGCTTTCTCGGCCATGGTGGAGACCGAGGCCTGGATGTTGAATGCAGTCCAGAAGTTGTCGTTGCCGGTGGCAGCGACGACGAGCAGGACGATGGTCAGGATGGCCAGGATGGTTTCCCAACTACCGAGCCGTGACCGCAGGGTGGTGATCATGCCAGGACCTTTCCGGTGCGACGGGCCCGGCGGGCGACGACGAGGTCGACGGTGATGGCGAGCAGGATCGCTGCGCCGTAGAAGGCTTGCAGGTACTGGGCGTCGACCTTGGCCAGGGCGAGGGCGTTCTTGATGACCAGCAGGGCGAAGGTGCCGATCAGTGCGCCGAGTACGGTGCCGGATCCGCCTCGCATGGAGACGCCGCCAACCACAACCGCGGCGATCACGGTCAGCTCGATTCCGAGGGCGAGCTGGCCGTCGACAATCGTGTAGTGCGAGGCCCACAGGGCCCCGGCGAACCCGGCGAGGAGCCCGGAGGCGCAGAACGCCAGCAGCACCCGGCGTGGGGCGGGGATGCCGATCAATTTCGCGCCGTCCGGGTTGGAGCCGGTGGCGTAGATTTCGCGGCCTCGGGAGGTCTTCCAGAGGAATCCGCCGGCGACGATGAAGATCACCGCCGCGATCCAGACGAGGATCGATACACCGAGCGGTTTGGCAGCGGTCCACGCCAGCCAACTGTCCGGGACGTCGGCGGAGCCGACCTGTTTGCCGGCGGACAGGATGCTGTCCACACCGCGGTAGATCGCCAAGGTGCCCAGGGTGACCACGATGGACGGGACCCGGCCGTAGGCGACGATCACCCCGTTGATCAGGCCGCACAGCAGGCCGACGCCGGTGGCGGTGACGACCCCGACAATCACCGGGAGGTCGGGGTGGGCGGCCATCGTCGAGGCGGCGATGTACCCGGTGAGGCCGATGATCGACCCCACCGACAGATCGATCTGCCTGGTCAGCATGACCATCAGCTCGCCGATCGCAACGATGCCGATCAGCGAGGTCTCAACCAGCATCAGGTCCACCAGGTTCGCAGAACTGAGGAACCGCGGGTTGAGGATCGACAGCGGCACGATGATCACCAGCAACGCCGCGAGCAACCCGGTTTCCCGTCGACCGACCAGCCGTTTCAACCATTCTCGCTGCGGGCGGGTCGCCTCGGCCGGCTTCTCGGGTGGTGCGGTAGACGGCGGGTGCGGAGTCGCCGTCGCCGTGTTCAGTGCCGTATCGGCATGAACCAGGGCGTCAGCGGATCCTCCGGCCGGTGCTTCGGCGAGGCCGACATCATCCTGATCTGCCACTGGCGCGGTCACACCTGTTGCTGCTAGGCCGATCTCGTACTGGGTTGCATTCCCTCGGTCGAACTCGGCGACGATCTCACCGTGCCGCATCACCATGATCCGGTCGCAGGCGCCGATCAGTTCGGGCATGTCGGAGGAGATCATCAGGATAGCCAGGCCCTGCGCCGCGAGTTCGGAGATGATGCGGTGCACCTCGGCCTTGGCCTGGATATCGATACCCTGGGTGGGCTCGTCCAGGATCAGCAGCCGCGGGTTGGTCGCCAGCCACTTGGCCAGCACCACCTTTTGCTGGTTCCCGCCGGACAGCGTGCCGATCGGTTGATCGAACCGGGCGAACTTCAGCTTCATCCGCTCCAGCGACTCCGATACCAGGGCCAGTTCCAGCCGACGGCGGATCATCCCCAGTTTCGTGGCCTGGCTGATCACCGGCAGGGTGGCGTTGTCCAGGATCGAGAAGTCCTCGATGACACTCTGCCCACGGCGGTCCTCGGACACATAGGCGATGCCGTGGGCCATTGCGTCCGCGGCCGACCGGGGGCGGATCGGGTTGCCGTCCAAGTTCAGCGAGCCGGTAGACGGCTTGTCGATACCGAAGATGACGCGGGCGATCTCGGTGCGGCCGCTGCCGACCAGGCCGGCCAGGCCGACGACTTCGCCGGCGCGCACGGTCAACTGAACGTCGTGGAAAGAGCCGGTCACGGACAGATCGGAGACGGTCAGGACCGGGTCGCCGATGGTCACGTTGTGTCGCGGGTACAGATCACCCAGCTCCCGGCCGACCATCAGCTTCACGGTTTCGGCCTGATCCGTCTGCGAGGTGACCCGGGTGTCGATCATCCGGCCGTCCCGCAGGATCGCGATGCGGTCGGACACCGCGAAGATCTCCTCCAGCCGGTGCCCGACGAACATCATCGCCACACCCCGGGTACGCAGGTCGTCGATGACCGTGAAGAGCTTCTCCACCTCACCGATGGTGAGTGCAGCGGTGGGCTCGTCCAGGATCAGGACCTTCGCATCCGCGGCGAGGGCCCTGGCGATCTCGACCATCTGCTGCTCGGAGGTCCGCAGACTGGACACCAGGGTGGCGGCGTCGCGATGCAACCCCAGCATGTCGATCCACTTCTGCGCGTCCGCGCGCATCTTCCCGTGGTCGAGCAGACCCGCGGCCCCCCGGATCGGTTGACCGGCGAACACGTTCTCCGCTATCGACAGATCCGGAAACAGGCCCGGGTGCTGGTGGACCACGGCGATACCACGGTGCTGCGCGTCGAGCGGGCTGTGCAGTTCGACCTTCTCGCCGGCCACCCGTAGGAAACCCTCGTCGGGGCGGTACACGCCGCCGACGGTCTTCACGAGCGTGCTCTTTCCCGCGCCGTTCTCTCCCACCAGAGCCAGCACCTCGCCCGGGAAGAGTTCGAACGAAACGTCTTTGGCCGCGACGGTCGACCCGAAGATCTTGGAGATGCCAACCAGTTCGACCGCCGGAGTCGGTTCGTGGACCCGTTCCGCGCCACTCTCGGAGTCGGGTGCGGTACTGCGAGCGGGTTCTGCAATGGCCGTGGCTCGGGCCTTCACCGCTTCAGTCATGAGGACCTCCTCGTCCCGATCTACCAGCGCGGCAGATCCTGTGCGACCGATTCTGGACCCCCGGTAATCGATTGCGCAATCGGTTACGTGGTAACGATCAGGTCACGACCGGAACGCGGACATGCGGGGATGCGGGGACGCGGGGACGCGGGGACGCGTCAGGTTCGCACCACCGCAGAAGGTCAACCCGGGATCGAGCCGGACGAGTCCGGCGCGACGGTCGGCGTTGTCGATCTGTTCGGCGCTGACATCGGCGTCAGGAGTTCCGCCAACGCCGGCGTCGGCGTCGGGATGCGTTGGTTCGGCTGGGCGACTTCATCGACACCGAGACCTGCTGAGCTCGGAAGGCTTCGTGCACGCTGCCGGTAGGGCGCACGTCACCGGTGCTGGTCTGGCGTTCGTCGGCTTGCTGCTGGTCCAGGCGTTCGTCCGATCGGAGGCGCGCCCCCCGAGGAGCTGGGCTGGTCCGCCGCCCGCCGCCGGCTGCGGACCATGGTCGTCAACACGAGCACACCCCAGGCCAGGAACCACGGGTCCCACAAGAATGCGTGCCATCGGATCGCCCGGAGGTCGGCATCGGCCGATGTCGCGATCACGCCGCTCACCACGAGCAGCCCGCCGCCGGTCAGGACCGCGCCGTAGCCGGTGAGGACGCCGCCCGCGGCCCAGCCGGCACGCCGCAGCCACTGCCCGGCCGCCCCACCCCGGACCATTACCGCGAGCACCGGCAGCACGGACGCGACCGCCTTGAGCAACACACTCACCCACACCACGGCAAGAATTCCGACCCCGCCGGCCCGGGCCTGCGCCTCGAGTGCACCGCCCACGGTGTCCAACAGGCCGGTGCCCCCGATCGCCCAGTACAGGCTGACCACGGTGAATGCGCCACCGACCACGGCCGCAGCGACCGCAGGGCCGAGACCGGTGTGATACAGCCGGTCAGCGGAACCGTCCCGCCTCACCTCGCTACGGCCGCAGCCGCCCGCGCAGCCGCCGGCAATGCCTCGGCGATACGCTCCAGCGCGACCGCGTCATGGGCGGCCGAGACGAACCAGGCCTCGAACGCCGACGGCGGCAGGTACACCCCGGACTCCAGCATCGAGTGGAAGAACGCCGCGAAGGCGGCCGTGTGCTGCGTCCGCGCCTGGTCGTAGTTGATGACCTCGGCGTCGGTGAAGAAGATCGAGAACAGATTCCCGGCGTGTTGCACCCGGTGCGCGACCCCGGCCGCGGCCAGCGCCTCGGACGACAGGCGCGCGACCTCGGTGGCGGTCGCGTCCAGGTGCGCGTACACCGCGTCGTCCAGCTGACGCAGCGTCGCCACCCCGGCCGCCGTCGCCACCGGGTTCCCCGACAGCGTGCCCGCCTGGTACACCGGCCCGACCGGCGCGAGCAGCTCCATCACGTCCGACCGACCACCGAATGCACCGACCGGCAGCCCGCCGCCGATCACCTTGCCGAAGGTCATCAGGTCCGGGACCCAGCCCTCGACTGCTCCGTCCAGCCCGAACATCCCGCTGCGGGACAGCCGGAACCCGGTCATCACCTCGTCGGTGATCAGCAGGGCGCCGTGCTCCCGGGTCAGCCGGGCCAGCGCAGCGTTGAACCCCGGTGCGGGCGGTACGACACCCATGTTGGCCGCCGCCGCCTCGGTGATCACGCACGCGATCCGGTGGCCGTGCTCAGTGAAAGCGGTTGTCAGCGCTTCCATGTCGTTGTAGGGCAGGACGATGACGTCGGCGGTTGTGCTCGCCGGTACGCCTGCCGAGTCGGGCAGGGCCAGGGTGGCCACCCCGGATCCGGCCGACGCCAGTAGTGCGTCGACGTGACCGTGGTAGCAGCCGGCGAACTTCACCACAGCGGTCCGGCCGGTGAAGCCGCGGGCCAGCCGGATCGCCGACATCGTCGCCTCGGTGCCCGACGACACCAGGCGCACCTCGTCGACGGGCATCCGCGAGACGATCTCCTCGCCGAGCTCGACCTCACCGGAACCGGGGGTGCCGAAAGACATTCCGCGACCCACCGCAGCGGTGACCGCGTCGATCACCGCCGGATGCCGGTGGCCCAGGATCATCGGCCCCCACGACCCGACCAGGTCGACGTAGGTGTTGTCGTCGGCGTCAGTGATCCAGGCGCCCTGTCCGCTGCGCATGAACCGGGGCGTCCCGCCGACCGAGCGGAACGCCCGGACCGGCGAGTTCACCCCGCCCGGCGTCACGGCCAGAGCGCGGGCGAACAGCGCCTCGCTGGCGGCGGTGGGTCGCGGGGTGCGGATGGTGTCAGACATGGGGGAGCCCTTCGGGACGGAGACCAGCAGGCAGATCAGGCATCTCGGAGCCACCCGGTGATCTCGAGAGCCCAGTAGGTGAGGACGATGTCGGCCCCGGCCCGCTTGATGCCGGTGACGGATTCGAGGATGGCCCGGCGGCGGTCGATCCAGCCGTTGGCCGCGGCTGCTTCGATCATCGCGTACTCGCCCGAGACCTGGTACGCCGCCACCGGAACCGGTGAGATCCGGGCCGCGTCGGCGAGGATGTCCAGGAACGACATCGCCGGCTTCACCATGACCAGGTCCGCGCCCTCGGCGAGATCCAGCGCGATCTCGCGGGCCCCCTCCCGGCGGTTGGCCACGTCCTGCTGATAGGTCAACCGGTCTCCGGTCAGCGCGGAGTCGACCGCCTCCCGGAACGGGCCGTAGAACGCCGAGGCATACTTCGCGGCGTAACCCAGGATCGCGGTGTCGACGAAACCGCTGCGGTCCAACGCTTCCCGGACGGCACCGACCTGACCGTCCATCATCCCGGACGTGCCGACGATGTCCGCGCCGGCCTCGGCCTGACAGACCCCCATGTCCTGGTAGCGCACCAGGGTCCGGTCGTTGTCGATCGTGCCGTCGGCAGCGAGTACCCCGCAGTGGCCGTGGTCGGTGAACTCGTCCAGGCACAGGTCGGCCATCAGCACGACGTCCGCACCCACCTCGGCCTTGACCGCACGCAGAGCGGCATTGAGCACGCCGTCCGGATCGGTCGCGCCGGAGCCTTCGGCATCGCGCACGGCAGGGACGCCGAAGAGCATCAACCCACCGATCCCGGCCGCCGCGGCATCGGCGGCGACCCGCTGCAGCGACGCGGTGGTGTGCTGCTGGACGCCCGGCATCGAAGTGATGGCGACGGGCTCGGTGAGCCCCTCTTTGATGAACACCGGCAGCACGAGATCGGCGGGGTGCAAGCGGGTCTCGCTGACCAGCCGCCGCATCGCCGGCGTACGACGCAGGCGACGGGGCCGCGTGTCCGGGCGGTAGGGCCCGGATCCGGCGGTCGAGGGCGCGGCGCTGGAAAGTGCAGCGGTGTTCGTAGGTACAGGGTTCATGGCGTGCTGGTTCCTCGGAGAGTGGGGTCGACGTGGGCGCTGGGCAGGTCGGTGCTCACGGCGGCGACCCGTCGGCAGCGGTCCCCACGACCGCTCGCGTCAGGGCCGCCAACAGGCCGGCCGACGTCGGTTCGTCGGCGACCGCGGCCACCGACAGTCCGCGTCCGGCGGCCGCCGCGGCGGTGGTGGCGCCGATGGCGATCATCAGCACGTCCGGGTGCGGCGTGGTCGCGGCGACTGCCGCCGCGAGCGACGGCGAGGTCAACAACACCGCGCTGTACCGCGCGAACCGCAGGTCCTCGGCCACTGCGATCGGCACGGGTACCGACCGCGGTGCGTACGCGGCGACCCAATCGACCGCATAGCCTTTGTCCTGCAGGCGGTTCCGAAGGACCAGGAGACCGATCTGGGATGCCGGCAGCAGCACGCGGACGTCTCCGGCCGGACGCGGCCAGACGTCGGCGAGCGCGGCGGCCGAACCCCCCCGGTTCGGGACCAGATCGACCGGCAGGTCGGCCGCCCGTAATGCAGCCGCG
>JBDSLP010000161.1:0-17532 GCA_039916325.1 Nakamurella sp. | reverse complement strand
CAGCTCAACGCCCTTGAGCGCAAGGGGCTCCTGCGCAAGGACCCGAACCGGCCGCGGGCGGTCGACATCCGACCGGTCGAGGAGACCACCGAGGAATGGCAGAACCGTCCCGCGCCGCAGTACGTACCGGTTGTCGGCCGGATCGCGGCCGGCGGTCCCATCCTGGCCGAGCAGTCCATCGAGGACGTGTTCCCGCTCCCCCGCGAGCTGGTCGGCGAGGGCACGCTGTTCCTGCTCAAGGTGGTCGGTGAATCGATGATCGACGCCGCCATCGCCGACAACGACTGGGTGGTCATCCGCCAGCAGCCGACAGCCGACAACGGCGAGATCGTCGCGGCCATGATCGACGGCGAGGCCACGGTGAAGACCTACCGGCGCAAGGACGGACACGTCTGGCTGCTGCCGCACAACGCGGCGTTCGATCCCATCCCCGGGGACGATGCCACCGTGCTCGGCAAGGTCGTCGCCGTCCTCCGCAAGATCTGACCCAGCGGGTTCGGGTCATTGCCTGCGACCCGACAGGCACGTACGACGGACGGAGCGGATCGGGCACAATCTGCTCCGGCCGTCGTAGCTACCGGTCCCGGTACGAACTCCGGGCGGGGACTACTTGGTCTGGTTGACCGGGCGCCCGTTGACCGTGATCTGCGGGACCTGGGTGATCGGCTCCACCGGGGGGATCGGCTGAACGGCCGACGGCGGCAGCTGGGTCGGAGCGACCGGAGCCGGCGTCGTCACGGTGGCGTCAGCCCGATACACCGTGTTGGCGCCATCCTCGTCCTTCTTGTCGTCGCTCATGGCGCCGACCTCGGCCTTGAGGATCCGCATCGACCGGCCCAGACCGCGCGCTGCCTCCGGCAGCCGCTTGCCGCCGAACAACAGCAGCGCCACGATCACGACAATCAGGATGTGCCACCACTGCAAACCGCCCACTGCGAACCTCCCGAGGAACTTGCGACGAGGTGCGCCGCTATCGACTTCTGTGATTCGAGGGTACCCGGCGGGCGGATGGGTCTCGCTATGCGTGGGCCGGGAAGTTACTGAACTCTTCGAGCCGGCCGGCCAGGTCCGGCTGGACCTTGGCTTTCACCAGGGTGCCGAACTCGGTGTGCTCCTGTTCCAGGACGGTGCCCTGGCTGTGCAGCCTCCCGAGCAACGCTCCCTCGGTGAACGGAACCAGCACGTCGACCACCACCGACGGGTCGGGCAGCAGCGACGCTACGCGGTCGCGCAGCGTGTCCATGCCGGCACCGGTGTGGGCGGAGACGAACACCGCGTCCGGCAGCAGGTGCCGCAGCCGGGCCAGCGAGACCTCGTCTGCCGCATCGATCTTGTTCACCACCAGGAGCTCCGCCACCTTGCCGGCGTCGATGGACTCGAGCACCTCACGGACCGCGGTGACCTGGTTCTCCGGCTGCTCCACCGAACCGTCGATGACATGCATGATGAGGTCGGAGTGGGCGACCTCCTCGAGCGTCGATCGGAATGACTCGACCAGCTCGTGCGGCAGGTGTCGGACGAAACCGACGGTGTCGGTGAGGGTGTAGACCCGGCCGTCGGCGGTGCGGTGCTTACGGGTGGTCGGATCCAGCGTTGCGAACAACGCGTCCTCGACCAGCACGCCAGCGTCGGTGATCGCGTTGAGAAGGCTGGACTTACCGGCGTTGGTGTAGCCGGTGATAGCCACCGCCGGCACGGCGTTGGCCCGTCGCTGGGACCGCTTGGTCTCCCGGACGATCTGCATCGCCGCCAGCTCGGACTTGAGCTGCGCGATGCGCTTGTGGATGCGACGACGGTCGATCTCGAGCTTGGTCTCACCCGGACCACGCGAGCCGATCCCGGCACCCGCGGCGACCCGGCCGCCGCGCTGCCGGGACAACGCCGCACCCCAGCCGCGCAGCCGCGGGACCAGGTAGTTCAACTGGGCCAGTTCGACCTGGGCCTTGCCCTCCTTGGACCGGGCGTGCTGAGCGAATATGTCCAGGATCAGCGCGGTCCGGTCGACCACCTTGATGTTGAGTCGCTCCTCCAGCTGTCGGAGCTGGCTGGGGCTGAGCTCGCCGTCGACGATGACGGTGTCGGCACCGTTTCCGTCGACCATCTCGCGGAGCTCCTTGACCTTCCCGGAGCCGAGGTACGTGGCGCCGTCCGGGCGGTCACGGCGTTGGATCATCGTGTCCAGGACGACCGAACCGGCGGTCTCGGCGAGTCGCGCGAGCTCTTCCATGGACTCCTCGGCCTCGTCGGCGGAGCCGCTCGCCCACACCCCGACCAGCACGACCTGCTCCAGCTGCAGCTGCCGGTATTCGACCTCGGTGATGTCCTCGAGCTCGGTGGACAGTCCCCGGGTGCGCCGCAACGCCGCGCGGTCGGACAGGTCACGATCGCCCTGGGTGTCCCCGGAGTGGCTGCCGGCGGGTCGCGTCGATGCCGTCGGGAGGGGGGACTCGCCCGCGGGAGCCGTCACGGGGGCCGGTTGTCCCATCACGGTGGGGTGAAGTTCTTCAGTCGTCATATGCCTACCAGGGTGCCACGGATGGCCACCGAATTACCGGGTCTTTCGCTGTCGGCCCACCCGCCGTCAGCCTCGTGCTCCGTCGTCCCGGGTCGCCACCCACCAGGCGGCGTCGATCTCACCGGAGGCGACGATGACGGCCGGCCCGGTCAGGGTGCTGTCGACGGGGTCGATCGTGACCCGAACCGCACCGCCCGGGACGGTGACGGTGACGTCACCCGAGGTGAGGCCACGGGCGGCCAGCTGGGCAGCCGCGGCGGCGACGGTCCCGGTCCCGCACGACCGGGTCTCCCCGACCCCCCGCTCGAACACCCGCATGGCCACCGCATCGGGCGCGTGCACGCGGACGAACTCGACGTTGACCCCGGCTGGGAACGCCGCCGCGTCGTATCGCGGCGCCACCGAGAGATCGAGATCGTCCAGGGCGAGGTCGGTGAGCACCACCAGGTGAGGGTTGCCGACGTCGGCGGCGACGCCTTCGAACGTCTGCCAGGTTCCGTTGGTGAGCAGGGCTGCCGTGGTCGACACCGCTCCCACCGTGACCGGTCCCATCCCGATCGCGATGTCACCGCCGTCCACCTGGTGGGCCTCGCGCAGGCCGCCCCGGGTCACGAAGGTGAACCGACCCGGCGGAACCCAGCCCGCGGTGTAGAGGAAGTGCGCGAACAACCGGGCGCCGTTCCCGCACATCTCGGACAGCGATCCGTCAGCGTTGCGGTAATCCATCAGAAAGCGGTCACCGTCACCGCTGGGGGTGATCCGGATGACGCCGTCGCCACCGATGCCGGCCCGGCGGTCACACAGGGCGCGGACCTGGGCCGCGTTCACCTCCAGGGTCCCGTCCGGATCCGGGAGCAGGACGAAGTCGTTCTCGGTCCCGTGTCCCTTGAGAAAGGTGATCGGGGTGGGGCGGCTGGTCACCCCGTCAGGCTAATCGGCGGCGCGGCTGCGCCGGAGCACCGACGCCAGGAGTTCGGGGTCGTCGGCGGCGAGCCAGATCTGACGCTGGTCCCGGCGGAACCACGACCGCTGGCGGCGAACGTACCGACGGGTACCGGCGACGGTGTCGCGAACCGCTTCCTCCTGAGTTGCCACCCCGTCGAGGACGGCCAGCATCTGTTGGTAGCCCAGCGCTCGTGACGCCGTCACCCCCGCGCGCAGCCCCTTCCCGGCCAGCGCGCGAACCTCGTCGAGGAGTCCCTGGCCGACCATGTGGTCGACCCGACGCTGGATGCGCTCGTCGAGCTCGGCAGTTTCACGGTCCAGGCAGAACCAGATCGCGTCGTAGCGGAACGCCCCCCTGGTCGGCATCGTGGCGGAGAACGGTCGCCCGGTGAGCTCGATGACCTCCAGGGCCCGCACCATCCGGCGACCGTCACGGGGCTCGATCCGGTCCGCCGCAGATGGGTCCAGCACCGTCAACCGCCGGTGCATGACCGCCTCACCGACGACCGCCATTTCCTCCTCGAGCCGCCGCCGGACGTCCGGGTCGGTGGCCGGGAATTCGAGTTCGTCGACGACGGACTGCAGGTACAGGCCGGTCCCGCCGACGAGAACAGGGGTCCGTCCGCGGGCCAACAGGGCCTCGATCTCCGCCCGGGCCTGCACCTGGTAGGCGGCGACGGTCGCGGTCTCGGTGACTTCGAGGACATCGAGAAGGTGGTGGGGGACCCCGCGACGCTCGGCGACAGTGAGCTTGGCGGTACCTATGTCCATCCCGCGGTACAGCTGGAGAGCGTCGCCGTTGATGACCTCGCCGGACGTCTCCTCGGCCAGTCGCAGCGCCAGTTCCGACTTTCCGGTGGCCGTCGGACCTGCGATGACGACGAGCCGCGGGAGCGACGAGGTACCGACCACGTGAGCAGACTAGCGGCCGACCGGCGGCCGGTCAGCCTTCGACGATGACCGGTTCGGCAGCCCGGAAGCGGTTCGGATCACGATCGGCCGACGCGGTAGGTTGTCCGCGGACTACCCGATCCGCCCGGACACGGGCAGACTTCAGGGACACCGAGCGCGTACACGTGCGCGCGTCGGACCGCATCGTGGGGCGCGAGGTCGCGCCCGGGGGTTCTCACCTCCTCGTCACGCAGTAGGAAGGCCGTCGATCCATGACCGAGCACCACGAGTCCGTGACGAACACCCCTCCCGAGGAGACCGCTACCGGCACCGCCGCGGGCGGGCACGATCTGCATCACCCGACGCCGGCCGAGGTCGCCGAGGCGGTGGCCGCGTCCGAGGAGATGAACACCGCGGACGAGGAGTACGCCACCGAGATCGCTGCGCTACAGGCCGCGAGCACCCCGGACGACATCCCCGCCACCGACAGCCCCACCACCGACATCGAACCGGGCGCCGCCACCGACGCCAGCGACACCAGTCCCGCCACCGAAAGCCCCGCCACCGACTCGGTCCCCACCCCCGAAGCGACCACCGAGGAGACCCCGGCCACTCCCGCCGCCCGCCCGGGCGGCGCTGGCCGTCCCGGTCGCCCCGGCGGCCCGCGCCGTCCGACCCCGGTGCCGCGACCGGTCGGCGCCGACACCGGTGCCGCGACCACGGTGGTCGTCGTTTCCGAGCTGGTGGAGACCTCCGACCCGACCCCGTGGGGTCGCGTCGACGACGACGGCACCGTCTACGTCACGACCGCTGACGGCGAGCGCGCGGTGGGAATGTGGCAGGCCGGCGCCCCCATGGCCGGCCTGGCCCACTACGGCCGCCACTTCGACGACTTCATGACCGAGATCGTCGTACTCGAGACCCGGATCGCCGCTCACTCCAGCGACCCCAAGGCCGCCCGCACCCACGCCCAGATGCTGCGACAGAGCGTCGACACGCTCCCGGCCGTCGGTGACCTGGCGTCCGCCGCGACCCGCTTGGACGCGGTGATCGAAGCCGCCGCGCAGGCCATCACCGAGTCGGCCAAGGACAAGGCGAGCGCCAAGGCCGCGGCGGTCGGTCGTCGCGAGGCGCTCTGCGAGGAGGCCGAGGCGCTGGCCGAGTCGACCCAGTGGAAAGCCAGCGGTGACCGGCTCAAGGAGATCGTCGAGGAGTGGCGGACGATACGCGGGATCGACCGCAAGACCGACGACCTCTTGTGGAAGCGGTTCTCCAAGGCTCGCGACACCTTCATCCGGCGGCGTGGATCGCACTTCGCCGAGATGGACAAGGAGCGCGGCGCGGCCAAGGGCGTGAAGGAGACGTTGATCGCCCGCGCCGAGGCGCTGTCCGAGTCCACCGAATGGGCCGAGACGGCCGCCGGTTACCGGGACCTGATGACCGAGTGGAAGGCCGCGGGCCGCACCAGCCGCGACGTCGAGGACGCGTTGTGGGACCGCTTCCGTAACGCCCAGGAGAAGTTCTTCTCACGACGTCAGGAGACCTTCGCCTCGCGCGACGCCGAGTTCGAGGCGAACGCCGCCGTCAAGGACGAGCTGCTCGTCGCGGCGGAGCGCATCGACCCCGCCGCCGGGCTCGATGCCGCCAAGGCCGCGCTGCGCTCGATCCAGGACCGCTGGGAAGCGGCCGGCAAGGTGCCCCGCGAGCGGATCCGCTCGTTGGACGCGCGGCTGCACGCGGTCGAGGACAAGGTCAAGTCGGCGGAGGAGTCGCTCTGGCGCAAGACCGACCCGGAGACTACCGCCCGGTTGGCCCAGTTCCGCTCGCGCTACGAGACCTTCCAGGCCACGGCCGACAAAGCCACCGCTGCCGGCGACACCCGAAGAGCGGCGCAGGCCCAGGCACAGGCCGACCAGTGGCTCGAGTGGCTCCAGGCCGCCGAGACCGCGGTCGAGTGACGCGGCGACATGAACAGCACTGACACCGGGTCCGACGCCGTCGCCCCGGGCTCGCTCCCTGCCCCTGACCGGGTCCCGGCGACCGCTGCCGCCGGGTCGCCGACTGATTCGGCCGTGTCCGACGAGGATCCCGGGGACGACGCGGCCGCGTCCGACGAGGGCCCCGATACCGACCGGACGCCGGCCGACCCGGACCCGAGCAACGCCGCCGACGACGTCGCGACAACGTCTACCCCCCGGCCGGCCCCGGCCGAACACCCGGACGACGCCGCGCAGCTCGCGGATCTGATCCGTCGTCATGCGGACCTGACCGGGGCGCGCCGGCTGATCATCGGCCTGGCCGGCGGTCCCGGGTCGGGCAAGTCCACCGCCGCCGCCCGGTTGCAGGACGAATTCACCTTGCGCGGCGAATGGGCCGCGGTCGTCCCGATGGACGGCTTCCACCTGTCCCAGCGCCAGCTGCTGGCGCAGGGACTCGTCGAGGTCAAGGGTGCCCCCGAGACCTTTGACGCCTACGGCTATCTCGCGCTCCTCCAGCGGCTCCGGGCGCACGGCGACGCGGTGGTCTACGCGCCCACGTTCGACCGGACCCTGGACGAATCCGTGGCCGGCGCGATCGCAATCGCCCCCGAGGTCCGCTACGTCATCACCGAGGGCAACTACCTGCTGCACGATGAGCAACCGTGGCCGGCCGCCCGTGCGGTGCTGGACACGGTGTGGTTCCTCGATCCTGGCGAGGACATCCGGGTCAACCGGCTGGTCCGCCGCCACATCCAGTTCGGGCGGACGCCCAATGCCGCCCTGCGGCGGGCCACCACCGGTGTCGATGCGGTCAACGCCGAGATCATCGCCGCCACCCGGCATCGCGCCGACCTGGTCATCACCAGCTGACCCGACCTGGTCATCACCAGCTGACGCGGGCCGGTTGAGCCGGGCTCAGTACAGTTGCCGGGACCGGCTCAGCGGGAACATCCTGTCGCCACCGGGACCGGGGCCGGTCGGCCGATCCCCGGCAGGCCGAGTCCGACGCCCGGGGTGGTGGGTCGCAGTCCCTGCTCCGACCGATCACCGGCCAACGTGCGGCGATGGGTCAGCACCGGCCGGTTCGCCACCAGGAAGTGCGGCGCCGCGTAGTCCGCGGCGGTGGTGACCACGTCACCCGGACGCACCGGTCCGTCACCGCCGACCGGCGAGAAATGCACCAGCCGACCGTCGCGGGCCCGTCCGCTGAGCCGTTCGGTGGCGGCATCCTTGCGGCCCTCGCCCGCCGCGACCAACACCTCGAGCGTCCGCCCGAGCTGTCGCTGATTGCTGCGCAGCGCCGAGGCCTCCACCGCGGCGTGCAGGCGCAGGTAGCGTTCCTTCACCACGTCGGGCGGCACCTGGTCCGGCAGGGTCGCGGCCGGGGTCCCCGGGCGCGGTGAGTACTGGAAGGTGAACGCGGTGGAAAATTCGGCGAGTTCGACCACTTCGAGTGTCTCGGCGAAGTCGTCCTCGGTCTCCCCGGGAAAGCCGACGATGATGTCGGTGGTCACCGCCGCGTCCGGCATCGCCTCGCGCACCCGGTCCAGGATCCCCAGGTAGCGCTCACGCCGGTACGAGCGGCGCATCGCCTTGAGGACCCGGTCAGAGCCTGACTGCAGCGGCATGTGCAGCTGATGGCAGACGTTGAGGGTTTCGGCCATCGCGGCGATGACGTCGTCGGTGAAGTCCTTGGGGTGCGGGCTCGTGAACCGGACCCGCTCCAGACCCTCGATGTCGCCGCAGGCGCGGAGCAGCTTGCCGAACGCCTGCCGGTCGCCGAACTCGACGCCGTAGGAGTTCACGTTCTGGCCGAGCAGCGTGATCTCGAGAACCCCGTCGGCGGCGAGCATCCCGACCTCGGCGAGGACGTCACCCGGCCGCCGGTCGGTTTCCCGGCCCCGCAGGCTCGGCACGATGCAGAACGTGCACGTGTTGTTGCAGCCCACCGAGATGGACACCCAGCCGCTGTGCGCCGAGTCGCGCTTCGCGGGCAGCGCGGACGGGAACACGTCCAGCGACTCCAGAATCTCCATCTCGGCCGACTCGTTGTGCCGGGAACGTTCCAGCAGCACCGGCAGCGCCCCGACGTTGTGGGTTCCGAAGACGACGTCGACCCACGGGGCGCGACGCTGGATCTCGGTGCGGTCCTTCTGGGACAGACACCCGCCGACCGCGATCTGCATTCCCGGTCTGCGGGTCTTCTGCGACGCCAACATGCCCAGGTTCCCGTAGAGCTTGTTGTCCGCGTTCTCCCGCACAGCGCAGGTGTTGAGCACCATCACGTCGGCGAACGGGTCGTCGTCGGGGGCGGCCTCCAGCCCGGCCTCTTCCAGGAGCCCGGACAGCCGCTCGGAGTCGTGCACGTTCATCTGGCAGCCGTAGGTCCGCACGCGGTAGGTCCTCGGGGCGCCGACCGTGCCGTTTCCGGCGGGCGGAGATGCGATTTCGGCTGCGGCGGTCACGGCGAACAGCCTACGGCGACGGACAGCACCGGACGGTCGATCCGGGCCACAGAGCCCGTGCGATCGGGGTCGCCGGCCCGCCCAGGGGACGATCGGACCTGCCGACCGGACGTCGCGCGAACAACAGACTTACGTAAAGACTGAGTTGCAGATGCCGATCCGACCGCGATCTGTCGGGCCGCATGTGCCAAGCTCCTCGGAAGTCTTCGGCAGACCGTCCCCGTGCCGCACTGCGACCGGACGCCACCCGAACAGGGTGGCGGCGGTACTTCAGCGGCGAATGGCCGGCCCGATGGGTTGTCGAAGGTGCATCTGAGGGTCGCCAACGGCGGCCGGGACGATTACCGTTTCGCCCGCTGGACACACCGACGTGAACACGAGAGACGAGGGCCAGTGACCGAGGCATCGAGCCCCCCGATGGTGGGGATGTACGACGTCCAGAAGCACTTCGGCGACCTGCACGTGCTGAAGGGCATCAACCTCACGGTTCCGGCCGGTCAGGTGTTGGTGGTGCTGGGCCCCTCCGGGTCCGGCAAGTCGACGCTGTGCCGGGCGATCAACCGCCTGGAGCCGATCGACGAGGGCCGGATCGAGATCGAGGGCACCGTGCTCCCCGCCGAGGGCAAGGCGCTGGCCGGGTTGCGCGCGGATGTCGGGATGGTCTTCCAGTCGTTCAACCTGTTCGCCCACAAGACGATCCTGGAGAACGTCACGCTGGGCCCCATCAAGGTCCGCAAGATGAACAAGGCCGACGCCGAGAAGAAGGCCATCGGGCTGCTCGAGCGGGTCGGCATCGCCTCCCAGAAGGACAAGCTCCCCGCCCAGCTGTCCGGCGGTCAGCAGCAGCGCGTGGCCATCGCCCGGTCACTGGCCATGCAGCCCAAGGTGATGCTCTTCGACGAGCCCACCTCGGCGCTGGATCCGGAGATGGTCAACGAGGTGCTCGACGTGATGACCTCGCTGGCCCAGGAGGGCATGACGATGATCTGCGTAACCCACGAGATGGGCTTCGCCCGCAAAGCCGCCGACCGGGTCATCTTCATGGACGACGGCGAGATCGTCGAGGACGCCACCCCCCAGGAGTTCTTCACCAACGCCCGGTCGTCGCGGGCCCGGGACTTCCTGTCCAAGATCCTGACCCACTAGAACCAGCACCACGGACGCCACGGTCGCGTCACCCGAACCTGATCGCCAGCTGAACCAGCGGGAAAGTCCCGCGTCGTACACCCGGAGGTAGATACATGAATTTCCGAAAGCTCGGACCGGCCCTCGCCGGCCTGGTCGCCGCAGGCCTGGCCCTGTCCGCCTGTGGCAGCACCGACGCCGGCTCCGCGGTCAGCTCCGCGACGTCCGCCGCCGGCAACGCGGTCAGCTCGGCCACGTCCGCCGCCGGCTCCGCCACGTCCGCCGCCGGCTCCGCCGTCGACGGCGCCACCTCGTCCGGCAGTTCCGCAGCGGGCTCGGTGACCGGAACCGGCGCCGGCGGCGCCGGCCTCGTAGAGAAGGCGGCGGGCGGCTCGCTGAAGATCGGTATCAAGTTTGACCAGCCGGGCCTGGGCCTGCAGAACCCGGACGGCTCGTTCACCGGGTTCGACGTCGACGTCGCGAAGTACGTGGCCAAGGAACTGGGTGTCCCGGAGTCCGGCATCACGTTCGTTCAGACCAAGTCCTCCGAACGTGAGTCGTCGATCGAGAACGGCACCGTCGACTACATCGTGGCGACCTACTCGATCACCGACTCCCGCAAGGAGAAGGTCAACTTCGCCGGCCCGTACTTCGTCGCCCACCAGGACCTGCTGGTTGCCGACGGGTCCGACATCACCGGCCCGGAGGCCATGTCCGGCAAGATCCTCTGCTCGGTCGCCGGCTCCACCTCCGCGCAGAAGGTCAAGGACACCTACGCCAAGGACGTCGCACTGCAGGAGTACGGCACCTACACCGAGTGTGTGCAGGCCCTCGCCGGTGGCGCGGTCGACGCCGTCACCACCGATGACGTGATCCTGGCCGGCTACGCGGCGCAGTACCCGGGCCAGCTCAAGCTCGTCGGCAAGGGCTTCACGGATGAGAAGTACGGCATCGGCCTCACCAAGGGCGACACTGCCGGCACCGCCGCCGTCAACGCCGCGATCAAGAAGATGATCGACGACGGCTCCTGGGCCGCGGCCCTCGAGGCCAACGTCGGACCGTCGGGTTACGTGATCCCGACCCCGCCGACCGTCGGCTGATCCCTCTCCCCGGCGGGTGGTCGGCCCGGACTGTTCCGGGCCGGCCACCCGGCTTCGCTTGGCTGTCCCCCGGAGTGCCGGCCTGAGCCGCCTCCCGCCAGAAGAGAGGTAGCCGTGAACTTCAGCTTCCTCAGCGATCCCCGCTACAACCTGCTCGGTGCGTTCTGGATCACCATCCAGCTCACCCTGTGGGCAGCGGTCGGTTCGTTGATCCTGGGCACGGTGATCACCGCCATGCGGGTGTCGCCGGTGCCGATGATGCGTGGCTTCGCCACGGTGTACGTCAACGTCGTGCGCAACATCCCGCTCACCGTGGTCATCATCGCGATGTCGCAGGTGCTGGCCAACGGCCTGGGGGTCCGGCTCGCGTCGCGTGGAGAGGGGGTCGCCGGCGCGCAAGCGTTCCTCTCCTCGCAGAACTTCCGACTCGCCGTGCTCGGGCTGGTCCTCTACACCGCGACGTTCGTCAGCGAGGCGCTGCGATCGGGCATCAACACCGTGCCCGTCGGCCAGGCCGAGGCGGCCCGGGCGGTGGGGCTCAAGTTCACCCAGATCCTGGGTCTGATCATCCTGCCGCAGGCGTTCCGCGCGGTGATCGCACCGCTGGGGAGCGTCCTGATAGCCCTCACCAAGAACACCACGGTGGCGTCGGCCATCGGGGTCGCGGAGGCCTCGTTGTTGATGAACACCATGTTGGAGAACGAGTCCGACAAGTTCACCGCCGTCTTCCTGATCTTCGCCCTCGGTTTCATCGTCCTGACGCTGCCCACCGGGTTGCTGTTCGGTCGGCTCGCGTCCAGGGCCGGGGTGAAGCGATGAACCGCCGCTCCGGTCGGTCCACCGGTCAGCCGGGCGTCCTCCGATGAGCAAGGCGACGGCGGTCCTCTACGACTACCCGGGCCCGAGGGCCCGGCTGCGCAACAACATCCTGTCCGGCGTCTTCCTGATCCTATTGGGGCTTGCGCTCTGGTGGGTGATTGACACCCTGGCCGGCAAGGGCCAGCTCCGAGCCGCACTCTGGAAACCGTTCCTGACCAGCGAGATGTGGACGACCTACCTGCTCCCTGGGTTGGTGAACACGCTCAAGGCCGCGATCTTCAGCGTGGTCATCGCGCTGCCGATCGGCGCGCTGCTGGGCATCGCCCGGCTGTCCGACCACGCCTGGCTCCGGATCCCCGCCGGGGTGATCGTGGAGTTCTTCCGCGCCATCCCGGTGCTGATCCTGATGGTGTTCGCGTTCGGCTTCACCGTGTCCGCGCTCGGCGTCGCCGATCCGCTCTACGCCGTGGTCATCGCCCTGGTGCTCTACAACGGGTCGGTGCTGGCCGAGGTGTTCCGGGCCGGCATCCTCTCCCTCCCCAAAGGCCAGAGTGAGGCATCGCTGGCGATCGGGCTGACCAAGTCCCAGATGATGCAGATCGTGCTGCTGCCGCAGGCATTCACCGCGATGCTGCCCGCCATCGTCAGTCAGCTCGTCGTGGTGCTGAAGGACACCGCGCTCGGCGGCATCCTCATCGGCTTCGTGGAGCTCCGCCGGGTGGCCGGTACCGCGGCCAGCTTCTACCGGAACGTGGTGCCGGTGTACATCGTCATCGCGGTCGTCTACATCCTGCTCAACCTGACGCTCACCAGCCTGGCCGGCTACCTGGAGAACCGGGCCAGGCGCAAGCGGGCCTCGCGCGGCAAGGGCGACGGCGCAGCGCCCCTGCCCACGCCGGCTACGGCCCAGGCCCCCGGGATCTGACCGGGTTCGCGGCGATACCCGCACGACCGTGAACGGCCCGGCAGGATCCCTGCCGGGCCGTTCGCGGCCGGTGTTCCGTTTATCCATGATCTGACCCGTGATCCGTGACCTGATCCGTGGTGCGTTCGAGCGCCGCCGCTACCGGGCGATCTCAGTGGCCCTGGACTCCCGGATGACGGTGACCCGGACCTGACCGGGGTACGTCAGCTCCTCCTCGATCTGCTTGGCGACTTCACGGGCGATCAGGTGCGCCTCGAGGTCGTCGACGATCTCGGGCTTGACCATCACCCGCAGCTCACGGCCGGCCTGCATGGCGAAGACCTTCTCGACCCCACGTTTGGAGCTCGCGATTGCCTCGATGCGCTCCATCCGCTGGACGTAGGACTCCAACGACTCACGCCGAGCGCCGGGTCGACCACCGGAGCAGGCGTCAGCCGCCTGAGTGAGAACCGCCTCCACCGTGGCCGGGGCGACCTCGTCGTGGTGCGCCTCGATGCAGTGCGCGACCTCCTCGCTCTCCCCGTAGTGCCGGGCGAGCTCGGCACCGACGATGGCGTGCGAGCCGCGCGCCTCATGGGTGAGCGCCTTGCCGATGTCGTGCAGGAACGAGCCGCGGACCAGCACGGTCGGGTCGATCCCCATCTCGTAGGCCATCCCCCGGGCGATGTGCGCGGTCTCGACCATGTGGCCGAGGACGTTCTGCCCGTATGAGGTCCGGTACTTCAGATGTCCGAGGATGGTCATCAGCTCGGGGTGCAACTCGCCGATGCCGACGGCGATCAGGGCGTCCTCCGCGGCGCGGCGGCACAGCGCCTCGACCTCGTCCTGAGCCCGCTCGTAGGCCTCCTCGATGCGGTGCGGATGGATCCGCCCGTCCTCGATGAGACTGAGCAGCGTGATCCGGCCGACTTCGCGACGGACCGGGTCGAAGCAGGACAGCAGTACCGCTTCCGGCGTGTCGTCGATGATGACGTTGACCCCGGTGACGGTCTCGAAGGCCCTGATGTTGCGGCCTTCCCGACCGATGATGCGGCCCTTGATCTCCTCGGCCGGCAGATGCACCACCGAGACCACCGATTGAGCGGTCTGGTCGCTGGCGACGCGCTGGACGGCGTCGGCGACGATGGCCCGGGCGCGGGTCTTCGCGGTGGCTTCGGCCTCCGCCTCGATCCGGCGGCCCATGATCGCGGCCTCCCGACGAACCTGCTCCTCCATCCGGTGCAGGAGTGCGCTCTTGGCCTCGTCGGCGGTCATTCCGCCGATGCGCTCGAGCTCGTGCTGGTGCTCGACGACCCGCAGTTCGACGGCCTCGGACGTTTCGCGCAGGTCCCGCTCCCGGTCGAGCAGCTTGGCCTTCTCGACCTCCAGGACGGCTTGTCGGTCGGCGGTCAGCTGCTTGAGCGCCTCGGCCTCCGCCCTGGCGGTGGCCGAGATCAGGCGTTCCTTCTCGGCGCGCCTGACGTCGTCGGCGAGCTGGGTGGTGGCCAGCCGCAGGGCCTGCTGCGCGGCCTGCAGATCGGCCTTCTCGGCCACCAGCGACGTGCTGGCGAGTTCGGCGGCCCGCCGGCCCTCGCTCTCGGCCCGAGATCGGATCCGGTCCAGTTCGGACTGAAGCTGGGCCCGCTCCCGGGCGACCTCCTCCTGGGCGGCCCGCCGCACCGCGTCCGCCTGGGCGGCGGCTCGACGCCGGGTCTCCTCGGCGGCGGCCGTGGCGGCGGCGCGCTCACGCTCGGCGTCGTCCCGGGCCGTTCGGCGGGTCTCAGCGGCGTCGGAGTCGGCGGTGGGGTCTTCGGATACGACGGTGACGGACCCCCGATCGGCGACGGTGGGGGTCCCGGCCAGCGTGGCCATCAACTCGCGGGCGACCTCGTCGGTCAGGCCGGAGCCGGAGCTGCTGTCAGCGGGGCGTCGACGGGACTGGAGGACGAGAACAGCGAGCAACAGAACGATGATGACGACGGCAAGAATGATCACTACTGGGTTGTCCATGACACCTCCTCTCTCAGTGACCGCGCCACGGAGGCACGGCAGGGAGGATCAGTCGTGAAAACGCCCCGGTGTGGCCCCGTGACCGACTCGTGTCGGCCGCGTCTGTGGGACCGGATGGGGCGTTGTCCGCGGGTCGAAAATGATTCCTATGACTTCGAGCGCCGCACGTTGCGGTCGACGCTCGCCGGTGGAATGGGTGTCAAGTACGTTTTCGTGATCCTCCTGTGATGTCGAGGTTAAAGACGTGGACACACAGGGTCAAGACGGGCCGCACACCACCGACCTCGCTCACTCCCCCGATCGGGTTCGGTAGGGGGCTGCCTTCGGAGCCCGGGGTGTGACAGTCATTCGTCCTGGCGAGCCAGAACTGCATCCACCACCCGGATGGACATCTCGGCGGGATAGCCCCGGCGGTCCAGGAGGGCGAGTAGCCGTCGGCGGGCCGCCTCCGGACCGGCCGCCCGGGCGGCTGCCGCGCGCCGCTGGATCAGCCGGGTCGCGGTGATCTCCTCGGTGGCCGGATCGACTGCTTCGGCGGCGATCTCGACGACCTCGTCGTCGAGACCCTTGTGTCGGAGCTCGGAGCGCAGCGCCCACCGGGACAGCGAACGTTCCTGGTGCTTGGACCGGACGTAAGCCTGCGCGTAGGCCTGATCATCGATCAGCCCGACCTCGGTGAAACGGTCCAACACCCGCTCGATCGCGGCCGGACTGATACCCCGCTGGGTCAGCTTCTGTGCGAGTCCGGCGCGCGGCCGAGCCGAATCCGCCAGCAGCCGTAGGCAGATGTTCTTCGCCTGGGTCTCCTCGGCACGCTCCTCGTCGGTGAGCGGCTCGGCGACCGGAGCAGCCGGGTCACCCGGTGTCGGGTCACCCGGAATCGGGCGGGCGGCGCCGTCGCTCCCCGAGTACAGGGCGCTCAACCGCTCGCGGAGTTCGCGGACGACATCAGGAACGGGACTGGTCATCATCACTCGTCGTTCTCGATCGTGGGGGTCAGGACGAACAGCGCCCCGCCACCGAACCTCCGGTAGCGAGGCGACCGTCCACACTCAACGGGGTCCGGAACGGACTCAGAAGTCGACCGGCGCCGGGACCGGCTCGTCGAGATCGATGCGGGCGCCGACGCCCAGCTTCTCCTTGATCTTCTTCTCGACCTCGTTGGCGATGTCGGGGTTGTCGGACAGGTACTTACGGACGTTCTCCTTGCCCTGGCCCAGCTGCTCGCCCTCGTACGTGTACCAGGCACCCGCCTTGCGGATGATGCTCTGCTCCACGCCGACGTCGATCAGCGAGCCCTCGCGGGAGATGCCGTGGCCGTAGATGATGTCGAACTCGGCCTGCTTGAACGGCGGCGCAACCTTGTTCTTGACGACCTTGACCCGGGTCCGGTTACCGACCACGTCGGTGCCGTCCTTCAGGGCCTCGATGCGGCGGATGTCCAGCCGGACGGAGGCGTAGAACTTCAGCGCCTTACCGCCGGTCGTCGTCTCCGGGGAGCCGAACATGACGCCGATCTTCTCGCGCAGCTGATTGATGAAGATGATCGTGGTGTTGGTGTTGGACAGTGCACCGGTGATCTTGCGCAGCGCCTGCGACATCAACCGGGCCTGCAAACCGACGTGGCTGTCACCCATCTCGCCCTCGATCTCCGCGCGGGGCACCAGGGCGGCCACCGAGTCGATGACGACCAGATCGATCGCGCCGGAGCGGATCAGCATGTCGGCGATCTCCAGCGCCTGCTCGCCCGTGTCGGGCTGCGAGACCAGCAGCGCGTCGGTGTCCACGCCCAGGGCTTTCGCGTAGTCCGGGTCGAGAGCATGCTCGGCGTCGATGAAGGCGGCGATGCCGCCGGCTGCCTGCACGCTGGCAACGGCGTGGAGCGTCACTGTGGTCTTGCCGGAGGACTCCGGGCCGTAGATCTCGATGACCCGGCCGCGGGGCAGCCCGCCGATCCCGAGCGCCACGTCCAGCGCGATCGATCCGGTCGGGATGACCTCGACCGGCGCGCGGCCCTCGTCACCCAGCCGCATCACCGAGCCCTTGCCGAACTGCTTCTCGATCTGCGCGAGTGCGATCGCGAGTGCCTTCTCGCGATCCGGAGCTGCTGGTGCCATGACCCACCCCTTGCCTTTCGATCCGTCGGCCGGGCACCAGAGGGGTACCGGCGTGTCGTGTGCTGCTGTCGGTGTGCTGCTGTCGGTGTGCTGCTGTCGAAGTACTGCATTCGGTGTACTGCTGTCCGCGTGTTGTCGGTGTCGTGAGTACGACGACGACGTTAGAGCGGGGCACCGACAGTGACCGGGGAGCGCACGCCTGATGTGGATGGTTGACCGTGTGTGGACAACACTAGACGTACAGATGTTCGATTTCCAGCGTGGCGTCGGCGTGTCGGGCAACGCCAGACGGGCTCGCGGGGCCGGCACGGAACTCCGGGCAGACCGCCGGGCGGCAGTCAGTCGGGCAGACCCCAGCGCATCGCGGGGGGCACATCGAAGGCGTCGCAGACGGCGAACCACACGTCGCGGGTCGGGATACCGGAGTTGATGGCCTGGTCGGCGGTGCGTTCTCCCAGCACCCCGAACACGTGATCACTGGCCACCGAACGGGCCCGATGACCGAAATGCTCTGTCATGAGGGCTCGGAACTCGGTCACTCGCACGTCCACCGACAGTACCGGCGCCCGGCGTTCATTCCGACCGCTCCGATCCCGTCGGAGCGGCCACAGGGACGACCGGGTCAGCCCGCCAACTCCCGCATACCGACCGCGAGCCAGCGC
>JBDSLP010000160.1:0-44396 GCA_039916325.1 Nakamurella sp. | reverse complement strand
CGGGACCGGGTCCAGGCGGCTCTGGCGTCCGCCGGCGTGGAGCAGGAGGTCAGCGTCGCCGCGTCAGCCGCCGCTGCCCCCGCCCTACAGGAGGCACAGGAGACCTGGTTCGCGCTGTCGGCGCTGTCCGAGCGATTTCGCGGCACCCTCGACCTCGCGAGCGAGCGGGCCCGCAACCTGGCCGCACCGCTGGATGAGGCCCGGGCCGGCCGCGATCCCGAGGAGCTGGAAGAGGCTGCCCGTGCCGCGGACGTCGAGCAGGCCGCCAAGGACGCCGCCGTCGAGGCGGCCCGGGTGGCGCTCGTCGTCGCGGTCGCCGACCGCACCGACCGGGAGACCGCCCTTACCCAGGCCGAGGCTGCGCTGCTGGCGTCCACCCGGGCGATCGCCGATCGCCGGGAGGGCCTTGCCACCCTGAACGGCAGGGTCGACGCGGCCCGCTCCCGACTGATCGCCGGCGCGGACGAGATCACCCGCCTTTCGACGGCGTTGACCTCCGCGCAGGACCGCGCTGCGAGCGCCCGGTCGGAGTTCGCCGGTCTGACCGCGTCCATCGCTGCCCTGGGCGACGACGAGGTCGGCCTGGACGAGACCCATCAGCGGGCCCGTGAGGCGGCGGACCGCGCCGCCGACCGGATGCGGGAACTGCTCGAAGCCCAGCGCGCCGCCGTCAGCGAGCAGCGGTCGCTGCGGGCCCGGGTCGACGCTCTCGGGCTCGGGCTGGCCCGCCGGGACGGCACGGGCGCGTTGCTCCAGGCCCACGACCAGCTCGCCGGCCTGCTCGGTCCGGTGTCGGAGCTCCTCACCATCCGGCCCGGCGCCGAGGCGGCACTGGCCGCTGCGCTCGGGCCGCTGGCCGACGCGGTGGCCGTCGTCGATCTGACGAGCGCCATCGCGACTCTGGACTGGTTGCGCCACGCCGACGCCGGTCGGGCCGGCGTGCTCATCGGCGGTGACGTCGGTGATCCCGACAGCCGACCACCGCTGCCCGACGGTGCCACCTGGGCACTGGACGCCGTGACCGCCCCGGCCGCGCTGGCCGAGGCCATGACCCACGCCCTGGGCCGGTTGGTGATCGTGGCCGATCTCGCTGCCGCCGCCGAGCTGGTCCGCACGCACCCTGAGCTGCGGGCCGTCACCCTCGATGGTGAGCTGCTCGGCGCCCACCGTGCGGCAGGTGGACAGGCCGGGCAGCAGTCGCTGCTGGAAATCCAGGCCGCGGTGGACGAGGCCGAGGCCCAGCTCGCCGAGGTCACCGCCGGGCTGGAACGAGTGGAGGCCACACTGTCCGGGGCTCGCGCCGACGCCGAACTCCGGGAGAGGGACGCCGACCGCGCAGTGCAGGCCCTCAATGACTCGGACGCCCAGCTCAGCGCGGTCGAGGAGCAGCTCGGTCGGCTGGCCGAGACGGCCCGGGCGGCGACCGCCGAGGCCGAACGGCTGGCCCGCCAGCGAGCCACGGCGGAGGAGTCCCGCGGTCAGCAGCAGACGGCGCTGGCCGATCTGGAGTCCCGGCTGGCCGCGGTCCAGGACCAGGACGTTCCCGCCGTCGTCGACAGCACCCAGCGTGACCGGCTCGCCCAGCTCACCGCAGCGGCCCGGCAACGGGAGATTGACGCGCGATTGGCGCAGCGCACGGTCCAGGAGCGGGCTCACGCCTCGGCGGGCACTGCGGACAACCTCCGCCGTGCGGCCCGGGCCGAGCGGGACACCCGTGCCCGTGCCGAGGCGGCCCGGACCCGCCGGGCCGTTGCTGCGGCGATCGCGGAGCAGGTGGTGGGCCGCGCCGCCGCCGTCGGCGAGGTGCTCACGCTGACCCTGCGCGCTGCTTCCACCGCCCGCGACGCCGCCGTCTCGGCCCGGACCGCAGCGGAGTTCGCCGCTGCCGCCACCCGACAGCGGGTCGCCGAGCTGACGGCGGATTGGGAGAAGCTCACCTCGGCGGTACACCGTGAGGAGGTGCTGCGGGCCCAGCAGGCCATCCGCATCGAGCAGCTCGTCGAGCGGGCCACCACCGAGTTCGCCATCACGGTCGACGATCTCGTCGCCGAGTTCGGCCCGGACGCGTTGACCCCACCCAGCGCGGTGGAGCTCGCCGAGTACCAGGCCGCCAAGGACCGTGGCGAGCAGGTCTACGCCCCGCAGCCGATGGCCTTCGATCGCACCGCCGCCGAGCGCAAGCTGCGCAGCGCGGAGCGCGACCTGGTCACCCTGGGCAAGGTCAACCCGCTGGCCCTGGAGGAGTTCGCCGCGCTCGAGGAGCGCCACGCCTTCCTGTCGACGCAGCTCACCGACCTGAAGGACACCCGCCGCGACCTGATGACGGTGGTGGGCGAGGTGGACCTGAAGATCCAGGAGGTCTTCGCCAGCGCTTTTGACGACGTGGCCCGGGAGTTCGTCAGCGTTTTCCAGACGCTGTTCCCGGGTGGCGAGGGTTCACTCGTGCTCACCGATCCCGGCGACATGTTGACCACCGGCATAGAGGTCAACGCGCGTCCGCCGGGCAAGAAGGTCAAGCGGTTGTCCCTGCTGTCCGGCGGCGAGCGGTCGCTCACCGCCGTCGCCATCCTGGTGTCGATCTTCCGCGCCCGGCCGAGCCCGTTCTACGTGATGGATGAGGTCGAGGCGGCGCTGGACGAGGTCAACCTGACGCGACTGGTCACACTGCTGTCCGAGCTGCGCGAGTCCAGCCAGTTGATCATCATCACCCACCAGAAGTTCACGATGGAGTCTGCGGACGCCCTGTACGGCGTCTCGATGCGTGGTGACGGCATCACCCAGGTCATCTCGCAGCGCATCCGGGGTGTGGTGTCCGCACCGCCGGCCATCGCCTCAGTCTGAGTCCGTCCGAGCATCCGAGCGAGGGCGGCGGGAGTGGAGGACCAGGTCAGGCCCAGGGACCCATCGTCTGCGCCCACTCGCGGACGTCGGCGTTGGTGACCAGGCCGTTGGCCACGAACGGATCGATGGTCAACTGGGCGACGACGACATCGGCCGACGCGGCCTGGAAGATCAGCAGTGCACCGGGGTTCTCGTCGTCCACGTACGGACCGGATGCGAGCAGGCTGCCCTCGGCCAGCAATTCCCGCAGGTAGCCGCGGTGTGCCGCCCGGTACAGGTCACGCTGGGCGGCCTGGTCCTGGTGATAGGTGTAGTGGACTGCGAAAACGGCCATGCGGACGTGAACCTCCGGGTCGGTCGGGGCCTCAGCCTATCGCCCGTCGGTACCGCTGGGTGGCGACGGGTCCACGCGACGAACAGGCCCGCAACGGAATCCGTTGCGGGCCTGCGGGTGTCCAGCGGGGGACGCTGGGCGTCAGGGCTCAGATGTCGAAGTACATCGCGAACTCGTGCGGGTGCGGCCGCAGTCGGATCGCGTCGATCTCCTCGCGCTTCAGCCGAATCCACATCTCGATCAGGTCCTCGGTGAAGACACCACCCTCGAGCAGGTAGTCGTGGTCGGCCTCGAGCTTGTTGATGACAGCCTCGAGCGACGACGGCACCTGCGGGATGTTGGCGGCCTCGTCCGGCGGCAACTCGTAGAGGTCCTTGTCGACCGGAGCCGGCGGCTCGATCTTGTTCTTGATGCCGTCCAAGCCGGCCATCATCATGGCCGCGAAGGCCAGGTACGGGTTCGCCGACGGGTCCGGGCACCGGAACTCAAGGCGCTTGGCCTTCGCGTTCGTGCCGGTCAGCGGAATCCGGATGCAGGCGGAGCGGTTACGAGCCGAGTACACCAGGTTGACCGGGGCCTCGTACCCGGGGACGAGCCGGTGGAACGAGTTCACGGTCGGGTTGGTGAAGGCCAATAGCGTCGGGGCGTGATGCAGCAGGCCGCCGATGTAGTAACGCGCCAGGTCCGACAGGCCGCCGTAGCCGGCTTCGTCGTAGAACAGGGGCTTGCCGTCCTTCCACAGCGACTGGTGGGCGTGCATGCCCGAGCCGTTGTCGCCGAACAGGGGCTTGGGCATGAAGGTGACGGTCTTGCCGGCGGCCCACGCGGTGTTCTTGATGACGTACTTGAACAACATGACGTCGTCGGCGGAGTGCAGCAGGGTGTTGAACTTGTAGTTGATCTCGGCCTGGCCGCCGGTGCCGACCTCGTGGTGGCCACGCTCGATCTCGAAGCCGGAGTCGATGAGGTTCGCCGCCATGTCGTCCCGGAGGTCGGCCTGGTGGTCGTACGGCGGGACCGGGAAGTAGCCGCCCTTGACGCGGGTCTTGTAGCCGAGATTGCCACCCGGCTCGACGCGGGCGGTGTTCCAGGCGCCTTCCTCGGAGTCGACCTCGTAGAACGAGCCGTTCATCTTGGTCTCGTAACGGACGTCGTCGAACACGTAGAACTCGGCCTCGGCCCCGAAGAAACAGGTGTCGGCGAACCCGGTGGTGGCCAGGTACTCCTCGGCCTTGCGGGCCACGTTGCGCGGGTCACGCGAGTACGGCTGCAGGGTGAGCGGATCATGCACGAAGAAGTTGCAGGTCAGAGTCTTGCGGCGGCGGAACGGATCCAGTCGGGCGGTGGCCACGTCGGGCAGCAACGTCATGTCCGACTCGTGGATCGACTGGAAGCCCTTGATGGAGGAGCCGTCGAACGCCATACCGGCCGCCAGTGACTCGACACTCACGGTCTTGGCGGGCACCGTCAGGTGGTTCATGATGCCCGGCAGATCGCAGAAGCGGATGTCGAACACTTCGACATCGTTGTCCGCAATGTAGGTCACTAGCTCTTCGGGACTGGAGAACAAGGACGAGCTCCTTCGCGTCGGAATTTCATCCCGGTGGCCACGACGGCGACCCGGGACGGAGAGGGCTACGGCGTCACGTTTTGGGCGACGGTAGTACATGGTGTCTCGCCAGTGTTTCGCTTCCGTGAACGAACGGTTACGCAGCATCGGGTCGGGAGCGGGACCGGTGCGCCGACAGCATGGGCCTGCTTCATGTCGCCGTGATGTCCCGGCGGTTTCAGTGACGGTCGGTGCCGTCCGGTGGCCGGTGGCGTCCGTGTTCGGACCCGTTCGTGTTCAATCGCGGGTGAGGTCGGCCACGATGGCCGGGCGCAAGCGAGAGCGGAACGGCCGAACGGAGGGTGGAAAAAAGTGACGAAAGGCATTCCGGGATCCAGCGCGAGCGGCCCGGCGTCGGAGTGGCCGGGGAAGTCGTTCGGCGTCCCGGAGAGCGGTCCGGGGGCGGTCGCGCATCTAGGCCAACGGGTCGGTGCGTTCCTGCTCGACTGCCTCATCGGCGCGCTGGTGGCGTGGGCGTTCACCGCCCCCGAGCCGCCGCAGAACTGGAGCCTGCTGGTCTGGGGTGTGATGACCGTGGCGGGGGTCGCGTTCGTCGGTACCACTCCGGGCCACCTGATCGCCGGAACCCGGGTCGCCACGCTGCGGACCGCGGGCCGCAGTCCGCTCGTCGGGGCCTGGGCCATTCCTCGGACGGTGCTGATCGGGCTACTGGTGCCGCCGCTGATCATGGACAAGGACGGCCGTGGATTGCATGATCGGCTCTGCTACACGGTCGTGGTGCGCACCCGCTGACCCCATGCGATTCCAAGGCCCGTCGAGGGCCGTCGAGTCAGCGGCGGCGGGCGGCGCGCTGGATGTTGCGGGCCTTCACGTTTCCGGGCATCGGCCCCTTGGGGAGGCCCGCCTGCGGGCTGCGACCGGCCAGGGCCTTGAGCTTGGTGTCAAGAGTCTCGACCTGGGCCGGCGAGATGTTGCGCGGCAGCTTGGTCAGCGTCGAGTTGAGTTTCTTCAGCGGCGTCTGGTTGTCGCCGTTGCCGACGACGATGTCGTAGATCGGCACGCTGTCGCCGACGATCCGCGCCACGCGCTTCTTCTCCTGGGCGAGCAGCGGGATCACCCGTTGCGGGGCACCCTCGGCGATCAGGACCACACCCGGACGGCCGACCACCCGGTGCACGGCGTCGAACTGGGCGGTGCCGACGATGGCCGGCGAAATCCGCCATTTGCCGCGGAGATTGTTCTGCAGCGACCAGGCGGCGGCACCCGGACTGCCCTCGGCCTGACGGTAGACGTTGGCCTGGACGCGCCGGGCGAAGATGAGCATCGCCCCGAGGACGCCGAGGGTGATTCCGAGGATCGGACCGAAGATGAAGCCGAAGACACCGCCGCCGAACAGCAGGGCGATACCCAACCCGACCAGGAGGCCCAGGATGATCGCACCCGCCATCAGCGGGACGAGCTTCTTGTCTTCCTTGCGCTGCATCTTGAACGCCTGCCAGAGCTGCGAACGGCGCTCCTTGGAGGCGGCCTTGCGAGCCACCTTGGCGGTCTTCTTCTCTTCTTTGCTCAGCTTGACCTTGCCGGATCGCGCTGCACCTGCTGCTGCCTTGGCCATTGATCCAGAATACGGCCCGGCAGCGTCCCCGCCGGCCGTATCCGCCGGACGGCGGTAGTCCTTTCACCCGGATCGGGTGCGGACGGTCAGAGCAACGGTCGAGCGGAGACCGCGCCGGAGGCACGACGCTCCTGAGCCTGTCGGAACAGGCTGCCGGCCTTGTACGACGAACGCACCAGTGGGCCACTCATGACGCCGCTGAAGCCCAGTTCCAGAGCCTCGTCGCGCAACTCGATGAACTCCTGCGGTTTCACCCAGCGATCGATCGGGTGGTGCCGGGGGCTCGGTCGGAGGTACTGGGTGATGGTGATCAGGTCGCAGCCTGCTTCGACCAGGTCACGCAACGCGGCGCTGACCTCCTCCCGGGTCTCGCCCATACCCAGGATGAGGTTCGACTTGGTGATCATTCCCGCTGACCGGGCCATCGTGATGACGTCGAGCGACCGCTCGTAGCGGAACGCCGGCCGGATTCTCTTGAAGATGCGCGGGACGGTCTCGAGGTTGTGGGCGAACACCTCGGGCTCGGCGTCGAAGACCTGCTGCAGCAGGTGCGCATGCCCGGAGAAGTCGGGGGTCAGGATTTCGACCCCGGTCCTGGGAGCCAACTCGTGGACCTTCCGGATGGTCTCCGCGTAGAGCCAGGCACCTTCGTCGTCCAGATCGTCGCGGGTGACACCGGTGATCGTGGCGTAGTTGAGGTCCATCGTGGCGATCGATTCAGCCACCCGCCGCGGCTCGTCCCGATCCAGCGCACCCGGCTTTCCAGTGTCGATGAGGCAGAAGTCGCAGCGTCGGGTGCACTGGTCGCCGCCGATGAGGAAGGTGGCCTCGCGGTCCTCCCAGCACTCGTAGATGTTGGGGCACCCCGCCTCCTGGCACACCGTGTGCAACCCCTCGCGCTTCACGAGTGACTGCATCCGGGTGTATTCAGGCCCGGTCTTCATCCGGGTCTTGATCCATTCGGGCTTCTTCTCGATCGGCGTCTGCGCATTGCGCACTTCCAGCCGGAGGAGTTTCTTGCCTTCGGGGGCGAGGGTCATACCTGTCAGTCCTTGGTCACGGTCTTGGCAGCGTCGGCGACGTGGTCGACAGCGCTCTTGGCATCCGCCTGGGCGTCCTTGAGATCACCCTTGGCCCGCCCGGTCTTCGCGGCGGCATCATGCTTGACGTCCGCTGCCCTGGACTTCAACGTGGCGGCCTGATCGGCGGAGTCGGACGTGACGTCCTCGGCCTTGGCCGCCAGGTCATTCGCGGCGCCGGCGCCGGCGTCCTTGGCCTTGTCGACCGCGTCGGACAGGTCTTCCTTGGCGTCGCCAACCTTGTCCTTGACGTCCTCGACGATGGACGAGACCGCAGCCTTCGCCTTGTCAGCGGCGTCCTTGGCTTTGTCGGCGCCCTCGGCGACGGCATCCTTGACGGCTGCGAGCTTCTCCTGCGCAGGCGTCTGCTGCTTCGGGGTGCCGGCGGTGCTGGCCGGGTTGCCACGGGCGGGCTCGGCAGGCTTGGCGGTCAGCTTCTTGACGAGTATCGCAATGCCGGCGGCGAGCACGCTCACGAGCAGGAAGTTGCGCAGCTTGTGGGTCTTGGGCGCTGCGGCGTCGCCAGCCTGGTGGAGCTTCTTGGCGGCGGTCTTACGCAGCTTGTACTCGCTCTGCGCGGCCAATGCGGTGGCCTTCGCGAGCGCCCCGGCCTCTGTCTTCCTGGCGTGCGCCGAGGCGCGCCCGGCGGCTGTGTCGGCGGCCTTCCTGGCCTGCGCGGCGGACTTGTCCGCGGCCTTGCGGGCGCGCTTGCCGAGGACTTTCGCGTTGTCCTGGAGCGACTCGGAGGCCTTGGCGACCAGCGGGGCCACGGCGTGACCGGCGGAGGACGCCAGTTCGGCGGCCCGGTCGGAGACGGTCTTGACGACGTCGTGGCTCAGGCCGCTGACCTTTTCGAACACGTCGTGACCGACGTCGGAGACCCGGCCGGCGACGTCATGGCCCACGACGGTGGCCCTGTCCGCGACATCGGACGACCGGGCGTTGATCTCGGACCCTACGGACTTTGCCATGCTGTTCCCCTCACGAGAGTCGATGCACCACTGCGCGCAGTGCGGAGTGTGACCGGAATGTGGCTCGTAATACCTGCGTGGGGAACTCTACCCACCCAGCCTTCCAGGATCCCGTCCGTCCAGTCCGTCACGCACTCAGCGCCGGCGCCAGCTCCCAGTGCACGCCGGGCGCGGCCGGGGGCACCGACGGGTGGACCGCAGCACGTGGCCGCGTCGGAGCGACCACCACCGGGAGTTCACCGTTCAGGGCGGCGGTGAGGTGGCGGATCATCAGCGGGGTGACTTCGTCGACAGTGACCTCGCGTCCCAGCTCGAGGCTGAGGGAGGTGACGCCGGCATCGGCGATCCCGCACGGCACGATCCGTTCGAAGGCGGCCAGGTCGGGATCGGCGTTCAACGACAGGCCGTGGCTGGTGACGCCCTTGGCCACCCGGACGCCGAGCGCGGCGACCTTGCGTTCCGGACGTCCGTCGCCGGCCGGGAACCAGACGCCGCTGCGCCCGGGGACGCGAATGGGGTCGAGTCCGAGCTCGGCACAGGTGGCGATGATGGCCCGTTCGAGCATCCGGACGTAGGCCACCACGTACATCGCCTCGGCCAGTCGGACGATCGGGTAGACGACGAGTTGCCCGGGGCCGTGATAGGTGATGCTGCCGCCGCGGTCGACGTCGATCACCGGGGTGCCGTTCACCGGCCGGTCCGCAGCGGCCGTGCGTCGTCCGGCGGTGTAGACCGGCGGGTGCTCCAGGGCGATGAGGGTGTCCGGTCCGGTGCCGGCCACCCGGGCCTCGGCGATGCTGCGTTGCAGGTCCCAGGCTTGTTGGTACTCCATCCGGCCGGGGGTGAGGATTGCGAGGGGTTCCCGACTCTGACGCATGGTGGCGAGCCTACGCCGGGCGGGTCGACCGTTTCCTGCCCTGCCGGTCGGTGGGGACAACTTCGTGTGGACAACTCAGGCGGGCGTGATCGTCGGTTGGTTACGGTCCCGGCCATGAGTCTGGAGATCGGTTCCGACGTGGGTCCCTACACCGTGCTCCGGCCGGCCCGCCGGGAGTCGCGGCACGCCCGCGCCGGGGCGACGCGTCCGCCCCGGGTCTGGTGCGCCGAGCCGTTCGCCGGTGGCGAGCCGGTGGCGTTGATCACCGCAGATCCGGTCCCGGCGGTCGATTCCGCGGGGGAGGAGCCCGCCGGGACGTCGGAACCGGTGGACCTCGGTGCCCCGCTGCGTCGGGAGTGGGCGCTGTCGGGGTCGATGCGGCACCCCCATCTGCTGACGGTGCACGATCTGTTGGACACCGCTGACGGCCTGGTACTCGTCACCGACTGGGCGGCCGGCGGGAGCGTCACGGAGCTGTTGAGCGGCTCCGGACGGCTGACCGCCGGACAGACGGTGACGTTGCTGGCGGGCGTCGCCCAGGCGTTGACCGCCTGTCACGAGCGGGGGCTGGTCCACGGTGACGTCTCGACCGACACTGTGCTGATCGCCGGGGACGGGCGTCCGCTGCTCGGCCGGATCGGGCGCTCCACGGCCGCCGCGGACAGCGGTAAGGTCTGCCCGGCCGAGCCGCGCTGCGCGTCTCCCGACGTGGCGCGGGGGCGCGCGGCGACGGCGGTGGACGACGTCTTCGCACTGGGCGCCACCGCCATGGAGAGCCTGACCGGTCGCCCCGCGTGGCCCGCGCAGGACCTCCGTGACGTCGTCATCCAGTCCGAGTTCGGGCAGTGGCCGACGATCCCGGCCGCCGTGGGGGCCGGTGCGGAGCTCACGGCGCTGGTCGACGGGATGCTGGACGCCGATCCGGCCCGCCGGCCAGCCGTCCGGGAGGTGCTCGCCCGGCTGGCGGACTGCCCGCCGCCGGAGCCACTTCTCCACGGCGGCTCTCCGGGGGAGCGTCGGGACCCGCAGGGCCGGGGTCGGCACGCCGAGCCGGCCCAGGTGCTGCCCGCCCGGGTGCGTGCCGGGGTCCCGAGCGGCCCCCGGACCTCGCACCGGGAACCCCGCCGGGATCCGGGGCGGGATCGGGATCGGGATCGGGATCGGGATCGGGATCGGGATCGGGATCGGGTCGGACCGGCCCGTCGCTGGCGGTTCGCGATCGCGCCCGTCGCCGGGCTACTGGTGCTCGCGGCGTCGGCGGTGGCGGGCGGCGTCTGGTGGGCCGGCGCGGACCGCCCGTCTGCGGCCAACCTGGCCGCCGCGGTCGACGGTCCGGTGACGGGCGCGGACCCCGGGGCAGCTCCGCCGGCATCGACATCAGCCGGGCCGACGCCCACCTCGCCGGACTGGCCCTCAGTGGTCCGGGACCTGGACCGGCAGCGCTCTGAAGCGTTCGCGGTGGGCGATTCCACCATGCTCGGTGCGGTCTACGTGGACGGCGCCCCCGGGCTTGCCGTGGACGGGTCCCGGATCGAGCGTCTGCGGGCCGCCGGCCTCCGGGTCACCGGACTGACCCACGAGATCAGCTCCGTCGAGATGGTCGACACGGCCGCCGCCGGGCCGATCGTGGAGGTCACCGAGGCGCTGCCGTCCGCGTCCATCCTGGACGCCGCCGGTGCCGTGGTCGGCCGCACGACAGCGGTCGGCCCGATCAGGCGGCTGGTGACGTTGGCGGCGGTGGACGGCGATTTCCGGATCGCCGCCGTCGCTCCCGGTGACGGCTGAGCCTCGGCTCGGGTGGCCTGTGACCGGCGGGATCCCCCGTCGGTGTCCGGCCTGCCTCCCGGTCACTGTCGGTACCCCGTTCTAGCGTGAGATCCATGCGGATGCTGCACACCTCGGACTGGCACCTCGGCCGGTCGTTCCACGGCCGGTCGTTGCTGGCCGACCAGGAACAGACGCTGACCGTGCTGGCCGATCTGGTGCGCGAAGAGCGGATCGACGTCGTCCTGATCGCCGGCGACCTGTACGACCGGGCAGTGCCGTCGGTGGACGCGATCCAGCTCGCGACCCGGAGCCTGGCGCGGATCCGGGAGGCCGGCGCCCAGATCGTGCTGTCCACCGGCAACCACGACTCCGCGACCCGGGTCGGCGCCTTCGGCGATTTCCTGGCGGCCGGTGGCCTGCACATCCGTTCCGGAATCGACCAGCTGGACGTCCCGGTGCTGATTGCCGACGCGCACGGCGAGGTCGCGATCTACGGCATCCCGTACCTGGAGCCCGACGTCGCCCGGCAGGTCATGCGGGTCCCCGAGGTCCGCGGCCATGCCGGCGTGCTGGGGGAGGCGATGGCCCGGATCCGCGCGGACCTCGCCGGCCGGCCGGCCGGCACCCGCTCGGTCGTCCTCTCCCATGCGTTCGTGGTCGGTGGCGCCGCCACCGAGTCCGAACGGTGCATCGACGTCACGGAGCCGTCCGCCGGGGAAGCGCTCTTCGAGTTCAAACGGGGCACCGTCGGTTCGGTCCCGGCCGAGACCTTCACGGGCGTGGACTACGTCGCCCTCGGGCACCTGCACCGGCGTCAGCAGCTGACCGCCCGGCTGCGCTATTCGGGTTCGCCGTTGCCGTACTCGTTCTCCGAAGCCGGCCAGATCAAGGGGGGCTGGATCGTCGAGCTCGGGGCATCCGGAGTACGGGTGATACGGCCCTTCGACCTGCCGGTCGTCCGGTCGTTGGCCACCATCCGCGGAGAGTTGGCCACGGTGCTCGGAGCGCACGCCGAGTTACGCGACCACTACGTCTCGTTCGAGCTGACCGACGTCGACCGGCCGGTCGACGCCATGCGGCGACTGCTGGAGGTCTTCCCGTACGCGGTGACGATGGAGTGGCAGCCGCCGGTCCGGACGGGGTCCGGTCCGGACTTCCACGTCTCCCGTCGAGGCCTGCCCGACGATGAACTCGTCAGCGCCTTCCTCACCGACTGCCGCGGCCACGGGCTGACCGACGGCGAGCATGCCCTGATCGCCGCGTCAGTCACCGCGGTCCGGATCGCCGAGGCGGCGGCGTGAAACTGCACCAGCTCGAGCTCTCTGCGTTCGGGCCCTATCCCGGTGCGGTGTCCGTCGACTTCGACCTGCTGGGCGCCGACGGTTTGTTCCTGCTGCACGGCGACACCGGCGCGGGAAAGACGTCGCTGCTGGACGCGGTGGCGTTCGCCCTGTTCGGGACGGTGCCGGGAGCCCGGCAGGAGGCGGGACGGCTGCGCTGCGACCAGGCGCCGGTGAGGGCCGAGACCCGGGTGACGCTCGAGCTGACGATCGCCGGGCAACGCCTCCGGATCAGCCGCACCCCCAGGTATGAGCGCCCGAAGACCCGCGGCACCGGCACCACGGTCAGCCAGGCCACCGCCAGCCTGGCCTGGATCGGCCCGCCCCCGCCGGGCCGTTCCGCCGGTGGCGTGAATCGCATCCCCGAGGTCGCCCTCATCGTGACCGAACTGCTCGGAATGACCGCTGACCAGTTCTTCCAGGTGGTGTTGCTCCCGCAGGGCGACTTCGCCCGATTCCTGCGGGCCGACACCGACCAGCGCGAGCGGCTTCTCGAGCAGCTCTTCGACACCGGGCGGTTCGGCACCATCGAGGGCTGGTTCGCCGAATCGCGCCGGGTCAGTGCGTCCGCCCTGCGGGAGCGGATGGACGCGGTCGACCGGTTGGTGGCCCGGACCGTCCAGGCGTCCGGGTGGCGCGGCGACCTTTCGGAGGAGCCGGACGCCGGCTGGTTGGACGGGGTCCGCGACCTCGTCGACGCTCGTCGGGCGTGGACCGCCGAGGTCTGCGCCGCGGCGGCCACGGAGCGTCGCTGGGCCGCCGACGCGTCCCGGACGGCGGCCGCCGACGCGGCTCGCCGGCGGCGGGTGGGGGCGCTGCGGCGGCTCCAGCGTGAGGTCGTGCTGACCGAGCCCGACCGACGACGCTGGCGTGACCAGATCGAGCGGGCCCACCGGGCGGCTCCGGTGGTCGACGCGGGGGCCACCTGCCAGCGCGCCGAGGGGGTGAATACAGCGGCAAAGGCCGAGCGCGATCGGCGGGTGACCCAAGTGCTCGCCGCGGCTGCCCCGGCCGAGCGCGATCTGGTGCCGGACGACCGCTCCGCCCTGGTCGCCACCGGGGCCGCGCGTGCCGCCGGTGCCGCCGTGCGGGACCGGGCCGGTCACCTGGGAGGCCTCATCGCCCAATCCCGGGAGCAGGACGCCGACTTCGCTCGGCTCAGCCGGCTCAGACGGGAGGTAGTCAGCACGACTACACAGCGCGATGCCGTGATCGCCGAGGCCGCCGAGCTGCCGATCCGCATCGACGTCCTCACCGACCGGCACGCCCACGGCCAGGCTGACCTCGTTCGCCTCCCGGAGCTGCGGGAACGCGCCACCGCGCTCGCCTTGACGCTGGCCGACTGCCGACGTCTCCCGGCCGCGGTCGCGGCCCGGCAGCGCGCCGTGGACGAGGCGCAGCGCGCTGTCGACGACGCGCAGGCGGCCAGCACCCACCGCCTCGAGCTGACCGCCCGTCGGATCGACGGGATGGCCGCCGAGCTGGCCCGGAGCCTGGCCGAGTTCGTCGACTGCCCGGTGTGCGGAGCGGTCGAGCACCCCCGGCCCGCCGTCGGTAGCGGCGACGCGGTGTCGCGGGAGGCGGTGGCCGCTGCCCACGAGGCGGAAGACGCGGCGATCTGCCGCCGCGACACCTCCGTCACCGCCCGCGCCGCGGCCGAACAAGCGGTCGCGGTGCTCGAGGCCACCCTCGCGGGACGCACCGTCGACGAGCTGGAGGCCGCCTCAGCCGGGGCCGCCGGGTTGCTGCGGGGGGCCACCGCCAGCGCGGCCGAGGTCACCGACCTCGGCCGGGAGCTGCGTGACCTACGGTCCAGGGCCGACGGACTGGCGACCCGGGCGGGCGAGCTGGCCACCGTCCTGTCCGAGCTGTCGGCCCGGATCCCGCCGCTGGCCGAGGCCACCGCCCGACGGGCGGAGGTGCTCACCGACGCGGCCGCCGACTACCCCGACGTGCTCACCCGGCGGACGGGCCTGCTGGAACTGGCCGATCGCCTGGATGCCCTGGACATCGCGATCCACGTGGTGCGCGCCGCCCGGGAGGGCGTCACCGCGGCGTGGGCCGACGTCACGCTGGCCCTGGCCGCATCCGGATTTCCGGATCTGGACGCCGCTCGCGCCGCCGTCTCCGAGGACCTCGCAGGGACCGAGGAACGGCTGCTGGCTGCAGATCGGACCGCGCGTACCGTCGAAGCCCAGCTCGCCGATCCCGATCTCGCCGACGTCGCGGGCGACGACCCGGACCTGGACGTGGTCGCGCGTGAGCTCCGGTCCGCCGAGCTCAGGCAACACGCAGCGGAGGAGGCGGCCACCACCGCCTTCGCCGACGCCCGGGCCGCCGCGGCCCGTCAGCGCGACGTCGCCGAACTCGCCGCCGAGCTGACCGCCACCTGGACAGCGATCGCCCCGGTCCGGGCCGCCGACCGCCGGCTCAGCGAGCTCACCGATGTCCTGCTGGGGCGGGGGGCGAATCGGCTCGGGATGTCGCTGCGGTCCTACGTCCTGGCGGCCTGGCTGCACGAGGTCGCGGTGGCCGCCAATCACCGGCTGCGGGTGCTGTCCGGCGGTCGCTACACCTTCGTCCCGTCGACGGCGCGTGAGAGTCGCGGCCGCTCCGGCGGTCTCGGGCTCGACGTGCTGGACGAGTACTCCGGTAAGACCCGACCGACCAAGACCCTCTCCGGTGGCGAGTCGTTCCTGGCCTCGCTGGCGCTGGCGCTCGGGCTGGCCGACGTCGTCGCCGGTCAGACCGGGGTCGGCCTGCTCAACACCATGTTCATCGACGAAGGCTTCGGCACCCTGGACGCCGACTCGCTGGACCTGGTGATGGAGACCCTGGACTCACTGCGCGGAGAGGGCCGGGTGATCGGAGTGGTCTCCCATGTCGACGAGCTGCGGCAACGCATCCCGAGTCGGCTCCGGGTACGTCGCGCCGCAGACGGCTCGACGGTCGAGCTCTGCACCCCTGCCGCACCGGCCCGGACCGGGTGGTCGGCGTGATCATCCTGGTCTGTCGGTTCACCGGTGCCTCGGCGGACTTCCGCATCGAATCCCGGCCGGCGGTGGCTCTGCTGGCGGCCCAACCGACGTGTCGGTCGGCCCGCCTCGCCCGCTCCACCGACGACGCCGCGAAATGGACGCTCATCGCAGAGTTCGACTCGGTCCCTGCCTACCGCCGGGCGCTGAGTCCGTTCGACGTCCGGACCACAGTCGTCCCGTTCCTGTCCACCGCCGACCAGGACACCTCCGGGGTCTACGAGGTGGCGGTGAGCTCTGACTCCGGGGATCTGACCGAGCACGAACTGCTGGTCGATCCCTGACGGGCAGGGCGTTCGACGGGCGTCGGCGCGAACCCCTGTTCCGCCGGGCGGTCGGATGCGTGCGGACGTGGCGCTGCGGAGCACTAACGTTGCCCTCTCATCTGCATTCCGTTCGAGGAGAACTTCGTTGCCTGCGTCCGTACTCGATTCCGTCGTCAGCCTCGCCAAACGCCGTGGGTTCGTCTTCCCCAGCGGCGAGATCTACGGCGGCACCCGGTCGGCGTGGGACTACGGTCCGCTCGGCGTGGAACTCAAGGAGAACATCAAGCGCCAGTGGTGGAAGACCATGGTCCAGGGCCGCGATGACATCGTCGGACTGGACTCCTCAGTCATCCTGCCCCGCCAGGTCTGGGTCGCTTCGGGCCACGTCGGGGTCTTCACCGACCCGCTGGTCGAGAGCCTGATCACCCACAAGCGATACCGGGCCGACCACCTGCTCGAGGCCTACGAGGCCAAGCACGGCCGGCTGCCGGAGAACGGCTGGGACGACATCCCCGACCCGGAGACCGGCGTCCGCGGCAACTGGACCGAGCCGCGCGACTTCAACATGATGCTCAAGACCTACCTCGGCCCGGTCGAGGAGGAATCAGGCCTGCACTATCTCCGGCCGGAGACCGCTCAGGGCATCTTCGTCAACTTCGCCAACGTCAGCACGACCGCCCGCAAGAAGCCGCCGTTCGGCATCGGCCAGATCGGCAAGTCGTTCCGCAACGAGATCACGCCGGGCAACTTCATCTTCCGGACCCGCGAGTTCGAGCAGATGGAAATGGAGTTCTTCGTCAAGCCCGGTGACGATGAGCAGTGGCACCAGTACTGGATCGACGCCCGCACCGCCTGGTACACCGACCTCGGCATCGACCCGGAGAACCTGCGGCACTTCGAGCACCCGAAGGAGAAGTTGTCGCACTACTCCAAGCGGACTGTCGATATCGAGTATCGCTTCGGCTTCCAGGGCTCGGAGTGGGGTGAGCTCGAGGGCGTCGCCAACCGCACCGATTTCGACCTCAAGACCCACAGCGAGCACTCCGGCAAGGACCTGTCCTACTTCGACCAGGAGTCCGGCGAACGCTGGACGCCGTACGTCATCGAACCGGCCGCCGGTCTGACCCGCTCGCTGATGGCCTTCCTCATCGACGCCTACGCCGAGGACGAAGCCCCCAACACCAAGGGCGGCGTCGACAAACGGACCGTGCTGCGACTGGACCGTCGGCTCGCGCCGGTGAAGGCAGCGGTGCTGCCGTTGTCCCGTAACGCCGATCTGTCGCCCAAGGCCCGCGACCTGGCCGCCGAGCTGCGCAAGCTCTGGAACGTCGAGTTCGACGACGCCGGTCAGATCGGCAAGCGGTACCGCAGGCAGGATGAGGTCGGCACCCCGTTCTGCATCACGGTCGACTTCGACACCCTCGACGACGATGCGGTGACCATCCGTGAGCGAGACAGCATGAGCCAGCAGCGGATCGCGCTGGACCAGGTCGGCAGGTATCTGGCCGGCGAACTTCTCGGCTGCTGAGCGTCCCGTTCTGTCCAGCTCCTGGCGACCCGGCCCGGCGGATGCGGCGTCAGGACGTCAGGGCGTCAAATCACCCGGGTAGAGGAACTCGTCCGCGGGGACCGTCGTGGCGTGGAACCAGGCCTGCATGAACGGGGTCTCGTCGGTGCCTGCGATGGTGTTCACCAGCGCCTCGAAGTCCGCCCACGAAGCGCTCTTGCCTGAATTCTCCTCGATCCAGCTCAGTAGCAGCTCGTTGAACTTCTCCTCACCGATCTGGTGGCGCAGCGCGTGGAGCGCCAGCGGCCCCCGGGTGTACACCGAGCCGAACTCGTTGCCGGCCCCCATGTCGTAGAGCGGGCTGCTCCAGAATGTCGGTTGTGCTCCCAGGAATTTCAGGGTCTGGCGGTATTGGGCGTCCAGGTCGGTGCCGTTGTGTTCCGTCCACAGCCACGAGGCGTAGCTCGCGAAACATTCGTTGAGGCAGATATCGGCCCAACGCGTGATCGTGACGTCGTCACCGAACCACTGGTGGGCCAGCTCGTGCACGACCGTACCGGGATCTCCCATCCCGACCGAGTAGATCGGCCGGGTCTGGGTCTCCATCGCGAAGCCCAGGCTCTCGGCCAGATAAATACCCCCGGCCGATCCGAACGGGTACGGCCCGAACTTACTGGCCAGGAAATCGAGGTATTCGCCGGTCCGGTCGGCGACCGCACTATCGGACTCCCGGCCCTTGGCGTAGGCGTTGACGATCGGCAGCCCACCGGCCGTGGAGTCCTGGGTCTGGGTGAAGGTGTCGATGTAGATCATCGACAGGTAGCTGGCCATCTCCGACGTCTCGGCCCAGCCGAAGACCTGAGTGCCGTCGGCGGGGGCCGGCAGCCCCTCGGTGACCGGCAGACCGTTCGAGATGACCTTCCACCCGTCAGGGACCTCGGCGGTGACGGCGAAACTCGCCCGGTCGGTGGGCACCTCGTTCACCGGGTACCAGGCGGACGCCGAGAACGGCTCGCCGATCACGACGGCGCCGCCGGAGTCCAGGGTGTACCAGCCGCCGTCGGCCAGTCCTGCGGTGCCGCCCACGATCCGGGCCGGACTGCCGCCGTAGGTCACGACGACCGTGGTCGAGGCACCTGGGGCCAGGCCGGTCACCGGGGTGACCCGGAGCTTCGCGTCCTGCTGGCCGAACCCGGCCGGGAGGCCGTCGACGGTCACCGACGACACCTTCATCGACGGCTGCAGATCGAAGCTGAGGCGGCCCAGCCGAGTCGGCTCGGTGACCGTCGCCGCGATGGTGGTGGCAGCGGCCAGGGCATTCGTGGCGGGGTCGAAGCCGAGGGTGACCTGGTAGGCAGTCACGTCGTAACCGCCGTTGCCGGCGTCGGGGTAGTAGGGGTCACCGGCGGTCTCGGTTCCGAGCGCACCGTCGGGCTGCACGTCCGGCGGCGGCTCGACCGCGGTGGAGCCGTCGGTGGTGGGGGTGCTGGTGGCACCGGTGGACGGCACGGTGATGGTCGGACCCGGGGTCGACCCGACGGTGGGACCGTTCGTGGCGGAGGTTCCGCCCGCCGTCGAGGCGGTGCCGTCGAGCCGTCGGCTGGGCTGGACCGCGTAGACCACCGCTACCGCCGCCACCGCCAGCAGCACGAGGGCCACTGCGTACCAACGATTCCGCGACGCTGCCATCCTCCGACCCTATCCGGGCCGGCGGTCGGCTCGTGGTCTCAGGGCACGCGGCGGGCGCGTGTCCGCAGCACCGCCCAGAGTGCGGCCGCCACCAGGATGACCGCCACGAACACCGCGTACCCAGCGAGGTAGTTCCGGTTCAGCAAAGTGGGATTGTCGACCCGCAGTCCAGGGGTGCCCAGGAACGGCGCGGCAACCGCTGTGAGCGCTCCGATCATCACCAGAGCGACCTGCGCCGGCAGCCGGGCGCCGGGCGAGAGTCGTTTCGTGAGAAGCCATCCCACGCCGGCGACGGCCGGCAGTAGAACCAGATCGCTCAGGACCGCAGGCAGGGTGAACCAGAGCGCGACCGACACCAGCTCGCCGAAGCCGCGGCCGAGAAGGAGTACCGCGCCGAAGCCCAGGGCGCCCACCCCGGTGATGGCCAGGGCCGCTCGCAGAGCCGTCTCCGCGGACCGGCCGGTCATTCGTGCACCTCGATCCGGGACAACCACTTGGTCTGCAGGACGCCGGGTCGGTTGGGCCCGATCAGTCGCGCGGGGTACCCGTGGTCGATGTCCAAGGGAGTGCTCTCCAGATCGAGCGCAATGAGGGTCAATGGGTCCGCCGCTACCGTCGCGCTCACCTCGCTGACCGCGTAAAGACCGGTTTCCAGGGAGGTCATCGTGGCGCCGCGCCCGTCGCCGCCGACGATGGCGAGCAGGTCACCGAGCCTGACCCCGGTCCAGGTCGCCGACTGGGACCATCCCTCGACGCAGCTGATCGGCAGTGTGGCGGTGACCTGGGGGAGGCTGCGCAGCTCCGAAAGGCTGAACGACCGTCGGGTCTGCTGCGGTCCGACCACGGTGAGCCGCCACGCCGGGTCGGTGGCCGACGCCAGGACGCCCGCCGAGTGGGCGGTGTTGTTCACCGGCAGCCCCTGTGGGCCGCTGCCGTCACGTTGGGCGAGAATCGAGATCCGCCGCAGGGCAGGAATTTTGTCGCCCACGGTGGCCAGCACGGTGGTCAGCGCTGCGCCGCCGGCAAGGGCCAGCAGGCCTCGTCGGGTCAACGGACCGGTGAAGGTCCGGGCGCTGGCGGCCGGGTCGTCCACGTCATGGACCGGTTCGCTCTCCAGCGACCCGGACAGCGCCGCGCGGATGACCGGGAGCTTCACCGCGATGTGCACCACGAGCGCACCGATGGCCACCCAGGCGACCGCGTAGTGCACCGGCGGGAAGAAGAACCCCCACGGGTAGAACTCGGCGACGTTGAACAGTCCGGTGATGAGCTCGAAGAAGGCCGCCCCGACGAGCAGGAACATCGACCCGCGTTCCAGTCCATTGACGACGGACGTGACCGGCGGCCACTGCCAGAACCGGGGCGACACGGCCCACAGCTTGATCAACAGCAGCGGGATCGACGCGATACCGGTGCTGACGTGGAGGCCCTGGGTCACCCGGTACAGCCAGACCGGCCCGCTGGGCCAGACGAACCAGCCCGGCGGGTGCTGGATCAGGTGGCTCGACAGTCCGGTGACGAAACAGACCGCGAAGGCCAGACCCAACGCGATGCCGACCCGGGCGGCAACCGCGCTGCTGTGCAGCCGGGACGGGTAGTCGGTGGGGCGTGGCGGGCGGGGGGCCTGCTCGACCAGTGCCGTGCGCCACGGTCGCCGCCGACCCTTCGACACGTCGGCCGTCACGTCGCCCTGCCCAACCGGGCCTGCCAACGCCGCCCCGCGAGCCAGATGTCCTGCGGGGCGAGGCCGGCGGTGGCCGCGACCCGGTGGACGGCGTCAGCCCCGAGCCAGCACCACCGGAACGGCGCGCTCACCGCGTCCCCGGCGGACAGTCGGACCTCCTCGACGACGAGGCCGGTCCCGGGCGGCTCCAGGTCGAGCACGACATGTCCAGCCGGGGCGAGCAGTTCCGCACAGCGCCGCAACAGCCGTTCCGGGTCTCCACCGATGCCGATGTTGCCGTCGGCGAGGACGACAGTGTTCCAGCGGCCCCGCCCGGGGACGGGTCCGAACACATCCCGCCGCAGCGCGGTACCGCCCCGCCGGCGCGTGAGAGCTACGGCCAACGCGGAGATGTCGATACCGAGCGCGGTGAGCCCCTGTCGGGCGAGGGCTGCGGTGATGCGGCCCGGCCCACAACCGACGTCCAGCGTGGGGCCGTTGCACTCGGCGATCAGCATCTCGTCGGCGTGGTCGAGGCCGCCGGTCCAGGTGCCCACCGGTAGCAGTTCACGCCTGCGCCCGGCGCGCAGGACCGCAAGGCTCGGCTCACCGCGGAGCCCGTGTTCGAACACCGTTGTCGGGCTGATCATCGGGCACCTGATGCCGTGGATGCCGTGGACCCGTCGGCCTGGCACAGCCGGACCGCCGCTCCGAACCGGGTGGTCGGGGCGGCGGCGGCCACGGTGACGGCCTCCGACCAGGTGTCCACATCGGTCATCGACGGGAGCAACCCGACGCGTAGCCCGAGATCGCGCAGGGCGGTGAGCGTGTCGTGCCGGGTGTGCGACGTTGACATGGTGACGCCGCGCAGCGCCCGGGCGGCCCGCGGATCGCGGAGGCCGAGCAGCCACCAACCACCGTCCGGGGTGGGGCCGAGCACGGCGTCGTGGCCGGGGAGATGGAGCTGAGCGGCGGCCTCGAGGAGGATCTCCGAGGTGAGGTGGGGAGTGTCCATCGCGATCTGAAGCACCGGACGTCCCGGATGTCGTCGAGCGGTCATCCGGTGAGCGGCGACGAGGCGCGCGGCGAAACACGCACCGTGCTGGGGGATCCGGTCCCAGCGGGCGTCCAGGGCCGCGTCGATCTCCGACCCCCGGCAGGCTCCAGCGAGATCACCGGCGAGTGCGATGATCGGTCGGTGGTGGCGTCCCATCCCGGTGACCGCGTCCACGGTTCGCCGCGGCGACCCGTCGACCTTCGATCTTTTTCCGAGATGCTCCGGCCAGTAGGTGATGTCGCGCTCGAAAAGCCGCCACCCGGCCCGGGTCGCGCGGAGCAGCATCTCCAGTGGGTAGCCCGAGCGGCGGGCCGTCACGCCGAGGTCAGCAGGTCGACCCGCCGGGCCACCCGCACCGGGCCTGATCGTGCCCGGCAGTGCGCCGGCTTCGTCCAGGCGCGGCAGGATGATGTCGACCTCCGGTCGCGCACCGTGGGTCGACGTGTCCGGAGGGGGCGCTGCGGAGGATGTCATGGGGCGACGGTAGGGCCACCGGACCGGTTCGCAAGATCTTCCGATGGTTACCGAAGTCTTATGTGTTCCACCAGGTCTCGTTCAACCAGCGGAGTGCTTACCGCTTCCTTACCGATCTCCTCGGCGGTGCTGACAGCGTGGATCGGCGGGCTACGGTGCCGACATGACGCCGCCCGGCACCACCGCCTCCGACGTACCGACGCGGGTCGGACCACCGGTTGCGGACCGGCGCCGGTCCGTCCGGCGTGCCGCCCTGTCGGGTCGCGCGTTGTCAGGTAGAAGGCTGTCAGGCCGCCCGCTGTCGGGTCGCGCATTGGAGGGTCGCGCGGTGACGGCCGTGGTGGTGCTCGTCGCCGCGGCGGCCGTGGTCGGTGCCCGACTGAACGCCGCCGGTCACGACATCCTGCTGCCGTTCCCACCGTTGATCGCGGTCTTCCGGCCGCACCTCGGGCCGATCACCCCGGTGGTGGTCGGGATCGCCGTGACCGGGGTACTTCTCGGTCCCGCCGCGGCGGTGCGGGCGCGCTGGCGGCGATTACTCTTCACCGGGTACGCGGTGTCGCTGGCGTGGACCGTAGGGCTCGCTCTGGTGGACGGTTGGCACCAGGGCTTCGTCGACCGGCTGACCGGCAGCGATGAGTACCTGCACGACCTGCCCCGGATGGGCCCGATCTGTGACTTCCTGGCCGGCTTCACCGGTCGGATCCTGGACTTCCAGCCGGACTCGTGGACGACCCACGTGTCCAGTCATCCACCGCTGGCGACCTTGGTGTTCTGGGCGCTGGACCGGGTCGGTCTGGGCGGCGGGACGTGGGCGTCGGCTGTCGTCGTCCTGATCGGATCCAGCGCCGGTGTTGCGGTGTTGGTCACGTTGCGGGAGCTGGGCGCGGAGGCTGCGGCGCGGCGGGCGGCGCCGTTCCTGGTCCTGTTCCCCGGGGCGGTCTGGGTGGGTGTCTCGGCCGACGGAATGTTCGCCGGTGTCGTGTCCTGGGGGATCGCGCTGGCCGTGCGCGGTGTCCGCCGGGGTGGTCGCGGCGGGGCTGGTCTGGCGACGCTGGGTGGGGTCTTGCTCGGAGCGACACTGTATCTGTCGTACGGCTTGTCGCTGATGGTGTTCCCCGTGGCCGCCGTCTGCTGGCTCGCTGTCCGGGATAGGTCCGACCGCGCGGTCACGGTGCGTCGATGGCTGTGGGTGGTGGCCGGCGTTGCGGTGGTCGCAGGGCTGTTCGTGGCGTCGGGCTTCGACTGGTTCGAGGGCGTCCGGGTGTTGGACGTGCGCTACTACCAGGGCATCGCCACCACCCGCCCCTACAGCTACTTCGTGTGGGCGAACCTGGCCGCGTTCTGCCTCTCCGCGGGCCCCGCCGCCGCCGCCGGCCTGGCCCGGGCGGTCGGTAGGGTCTGGCCGGCCAGGGTGCTCCGGCCGCGGATCGTGGCGAGAAGACCGGTGGTCGCGGTGATCTCACTGGCTGCGGCGCTCTCGGTGGTGGTGGCGGACCTCACCGGGCTGAGCAAGGCCGAGACCGAACGCATCTGGCTGTCGTTCGCGATCTGGGTGTTGGTCTCCACCGCCCTGATTCCGCGGCGCTCCGTTCGGTGGCTCCTCGCCGTGCAGGTGCTGGTCGCGCTCGGCATCAACCACCTCACCCTCACCTACTGGTGATCTGGGGTCCGGTCGGGGTGGCCGCGGCGCGCAGCGGGTCGGTGGCGAACCGGCGCACGCCGTCCGAGAACGGCACCCGGGCGACGAATCCCAGCTCGAGCCGGGCCGAGGTCGGGTCGGCCACCACATGGCGCACGTCCCCGGGTCGACCGCCCCCGACCACCTCCGGATCGGGCCCACCGAAGGCCGTCGACAGCTCCCGGGCGAAAGCACCCACCGAGCGGGGCTCGCCGGAACACACGTTGTACGCCGACACCGTGCGGGGGTCGCTCGCCACGATCCGATCGATCGCCAACAGGTTCGCCGCGGCCACGTCGTGTACGTGCACGAAGTCGCGCATCTGTCTGCCGTCCTCGAGCACCCGGGGTGCTCGACCGGATTCCAGTGCAGAGCGGAAGATCGCCGCCACGCCGGCGTACGGGGTGTCCCGGGGCATGCCCGGGCCGTAGATGTTGTGGTAGCGCAGTGAGATCGCGTGCCCGTCGGTCGAGGTCGTCCATCCGGCGGCCAGATGCTCCTGGGCGAGCTTGGTGGTGGCGTAGGCGTTGCGTGGATCCGGCGTCGCCGACTCCGGGACCGGGGACCAGTCCAGAGGGCATCCGCAGTGCGGACACGGTGGCTCGAAGAGTCCGGCGGCCAGCGCGGCCGGGGAGCGCGGAGCGGGCCGGACGTTCCCGTGGTCTGCGCAGGTGTAGCGCCCCTCGCCGTAGATCACCATCGACGAGGCCTGGACCAGCCGGGTCACGCCGGCGGCGGCCATCTCGGCCAGCAGTACCGAGGTGCCGAACACGTTGTGCGACACGTACTCCGGCAGATCCGACACCGCCACGCCGAGGCCGACCATGGACGCCTGGTGGCAGACCACGTCGACGCCGCGCAGTAGCGGACCGACGATCGCCGCATCACGGACGTCACCCACCACGAGATCCGGTAGCTCCGGTGCCGCGGTGCCGTGGGCGGCCGGCAGCAGCAGGTCCAGCCCGACGACCTCGTCGCCGCGGGCGGCCAGCGCGTCGGCGATCGCGGAGCCGACGAAGCCGGCGCGGCCGGTCAGCAGCACCCGCATCAGCGGACCGGCCCGGTGGCGTCGGGGATGGGCAGGTGGACGGCGAATTCGCAACCATCGGCGAGGTTGCGGACCTCGATCTCGCCACCGTGCGCACGCACCAGACCGCGGGCGATGGCCAGCCCCAGGCCAGCGCCGGACGTGCCGTCGGTCTCCGGGGACCGGGCGCGCGCGCCCCGGAAGGCCACGTCGAAAACCCGCGGCAGATCGGCCTCGTCGATCCCACCGCACCCGTCCCGGACCCGTAGCACCGCTCGGTCGTCCAGGTATCCCGCGTGGACGGCCACCTCGCCGCCGGACGGGGTGTGTCGGACGGCGTTGCTGAGCAGGTTGCGCAGCACCCGCTGCAGCTCGGACGAGGAGCCGGACACGGCGGGCCACACCGGCTCCGCAGAGGCGGTCAGGCGGACCCCGCGACGCAGCGCGGTGGGGGAGATGGTCTCCATCGACTCGGCGACCAGATCCTCGGTGGATTGTCGCCGGAACTCGATGGCCAGCGCGCCCGCGTTGATCCGCGACAGCTCGAACAGGTCGTCGACCATGGCGGCCAGTCGCTCGGATTCGCCGCTGATCCGTCGGGCGTAGTGGGTCACCTCGGCGGGTTCCACCACGACGGCGTCTTCCAGGGCCTCACTCATCGCCCGGATACCGGCCAGCGGGGTTCGCAGGTCGTGACTGACCCAGGCCACCAGTTGGCTGCGAGAGTGCTCGACCGCACGCTCAGTGGCCCTCGTCTGCTCCGCCACCAGCATCCGCAGCGTCATACGGCGGCCGAGGACCACCGCGACCGGGATGACGGTGACGCCGATCAGGACGCAGGTGGCCAGCGTGGACCCGAGCTGAGGCGTGAACATGAACCCGCTGATCGCCACCACGAAGAGCAGCACCGCGATCAACGGCACCACGACCAGCGCGGTCAGGGTCACGGTGATGCTGCGTTCGCGTACCGCGTGCAGCACGCCGAGTTGCAGCAGAGCGGTCAGCACACACGCGAGCAGCGCCCACGGCAGGATGTGCCAGAGATCGGTCACGATGGCACCGGGGTCGGGTCGTAGCGGTAGCCCTGGCCCCAGACGGTGGCGACCCGGACGGGTCGGGCCGGTTCCGATTCGATTTTCTCCCGGAGCCGCCGCACGTGGACGGTGACCGTCGACTGGTCACCGAAGGTCCACTGCCAGACCTGCTCCATCAGCGCGGAACGGCTGTAGACCTGGCCGGGGTGGCGTACCAGGAACACCAGCAGGTCGAACTCGCGGGAGGTCAGGGCCAGGGTCCGGCCGGCCCGCCGGGCCACCCGGGCTCCCTCGTCGAGCCACAGATCGCCGTCCTCGAGGATGCGCGGGCGGTCGGTCGGGGCCGGCTGACCTGTCGGCCGGGCGCGGTCCAGGATGCGGCTCACCCGCAGCGCGAGTTCCCGCGGCGAGAAGGGCTTGACCACGTAGTCGTCGGCGCCGTGTTCCAGCCCGGCGATGCGGTCGGACTCGGTACCGCGGGCCGTCAGCATGATGATCGGTACGGTCGAGCTCAGGCGCACCCGCCGACACACTTCCAGGCCCGACAGCCCGGGCAGCATCAGGTCCAGGACGATCAGGTCCGGTCGGTGTTCGGTGGCGAGGGTGAGTGCGACGTCCCCGGCGGCGGCCTCGACGACCCGGTGCCCGTCCCGTTCCAGGTACCGGCGCGCCACGTCCCGGACGGTCGGGTCGTCGTCCACGACCAGCACGATCGTCCGCGTGTCGGTCACGGTGCCCATTCTAGGTTCGCGGAGCCCGCCTGAGCCGCGCCCGGTCCTTACCGATGTCTTTCGTGTGTCTTTCGTGCTGATGTCCGTCGTGGTCATGGCGACGGCCGGTGGGTGGACGGACGTCGGTCGCACGCTGCCCCGGCTGGCAAGATCGAGCCATGATCGGGCAGCGGCAGGGCGTGGGGCGGGTGATCGGCCGGTACGTCGCCGGGTCCGTGATCGTGGCGGTGCTGCTGGTCTGTGGCGTCGCGGTCCGGGTCGCGGCGACCGCGGCGGTCGACGAACGCGGTCCGGTGGATGCCATCGTGGTACTGGGAGCAGCCCAGTACGACGGAGATCCGTCGACGGTGTTCCAGGCCCGCCTCGATCACGCCGCGCTGCTCTACTCCGAGGGAGTGGCGCCGTACATCGTCACCGTCGGTGGCTCCCGACTGGGCGACGCGTTCACCGAGGCCGAGTCCGGTCGGACCTACCTGGTCGATCGGGGCATCCCGGCCGGGGCGCTCGACGCGGTCGGACAGGGTAACGACACCCTGGTCAGCCTGCGGGCGGGGGCTGCGGAACTGCAGGCCCGAGGCTGGACCTCGGTGGTCCTGGTGACCGACCCGTGGCATGCCTACCGCAGCAGCGTGATGGCCCGCGATCTCGGGCTCACTGTCGAGGTCTCGTCGGTCGACACCGGTCCGGCGGCGGGCACCGGGGTGGCGCCGCGCTATCTGCTGCGTGAGACCCTGGCGACCTTGTACTACCGGCTGGTCGGTGGCTCGTCCGGACTCGGCTACGAGGTCATGTGATGCAGGAGACGGAGACGAACGAGCATCGCAGGCGCCCCCGGGGCGCCGAGGAGCGCAGAGAGTCGGGAGTCGACCGGTGAGCACCTCCTACCCGCTGGCCGCGTACGCCCCCGAGGACGCCCAGCGGCGGTTCACCGAGGGGCGGAAGGTGGCGGTGCTGCCCGGTGCCGACGCGATCACCCCGCGGGGCCCGTTCGCCCGCGACCGGGCGCGGGTGTTGCATTCCGCGTCGTTCCGGCGGCTGGCCGGGAAGACCCAGGTCGTCGCGCCGGACGAGGACGAAGTGCCACGGACCCGCCTGACGCACTCACTCGAGGTCGCCCAGATCGCCCGTGAGATCGGTGCGCTGCTCGGCTGTGACGCCGATCTGGTGGACCTGGCGGGACTTGCGCACGACATCGGTCATCCGCCGTTCGGCCACAACGGCGAACGCGCGTTGGACGAAGTCGCCGACCACATCGGCGGTTTCGAGGCGAACGCGCAGAACCTGCGGCTGCTGACCCGCCTAGAGGCCAAGGTCATCGGCCCGGACGGAACGCCGCTCGGGCTGAATCTGACGCGTGCCGCGTTGGATGCAGTGGTCAAGTACCCGTGGACCCGGCCGGTGGCCGGGGGGAAGTTCGGCGTCTACGCCGACGATGTCGCCACGTTCGGCTGGGTCCGCGCCACCCTCCCCATCGGGGTGGACGGCGGGGCCCGTTGCCTGGAGGCGCAGGCGATGGACTGGGCCGACGACGTCGCCTACTCGGTGCACGACGTCGAGGACGGCATCCACAGCGGCCGGGTGGTCCTGGCCCGGCTGACCGATCCGGCCGAGCGTCATGCGGTGTGCGCCAACGCGACGGGGCGGCATTCGTCGGAGTCCGTGTCCGATCTGGAGCAGGTGCTGCTCGATCTGCTCGACATGCCGGTGGTCGACGACGCCCGGCGCTCGCACGGCAGCCCGGAGGGGGAGAGCGCGCTTCTCCGGATGACCAGCGAGCTGACCGGCCGCTTCGCCACCGGCGCCGTGCTGGCGACCCGACAGTCGGCCGGCGACGGCCCGCTGCACCGCTACGACACCGACCTGGTGGTGCCGCGGCTGCTCGTGGCCGAGGTTGCGGTCCTGAAGTCCATCGCCCACCTGTACGTGATGCAGGACCCGGTGCGGCAGGAGTTGCAGAACCAGCAACGGCGGCTGCTCGTCGAGCTGGTCCTGCGTCTCGTCGAGATCGGGAGGCCGGCCCTGGACCCGGGTTTCGCGGAGATGTTCGCCGCCGCCGACTCCGACGATCAGCGGTTACGGGTCGTCGTCGACCAGGTCTCGCTGCTCACCGACGCCCAGGCACTGGCCCGGCACCGGCGTTGGGTGCGCCACGACTGACCCGTGGTCCGGGGCGTGCCCCGTTGCGCCACTAGACTTGTCCAGGTGGCGGGGCGGATAGCGGACGAGGACAAGGAACGGGTCCGCGACCTCAACAAGATCGAGTCCGTGGTCGGTGACTACGTGGCGTTGCGATCCGCCGGCGGCGGCAACCTGAAGGGCTTGTGCCCGTTCCACGAAGAGAAGTCACCCTCGTTCAACGTCCGGCCGTCCCACGGCTCCTACCACTGCTTCGGCTGTCAGCAGGGCGGCGACGTCTTCAGCTTCATTGCCGAGATGGAGCATCTGACCTTTCCGGAGGCGATCGAGCGGCTGGCCGACCGGGTCGGTTACGTCCTCACCAGGGTCGAGGGCGGCTCCTCGGTTCAGGTCGAGCGCGGTACCCGCTCTCGGTTGGTCGCGGTGAACAAGGCGGCGGCGGCGTTCTACGAGGCGCGGCTGCAGACCCCCGAGGCGGCACCCGCCCGGGATTTCCTGGCCGAGCGGGGCTTCGATCTCGCGATGGCGGTCGACTTCGGCTGCGGGTTCGCGCCCGGCGGCTGGGACGAGCTGACGAAACACCTGCAGATGCAGGGTTTCACCGCGAAAGAGCTGACGACGGCGGGTGTCTCGAAGGAGGGGCAGCGTGGCCTGATCGACCGGTTCAACCGGCGGCTGCTGTGGTCGATCCGGGACGCCGCCGGTGACGTGGTCGGCTTCGGGGCGCGCCGCCTCTTCGACGACGACCGCATCGAGGCGAAGTACCTCAACACCTCCGACACCCCGCTCTACCACAAGTCCCAGGTGCTCTACGGGCTGGACCGGGCGAAGAAGCAGATCGCCAAGGACCGCCGCGCCGTGGTCGTCGAGGGATACACCGACGTGATGGCGATGCACGCCGCCGGGGTGACCACGGCGGTCGCGTCCTGCGGCACCGCTTTCGGCGACGACCACATCGAGGTGCTGCGGCGCTTCCTCCGTGACTCCGACGTCATCCGCGGCGAGGTCATCTACACCTTCGACGGCGACGCGGCCGGTCGCAACGCCGCGCTCAAGGCGTTCGACTCCGACCAGAAGTTCTCTGCCAACACCTTCATCGCCGTCGCCCCGGACAACCTGGACCCGTGCGAGCTCCGTCAGAAGCACGGTGACGGCGCATTGCGAGATCTGGTGGAGACGAAGAAGCCGTTGTTCGCCTTCGCCATCGGCTCGACGCTGGCCGGATACGACCTGAGCACCGCCGAGGGGAGGGTCGCGGCAGGTCGGGCGGCCGTTCCGCTGGTGGCGCGGATCAAGGAGTCGGACCTGCGTGACCAGTACGTCAACGAACTCGCGCCGCAGATCGGCGTCGAGACCGCTGAGCTGAGGCAGCGGGTGAAGGCGGCGGTGGCCGAGGCGGCCCGGACCGTGGCGAAGTCCACGCGCGATCGGGCGGCAGCGTCCCGCCCGATCACCCCCGAGGCACCGAGGACGCCCGGCGCGGTGACCCCGGCGGCACCGCCGCCCGCGGAGGCCGCGTCGGCGGTCCGGCGCCCCGATCCGCGTAACCGGGCGCTGTCGACCGAACGGGAAGCGCTCAAGCTCGCCCTGCAGCAGGCCGCGGAGGTCGCCGGTGCCTACGAGGACATCGAGGTCGGGGCGTTCACCGACCCGGCCTACGCCGCGGTGCACGGGGCGATCATCGCCGCCGGTGGGCCGGCCGCGGCTCCAGCGGGAGCGGCCTGGATCGCCCAGGTCCGCGAGCACCTCCCGGCAGGCGTGGTGTCGTCTTTGGTCAGCGAGTTGTCGGTGGAACGGATGCAGAAGGAGATGCTCGGCCCTGATCCGGTGTACGCGGGCTCGGTGCTGGCGGCGCTCGCGGTCCAGGGTGTATCGGTGAAGATGAAGGACATGGAAATCGAGTTGAAGCGGTCCGAGGCGGCCGGTGACGCCGCGTGGCGGGACCAGGTCCAGGCCGACCTGTATGCGCTGCAGGTCTACAAGCGGCAGCTCATCGAGCGCAAGAACCGGCCCAGCTGATGTTCGGGTTCCGCACCCGTCCCACGCCCCCCGCTGCGCTGATCTCGGCGCTGCAGGCAGACGAGGAAATCCTGGCGTCCGCGCAGGAGGCCGCCGGCGGCTGGCTGGCGGTCACCCGCTACGGCATCCGGAAGCTGCCGGTCGACGGCGATCCGCACCTGGTTCCCTGGCCGCTGATCTCGAAGGTCACCTGGCAGGCACCCATCCTGCACGTCGTTCGCGCGGACGTCGTCGGCGAGTTGGCGGGTGCGGAGCTGATCGTCGACCGGCATCCGTACAACTACGAGATCGCCGCGCCGGGCAAGCTGACCGACGTCATCCACCAACGGGTGCGCAGCGGCATCATCAGCTCGACGCATCACGAGTTCCCCGGCGGCGGGGGATGGCTGGTGGTCCGGCGGGTGCCCGGTCAGGACGGCCCGATCGCCCAGGTGCGGCTCGACCCGGGGACCTCGGTCGACGACGCGCAGCGATGGACGCCGGATCTGATCGACGAGGCGATGGCCCCGTTCCGACCGGAAGCCTGAGCCTCCCGCCGCGGCTCAGATGCGGTCGGACTGGTGGAAGAGTCGGCCGGCAGCGCGGCTGACCTGGGCGCGGACCAACCCGGCGGCACCCTGGACGGCGGGGTTGTCAGCGACCCGATGCGACCAGCGCACGATCTGCTCGTAGCGGCCGCGTCCGGCCCGGGATCCGAGCACATAACCGGTGGCGGCGCCGGCGAGGAAACGGATCACGAGGTACCCCTTCTGGGAACGATCCGGGTGAGCGTGAGGAGACCGCCCGAACGAAGAAAGACCAGGTCGTCGACCTGGCCGGTGGCTCCCCCCGATGGACTCGAACCATCAACATTCCGATTAACAGTCGGATGCTCTGCCAATTGAGCTAGGGGGGAACGCCGCTCCCAGGTCTCCCTGAGCGCCAGTCGATACTAAACCATCGTCGGCGGTGCCTCGGACCGCTGCGGGCCCCCGGCCACCGCCGGCGAAGCACTGTCGGTGTGGGTGCGTAGCGTTCCCGACATGCCTTCGACGACCGCCGCCGCCGACCCGACGACCCTGCGCGCCGACGCCGAAAGGGCCCTGCGGGCGCTGGTCGGTCGGCCGGACGCCCGCCTCCGCGACGACCAGTGGACAGCCATCGAGGCGCTGGTCGCCGACCGTCGCCGAGCGCTGGTGGTGCAGCGCACCGGGTGGGGGAAGTCCGCGGTCTACTTCGTGGCCACCGCTCTGCTGCGGGCCGGCGGCGCCGGGCCGACGGTGATCATCTCGCCGTTGCTGGCCCTGATGCGCAACCAGATCGAGGCCGCCCAGCGGGCCGGGATCCGGGCCGTCACGGTCAATTCCGCCAACCTGCACGAGTGGGGCGCGGTGCACGAGGCGATCCGGCAGGGCGAGGTCGACGTGCTGCTGGTGTCGCCGGAGCGGCTCAACAATCCCGGTTTCCGCGACGAGGTGCTCCCGACCCTGGCTGCCTCGGCGGGGCTGGTCGTCGTCGACGAGGCGCACTGCATCTCCGACTGGGGTCACGATTTCCGGGCCGACTACCGTCGGATCCGCACACTGCTGTCCGAGCTGCCCAGCGGGATACCGGTTCTCGCGACCACGGCGACCGCTAACACCCGGGTGATCGCCGACGTGGCCGAGCAGATGAGCACCGGGGGTACCGCCTCCGGCGTGTCCGACCTGGCCGCGCAGGGCGTGCTGGTGTTGCGCGGAACGCTCGACCGTGACTCGCTGCACCTCGGGGTGCTCCGGCTGGGGGATCAGCCGACGCGGCTCGCCTGGCTGGCCGAGAACCTGACGGGCCTCGCCGGTTCGGGCATCATCTACTGCCTGACCGTGGCCGCGACGGCCGAGGTCAGCGAGTACCTCACCGGGGCCGGCTACGACGTCACCGCCTACTCGGGCCAGACCGCCCCGGCGGACCGGGAACGCGCCGAGCAGGACCTCCTGCAGAACCGGGTCAAGGCGGTGGTCGCCACGTCGGCGCTCGGGATGGGCTTCGACAAGCCGGATCTCGGCTTCGTGATCCACCTGGGGGCGCCGCCGTCGCCGATCGCTTACTACCAGCAGGTCGGCCGGGCCGGCCGTGGCGTCGCCGACGCCACGGTCGTGCTGCTGCCCGGCTACGACGACCAGCAGATCTGGGACTATTTCGGCTCGTTGGCGTTCCCGCCCGAACACGAGGTGCGGGCGGCGATCCGGGCGCTCGAGGAGAGTCCCAAGCCGCTGTCGACAGCCGCCATCGAAGCCCACGTGGGTCTGCGCCGTACCCGGTTGGAGACGCTGCTCAAGGTGCTCGACGTCGAGGGCGCGGTCCGTCGGGTGCAGGGCGGGTGGACGGCGACAGGACAGCCATGGGTCTACGACGCCGATCGTTACGGGCGGGTCACCGAGACCCGAAAGGCCGAACAGGGTGCGATGCTCGACTACATCACCACCGGGCGTTGCCGGCTCCAGTTCCTCCGGCTCGCGCTGGACGACAACGAGGCGCAGCCCTGTGGGCGGTGCGACAACTGCGGTGGGCTGAGTCTGCCCGGGGCGCCGGCGGGCACGCGCGTAGACGCGGCCCGGGAGGTGCTGCAGCGGCCTGGGGTGCCGCTGGAACCGCGGAAGATGTGGCCGACCGGGATGGCGACGTTCGGTGCGTCTTTCGGCGGAATGAGCGGGAAGATCCCCGCCGGACAACAGTTCTCGTCCGGTCGGGCGATCGCCCGGCTCGATGGGATCGGCTGGGGGACGGCGTTGCGCGAGCTTTTCGCCGACGGCCGGGACGACGGCGAGTTGCCGGTGCCGCTGCGGTTCCCGATGGCCGACGTCCTCAACACGCGGGCCGGGCCTGACGCGGGGAGTCCGGTCGACGGCGTGGTGTTCATCGGCTCGACCAGCCGGCCGCAGCTGGTCGCCCACCTCGCGGCGGGCGCGTCCCGGGTGCTCGGGGTCCCCCTGTTCGGCCGCGTCGAACCCCGGCCGGATCGGCCACCGGCGTCCAGGGACGTCAATTCCGCGCAACGGCTGAAATCGGTCTCGGACCGGTTCACTTTCGTCGGTGACGAATCGCTGGTCGGCCGGCGGGTGCTGCTGGTCGACGACCGCACGGATTCGGGCTGGACGCTGACCGTGGCCGCCCGGCTGTTGCGGCAGGCGGGGGCGACCGACGTTGTGCCGTTCACCCTCGCCGTCGGTTGAGCGAGCCGGATCGACGACGAGCCGGCGGGTGACCCATGACGCACCCGGCCACGCATAGGCGCTGCCCAGTAGGGGCAGAAGGTCAATGACGGTCGCACCCCCGGCCGCGGAAGACTGTGAGAGGAGCAGCCAGATGCCCCTTTCTGTGCTGGTCACCGGAGCCTCGGGCTTCATCGGTTCCCATCTGGTGCCGGCGTTGATCGACGCCGGGCACGAGGTCCGGGCGATGACCCGGCATCCCGAGAAGTACGACGGGCTGGGACAGGCCGTCGCCGGCGACGTCGCCGACCCGGACAGCCTCATCGGTCCGATGGAGGGCATCGACGTCGCCTACTACCTGATCCACTCCCTGGACTCGAAGGACTTCGTCGACCGGGACGCCAAAGCAGCCAGGGCGTTCTCCGCCGCAGCCGCCGCGGCTGGCGTCAGCCGCATCGTCTACCTCGGGGGTCTGGGCAGCGACGACGGTGAACTGTCGCCGCACCTGAAGTCGCGTCGTGACGTGGAGAAGCTGCTGACGTCCGACGGCATCCCCGTGACGAGCCTGCGAGCCGCGGTGGTCATCGGCAACGGCGGCATCTCCTGGGAGATGACCCGTCAGTTGGTCAAGCACCTGCCCGCCATGCTGGCCCCGAAGTGGGTGTACACCCGCACCCAGCCCATCGCCCTTCCGGACGTGATCCGCTATCTGGTCGGAGTTCTGGACAAGCCGGAGAGTGCCGGTGTCGCCTATGAGATCGGCGGTCCCGATGTTCTGCGCTACATCGACATGATGCGTCGCGCCGCCAAGGTGATGAGCCACCGCAAGCTGCGCATCATCCCGGTCCCGCTGCTCAGCCCTCGCCTGTCGTCGGGTTGGCTCGCACTGGTCACCGACGTCAACATGGCCACCGCCCGCAACCTCATCGATTCGATGACCAACGAAGTGGTCGTGACCGACGACAAGATCACCCGACTGTTACCCGGGAAGCTCGTCGGCTACGACGAAGCCGTGGAGTTGGCCCTGGGCAACCGGACGCAGGAGGACGCGGGCACGCCCGCATGAACTTCCGCCTTCCGCAGCGCTTCACCCGCTCGGTCCGTCCGCTGCTGATCGATCGGGTCGAACGCGACCATCGGCAGAGTGACGGCGCGTTCCGGAGGCGGCGAATCGTCGTGGCCGTCACGCTGGTCGTCGGTGCGACCCTGCTCGGCGTCTCGCTCGCGGCACGCCCGGGCGACCCGGTGTTCTACTACCTGACCTTCGGGTTGGCCGCGACCTGGGTCATCGGTGGGTTCGCCTCCGGCCCGCTACATCTGGGCCGGATGTCGTGGCGCAACGCGCTGCGACGCCCGATCTGGGCACCGATCCTGCTCGGTATGGCAGCAGCGGCGGTGTTCATCGTCGGTTCGCTGATCGTCGCGCAGATCCCACCGCTGCGGGCGTTCACCGAGGACGTGCTTGCCCACGTCCGGTTCGGCTCGCTCCCGCTGGTGGCACTGATCACCGCGCTCAACGGGATCGCCGAGGAGATCTTCTTCCGGGGGGCATTGTTCGCCGCGATCGGGGTCCGGAACCCGGTCGCCATCTCCACCGGGATCTACGGCCTGGCCACGGTCGCCTCAGGCAATCCGATGCTGGTCTTCGCGGCGGTGGTCCTCGGGGTGGTGGTCGGACTGCAGCGACGGGCCACCGGCGGCATCCTGGCCCCCATACTGACCCACGTGACCTGGTCGAGCATCATGCTCTTCGTCCTGCCTCCACTCTTCAGCGCGGTGGGGTGATGACCGACGCGTGGGCGCGCCGTGCCACCGATCTCGACGACGCTGATCCGCTGGCGGCCCACACCCACGAGTTCCTCGTCGGCGAGAATTCGGACGTGGTCGCCTACCTCGACGGCAACTCGCTCGGCCGACCGCTGCGCGCGACCGTGGAGAGCATGTCCGCGTTCATCCACGACGAGTGGGCCGGCCGGTTGATCCGGGGCTGGACCGACGGGTGGCTCGACCGACCGATGGCGCTGGGGGACCGGCTCGGGGAGCTGGCCCTCGGAGCGGCACCCGGTCAGGTCGTCCTCGGTGACTCCACCACGGTCTGGCTCTACAAGCTGGCCCGGGCCGGCGTCGCCCACCGGCCCGGCCGGAGCGAGATCGTCGTCGACACCGACAATTTCCCGACCGACCGATACGTGATGGACGGTATCGCGGCCGAACTGGGGATGACGGTCCGGTGGGTCGACACCGACCCGGAGCTCGGACTGACCCCGGAACTGCTGGCCCCGGCGCTGGGCCTGCAGACGGCCCTGGTGGTGTTCAGCCATGTCGCCTACCGCTCCGGCTACCTGGCCGATGCCCGGGCGCTGACCGAGATCACCCACCGCGCTGGTGGTCTCGTGCTGGCCGACCTCTCCCACTCGGTCGGGTCCGTCCCCGTCGAGTTGGACGCATGGGGGATCGACCTCGCCACCGGGTGCGGATACAAGTACCTCAACGGTGGTCCCGGTGCGCCGGCCTTCGGTTACGTCCGGGCCGAGCACCAGGCGTCGATGTCGCAGCCGATCTGGGGCTGGCTGGGTCGCAAGGACGCGTTCGACATGGCGGCGGGCTACGTGAAGGCCGACGGCATCAGGGCTTTCGTTTCCGGCACCCCCCCAATCCTCGGCCTGGTGCCACTGGCGACCTCGCTGGAGCAACTCGGCCGCGCGACGATGGCCGCGGTTCGGGCCAAGTCGCAGCTGCTCACGACCTTCGCCGTCGACCTCAGCGACGACTGGCTGGCCCCGCTGGGCGTGCGGCTCGCGAGCCCGCGGGAGCCGGCGGCCCGCGGCGGACACATCACCCTGCAGCGTCCGGGCTTCCGTATGGTGACCGATCAGCTGTGGGACCGCGGTGTCATCCCCGACTACCGCAACCCCGACGCCATCCGGATCGGCCTCGCCCCGTTGTCGACCACGTTCGCCGAGGTGCACCGTGGGTTGGCCGGGCTGCGCGACGCGATCACCGACGTCGCCTGACCGCGAGGGATGGCCGTGGTCGGCGCTCCGGGGAGCGGCAGGGCCGGCTGATGAGGCGAGCGCCATGACCGCGCCGTCGTGGTCCGAACGTGCGACGGCGGCCGAGACCGCCGTGGTGACGCGTCATCTGCGTCGGGCGTGGGCGCTGCCCGGCACTGCGCTGGGCGTGGTCGGGTGGCCGTCGAGCCGCTCGGACCGGACCTTCTCCCGGTGGCACTACTGGTGGCAGGCGCACCTGCTGGACTGCCTGATCGACGCCGAGTCGCGGGCTCCTGATCCCGGCCGCCGGCGTCGGGTCGTCGACGTTGCCCGCGGGATCCGACTGCGCAACGGCGGACGGTGGACCAACAACTACTACGACGACATGGCATGGCTCGGCCTCGCCCTGGAACGCGCCCGGACGGCGGGCATCGTGGACGCCACCACCGCCATCAACCAGTTGGCGACCGAACTGCTGCGCGCCTGGTCGCCGACCGTCGGCGGAATACCGTGGCGTCGGGGCGACGAGTTCCGCAACGCCCCGGCCAACGGGCCGGCGGCGGTCCTGCTGGCCCGAATCGGACACCGGAGACGCGCCGAACAGACCCTGGACTGGATCGTGGCGCAGCTCCGTGACCCGGACTCCGGACTGATCTTCGACGGGGTCCGCCCTGGTGGTGTGCTGCAGCGGGATCTTTACACCTATTGCCAGGGCGTCGTTCTCGGCGCTGCCCTGGAGCTGGCCGACCGGCAGTCAGGCGACGGGGCGGCGCAGCTGGTGACCCTCGTCCATGATCTCGTGACCGCCGTGGACCGCAGGATGGCCACCGACCGTGTCCTCCGGGGTCACGGCGGCGGTGACGGTGGGCTGTTCACCGGCATCCTGGCCCGGTATCTCGCCCTGGTGGTGATTCGGCTTCCCGGGGACACCGAGGAGGCGGTGGGAACCCGCGAGCTCGCGGCGCGGTTGGTCACCGCCTCTGCGGAGGCTGCCTGGACGCACCGGGCCGAGGTCGTCGGTCTGCCGCTGTTCGGCAGCGACTGGGCGCAGCCCGCGATGGTCCCCAGCGCTACGGCGCGGGGACGGCTCGGCGATGGCGCCACCGGTTCCTCGGCCCAACCCGAGCGAGACCTGTCGGTCCAACTCGGCGGCTGGATGCTGATGGAGGCGGTGGCGACGCTACCGGGGCCGTCGGCACCGGTCACCTGAGCGTCGATCGGTCACCGGGGCCGAGACCTTCGCCCCGGAGCCGTCAGCGCACCGGCATCATCAGGACCTGGCCGGTCGACTCCCACCCGGCGCCCCGCCGGGGATGACGTCGCGGCAGTCGCCGTTGCGAACGGCTCAGCCCGGGCTCGGACAGAACGGCGTTCCCCAGCCAGGCCGGCGGCACGTCTTCGGTCTCGGCGACGTCCGGGCGGGTGAAGTGGTCGATCTCCAGCAGGGGCTGGCGGTGGGATCGACACAGCGGCACCCGGCGGTGCACCCGTTCGAAAGCAAACGAGCACAACACCACGTCGACGCGGGATCCGCACATCGCGCAGGGGTGCGCACCCGGTGGTGGGAAGGGATGAAGCGTTCGTATGTTCGATTCGGTGACCATGTGGCGAAGCATCGCACGGGGCACCGACAGTGACGTCCCTCGGTTCCCTCGACTCAATGTCCCGAACTCCGAATCCCGGCCTCGGGGAGGCGGTCGGCCGCCGGTAGCTGGTGGAAGCGGGTTATCGACGTGCGTAGCGTGGGTATCAGCGGAGAGCCGACATCGTGTCGTGCACCGCACCACCCCTGGAGGAAACATGCCCGTCCGTAGCGCCCGAACCGCCTGGAACGGAACCCTGGAGGCCGGCAGCGGCCAGGTCGAGTTCGCCAGCTCCAAGGTCGGCACCTTCGAGGTCTCGTTCCCCAAGCGCGCGGCCGAGGATGCCGACGGCACCACCAGCCCGGAGGAGATGATCGCCGCGGCCCACTCGTCCTGCTACGCGATGCAGCTCTCGGCCCTCATCGGCCAGGCCGGTGGCACCCCGGAGTCCCTCGAGGTCACCGCCGACGTCACCCTCGGGCCGGACAACCCCGGTTTCAAGATCAGCGGTATCAAGCTGACCGTCCGCGGTGAGGTCAGTGGTATGGACGCGGCGGGCTTTGCCCAGGCCGCTCAGGCCGCCAAGGAGACCTGCCCGGTGTCCAAGGCGCTGGCCGGCGTGAACATCACCCTGGATGCGTCGCTCGACAGCTGAGCAAAACGCAGCGAAAGGGCCGGCGCCACCCACGGTGGCCGCCGGCCTTCTGCGTTTTCCGCCACCCTTGGGGATCAGGGGTCAGCCCATCTCCCACCACGGGTCGTCGAGGTCGTCCGACACCGATGTGACCCGCTGGCCGGGTCGCGGGATCAGCACGTTCACGTCGTGGACGGCGGCGGCGGTGAGCAGCCGGGTGACCGGCTCGACCCAGGCGTGGAACGCGAGATCGAAGGTGCCCCAGTGGATAGGCATGAGGACCGCGCCTCGCACATCGAGGTGGGTGCGGACCGCTTCCTCCGGGTTCAGGTGGATGTCGGCCCACCGCGGGTCGTAGGCGCCGATCGGCATCAACGTCAGGTCGAACGGACCCAGCTTCTCCCCTACGTCGGCAAAGGTGGGGGTGTATCCGGTGTCGCCGCCGAAGAACACCCGGTGGCGGGGGCCGGCTACCGCCCAGGCCGACCACAGGGTGTCGTCCCGGGTCAGGCTGCGGCCGGAGAAGTGCCGCGCCTGCACGCAGGTGAACGTCAACTGACCGAGGTGGTGCTGCTCGTCCCAGTCCAGTTCGACGATGCGATCGGCGGGCACGCCCCACGTGAGCAGATGAGCGCCGACTCCCAGGGGCACGATGAAGGGCGCGGTGTGCCGCTCGGTGAGCATCCGGACGGTGTCGAGGTCGAGATGGTCGTAGTGGTCGTGCGAGATGATCACCGCGTCGAGCGGCGGCAGGTCGTCGAAGGCGATCGGTACTGCGTGCATTCGTTTCGGCCCGAACTGCTGTGACGGTGACACCCGCTCCGACCAGACCGGGTCGGCGAGGATCCGGATGCCGTCGATCTCCAGCAATGCGGTGGCGTGCCCCAGCCAGGTGACGGCCAGGTCGGCGGCCGGGCCGCCGAGGTCCGACGTCAGCAGCGGCACCGGTTTCGGTGGCTTACCGATGTCGCCCCGGCTCAGCATGGACACGACCATCCCCGGCATCGACGACGGCGACACCACCGAACTCGGCAGCGAATTGTGGAACGACGTGCCGTCGAAGTGGTCCGATGTCGGCAACGCCGACGGCCGGCGTCGCCAGCTCGCCCCGAAGGACGTCGTGACCGCCGCGCCGGTTCGGACCAACAGACCGGTGCCGACCGCGGCTGCCGAGGCGGTGACGACACGGGCGGCGGTGGACAGGACGGAACGGGGGACGGAGACCATGGCGTCATTGTCACCCGCCACCACGGACCCCGGGTTCCGCGCCCGGGGACTCGGACTTTGCCGCTCGGTTCGGCTCCCGGGGCGTCCTTGGATAGGCTCCTCGGCGGGGCGGTAGCTCAGTCGGTCAGAGCAGCAGACTCATAACCTGCCAGGCGAGGGTTCGAGCCCCTCCCGCCCCACCGATGACTCATGACCGTAGAACTGCCGAAACGCGGCCCTGATCACGGCGATGGTGGCGGGCCACGAACGTGTGATCGTGGGCGACATGAGACTCAGTACCCCGGACTCGGCTGCGGCGCGCCTCAGGAGGGTCAATGACGATGGTGCGCCATGTGCTGGGCATGCTGGGCGCCGCGGGACTGGTGGTGAGCGGACCCCAGGTGGTGAGTCGGTTGGCTCGGATCATGCGGCATGGATACGCCGGGCGTGGGGAGTGTTGCGGGCCGGCCGATGTAGTAGCCCTGGGCGTAGTCGACGCCGAGCTCGCGAAGCTTTTCCAGCGTGAGCGCGTCTTCGACGAACTCGGCAACGGTGTGTTTGCCCAGTTCCCTTGCGATCTGGACGAGTGATTTGACCAGGACCTGGTCGGCGCGGTCAGTGAGGAGGTCGCGGATGAAGGTGCCGTCGATTTTGAGGTAGTCGAAGGGCAGATGTTTGAGGTAGTAGAAGGATCCGTAGCCGGCGCCGAAGTCGTCCAGGGCGAATTCGCAGCCGAGGCTCTCCAGGTGTTCGGCAAAAGTTTTGGCTCGGTCGATGTCGGTGATGGCCACCGTTTCGGTGACCTCGATGGTCAACCCGCCACGGTGGGGAAGTGCGGCCAGCTCCCGTTCGATGAGTTGGAGGATGGTGGGGTCGCCCATGGAGGGACCAGAAAGGTTGACGGCAAGATGAATCCTCCGGCCCGCGGATTGCTGTTGGGCGAGCATCCGGCAGGCCCTGACGATCACCCACTGGTCGATCTTGCCGATGAGCGCGGATCGCTCGGCGGCGGGGAGGAAGTCTGCGGGCATGATCAGTGATCCGTCGGCTGCGGTCATCCTGAGCAGGAGTTCGTATCTGTCCACTTTCCCGCTGCGCAGATCCAGCAGTGGCTGGGCAAGGAGCAGGAAATGGTCGTGATTCAGTGCGTCCTGAATGCGGTCGACCCAGGTGTGGCGTCCTCGCAGGTCGGCCTGGTGGGGGTCAAGGGTGGAATAGACGGCAAGCTGGTCGCGGCCGCTGTCTTTGGCCTGATACATCGCCACATCGGCCTCGATGAGAAGATCAGCCGCGGATTGAGGTGCTGCTGGGTTCAGGAAGGCCATCCCGGCGCTGGCGGTGACCCGGACCGCCCGTCCTTGGTCGACCATTATTGCCTCGGAGCGCAAGGCTTCCAATAGCCGGAAGATCACCATTTGTGCGTCATCGACGGACATGTTGGGCAGTACTGCGGCGAACTCGTCGCCACCGACCCGCCCGATGTAGTCGGTGGGCCTGAGCCGGGCGCGGAAGAGGTCAGCGACGTGGGTGAGTACCTGGTCACCGATGGCGTGGCCCCGGCTGTCGTTGATGTACTTGAATCCGTCCAGATCCAAGGCCACAACGGTGCAGCTGCGGCCGGACAGGAGGCAGCCGGCGACGAGGCGTTCGACTTCGTCCTTGACGTGACGGCGGTTGGGCAGGGTGGTCAGCGAGTCGTGGGTGGCCAGATATTCCAGATCGACGCGGGAACGCTTCAGTGCCTCCCGGGCGCGCTCCAGGGCTTTGGCAGCGCGATTGATCTCGACCTGCATGTGGTTGAAGGCCACCGCCATGGCTCCGACCTCGTCGCGGCTGGTCACGGCCACTGGCGCCACCTGCTGCACTCCGCGCGCCTGGTCGAGGTCGCCCCGTCCGAGGGCGTCCATCGCGCGGGTCAGCTCAGACAGCGTCCCCGCTGAGAGCGCGTCCGCAGCGTCGGCCACCTGTGTCACCGAATGGGCGATCATGCCGGGCAGCACCAGTCCGACAGCGACGGTCAGCAGCGCGACCGCGACAAAAATGTCTTCCAGCACCGCCACCCGGATGGGATGGGCCGAGCCGCTGGAGGTCACGGCGAGCAGATAACCGGATCCGTCGAGGACCATCACCGCCAGCATCGCCCCGGTGAGTTTGAAGTGCAGGCTGCGCGCCATCCGGGGTCGCCGGTCGCGGCGCCGGTCGCTGACCCTTCGCCAGAGGTAGAACACCGAGCCTGAGTAGGCCAGGACCAGCCCGAACAGCACAACCGGCAGCCCGAACTGGCGGAACCCGAGAACCGTTGACAGCAGCCAGATCCCGGCAGCGACCAGCCCGAGGTTGATGGTGCCGGGCCAAGCCCGCCACAGTCGGACGTGGTCGGGGGCGTCGCGGCGGAGCAGCCACACTGCGATGCTCGGTAGGGCAATGCTGATGAGGTAGGTGAAGTTGGCCGCCGCGATCATCCAGACCGGGTCACCGAAGGCCATGAAGGTGATCGACACCGCCGCCGTGAGCAAGATTGCGACGTGTGGCGCGTCGTAGCGATTACGGCGCCCCACCAGACGCGGCAACAGCCCATCCTCGGACAGCTGCGACAGGGTGCGGGACGCCCCGGCCAGCGGCTGAACGGTGCCGTGGAACATGTTCAGGACCAGAAACCAGATCGCCACGCTCTTGGCCAGGCCGCCGAAAAGCGGTGCAAATGTCGGCCCCAACAGATGGGCGAGATCCGCCCCGTTCGCCAGGTTCAGACCAGCGCTGCCGAACACGCCCAGCCAGACCGCGGGCAGGATCAGGAAGAACAGCCCGGCCATCACGCCGCTGGCCAGCATGGCTCTCGGCAGCGAGCGGGCCGGGTCGCGCATCTCACCGACGTGACAGGTCGCGGCCTCGAACGCAGGCGCCGCGAAGCCGACCAGATACAACCCTGCCATCGCGCTCGAGACACCGCCGAAGACCCCATCGAAGGGCGACAACAGGTTCCAGTTCAAGGCGTCTGAGGCATTGACGTCATCGTCGAGCAGCGGGAGGACTGCGCTGAGCAGCGCCAGCGACGCCGCGGCAACGGCGATGAGCCTCACCACCCAGGTCACCCTGGCGATCCCGGACAGGTTCAGGACCGCGAACGCAACGACAATTCCGACTGCTATCGGTGTGGTCGGCACCTGAGGCAAGTACCAGTCGTGCAGCGCCTGAGCGGACAGCAGGGCGGTGACTCCGCAGGTCGGCACCCATCCCCACCAGTAGCAAACGCCGGTCAGGTTGGCCAGCACCGGGTTGTACCGGCGGAACGCCTCGGAGCACGTCGCGGCGATGCCGCCCACCCGATCCGGCCACATCAACGTCAATTCGGTCCAACCCGGCGCTGCGGCCCAGGCGAGCAGGAGTCCCAGAGCCAACAACCAGACGGCCGCACTGCCGTGCGTCGCGATCAACCCCGTCAACAAGAACAAACTCTGATTGCTGCCGCCCATCGCGAGTGCCGCCGCTCCGAACCAGCCAATCGATCGTGGATGTCCGCGACCTGCCGGGCGTTCGGTGTGTACCGGAGGTCGATGATGCTGCTCTACGTCGGTATCGGGGTGTGCGTCAACGACGACCAGCGCAGGCCTGGATCGTCGGCGCCACATCTCCGACGTCACCCGGCATCAGAATTCGACCCGAAACCCGCAGCCGACTTCAGTCGCGTCCGTTCCACAAAGTTTTCAGCACTCATCAGCGGCTTTCCCGGATCGTCATGAGTGAAACCTCAGAAGTAGCTCCGCCGATGCTCATTCGGAAAGCGCATGATGTGAGCGCACCCCCCGCGAGTCTCCACGGCACGAACGAAGCACCGGGTTCACGGCGCCAGGGTTCAGGTTAGCTTCGAAAAGCCGAATCCGACCGAACCTAACCGGTGACAATTCGCGTCCGATATACTACCGAGAGTGACAATTGACATCATGGTTGCGGTGGCTGCTGCCGGGCCGGAGACGCGGTGAGGGGATGTGTCGATACCCCGGTACACCCTCGCAGCTGTCCGGGTCCGGCCCGCGTTCCGCTCACCCAGCCGCCAGAGTCTGGAAGATCGGACGTGCCGGCAAAGCCGCCCAGACCAC
>JBDSLP010000159.1:0-2728 GCA_039916325.1 Nakamurella sp. | reverse complement strand
CTCGATACCGAAGCGCTGCATGGCGTCCGGGCCGGCGACGCCGAGGGTGCTGCGGTTGAAGACGGCGAGCATGTAGACGCCCGCACCGATCCCCCAGACCGCCCAGGCCCGGCGCGTGACCTCGATCTGCACGGTCAGACTCCCGGCCGGGTCAGACCGGCCAGCAGTCGCGTGACCAGGGCGGGGTGGGTGCCGACGAAGGTGTACCCGGCGGCTCGCGGGTGCCCGCCGCCGCCCAGGGCGACCGCGACCGCGCTGACGTCGACGGCGCCGTGCGAGCGCAGCGAGACCTGCCAGGTGTCGGGGTCGGTCTGTTTCGTCACGACCGCCACCTCGGCTTCGGCGCTGGTCCGGACGATGTCGATGACGGCGTCCAACTCCTCGCGGCGGAGCCCCGCGGCGGCGGCGAGCGGGATCGGCACGATGACGGCACCGAGTCCGCCGGCAGCGGTTCGGTCCAGCGTGGCGGTCGACAGCACCTGGCCCAGCATGCCGAGCCAGCCGAACGGATGGGTGTCGGTGATCGGCCGCAAGACATCGGCGGCGTCGACGCCGACCTCGACCAGCCGGGCCGCCAACCGGTATCCGGCCGGGGTGGCGAACCGGAAGTTGACCGTGTCGGTGGCGAGCCCGGCGTAGAGATTGGTGGCGATCGGTAGGGTCAGGTCGGCGTCCAGCTCGTCGAGCAACGCCGCAATCATCACCACGGTGGCCTCGGCGCGTGGGTCGACCCAGTTCAGGTCGCCGAAGCCGGGGTTGGATGCGTGGTGGTCGATGACGATGGAGGGGGTGCCGGCGAGGCGGGCGGCGAGCCGGCCGAGCCGGGAGATCGACGCGACGTCGACGCAGACGACGAGGTCGACGTCGGCCGGGTCCCGGGTGATCAGGTGCTGACCCGGGAGGCCGGTCAGCGAAGCGGGGACTTCATCCGGGGCGTCGAAAGCGACCTGCACCCGGGCGCCCCGTGCCTCCAGCGCCAGGCCCAGCGCGAACGCGCTGCCGAGGGTGTCGGCGTCGGGGTTGACGTGACTCAGCAGGAGGATCGACCGGGCCGCGTCGATCTGGGCCGCGACCCGTTGCACCGGCGCCGCCGTGGTGTAGGTAGGCGCGGCACTCATCCTTCGAGCCTAGATGCTCCATGCGGGGCTCCGGGATGGTCCGGTGGTGGTGGCGGTGTGACGTCTGCGAGGCCCATCGGGGCCGTCACGTCAGCCGTAGCTCGAAGCACCGGGTTCGGTCGGCTGGCCGCAAGCAACGGCATTGCGGTGTTCAGCACCTGGATGCTCAAGCTGGCCCACCGTGTCGGCAAGATCGGCGCATCCACACTGCGGGGCTATGGGCAAACCCTGCGCCAGGCGAAATCGTGGAGCGCCACCCGACGTCACGGGCAGGCAGCCGTTCGGCCAATGGGCGATTTCACCGTCATCAGGCAAACCTTCGTCGTATGCAGTCAGTCGAGGTCGAGGTCGGCCCAGCCGACCCGGACCTCGACGCCGGCGACGGTGAGACGGGCCGGGTCGTCGAAGGAATTGACGTAGGTGCCCCGGGCGTCGAGCTGGAAGCCGATCAGCTCGTGACCTTCAAGATCCACCACGAGGTACGCCGGGATCCCGGCGCACTGGTACTCGTGCACCTTCAGCACCCGGTCGATGTTGCCGCTGCCGGGAGAGACGACCTCCACCACGAGCAGCGCGTCGGCGGGGACCATCCACGGGCGGTTCGCGGTCAGGACCTCCCGACGGACGACCGTGACGTCCGGGGCTCGATGGGTGGCGCGCTCGCCGGTGCGGAGGCCGATCTCTACGTCGACCAGCGCGGCCCAACCGGTGCCGAGCTGCGATTTCAGCAGCTGAGCGATCTGCACCGAGACGTCCTGGTGTCGGGGCGACGACCGCGGAGTCATCACGAGCACTCCCTCGGCCAGCTCGTAATGCAGAAATGGCTCATGGGCGAGTGCCGACCACTCGAGGGTGGTCAGCAGGTGATCAGGTACCGGCATCGAGATCGTCATGCGGGTCCGTTCCAGCGCATATCCGGTGAACCGTCAGTGTCTCATCCGACCGGCGCAGCGAACGGACTCTGTTCACACTCAGGACGGACCCGTGCTCCCGCGACCGTGATCGTCGTCCGCGACCGACACATCAGTCGAGGGGAACGGTTTCGATCGCCGGCGCGGCAGGGAACCGACCCGTCCGTCAGGCGGTGAACCGCTCGTCGTCCGGATCGACGACCGGCGGCTTCTTGTACGGGTCCGGGTCGCCGGCGTAGGCGGCGTGCGCCGCCTGCGCGGCGACTGCGGCGTCGGCGGACTTCGCCGCGTTGAGCAGCTCGTCCATTGCCCGGGCCGTGTCGGGCACTTTGTCGAGCACGAAGGCCAGGGTCGGGGTGAATTTGATGCCGGTCTCGCGACCGACCGCGCTGCGAAGCACGCCGAGGGCACTCTTGAGCGCGATTCCGGTGGATTCGACGTCCTCGTCGTCGCCGTACACGGTGTAGTAGACGGTGGCGTCGCGAAGATCGGGGGTCACGGTCGCAGCGGTGACGGTGATCATCGCCAGCCGCGGGTCCTTGACCGAGTGCTCGAGTTCGGTCGCCACGATAGTGACGATGCGCTTGGCCAGTTTCCTGGCCCGGGCCGAATCAGCCATGGTTCACCTCATGCACGGGTCGTCGACGCACGCCGGTGAGCGGCGTCGTAGGGGTGAGACCGGACCGTGGGAGCCCCGTA
>JBDSLP010000158.1:0-24995 GCA_039916325.1 Nakamurella sp. | reverse complement strand
CGGCTGCCCCACCGGGTCGGCCAGGTCGTCCTCCGCAGTTCGTCCGGGCACCTGCCCCCGGGCGGCGCGGGCGCGCTCCCGCAGGTCGCCACCGGCCTCGACCGTGTCAGTGACCTTCCCCGGCTGGGCCGCCGCTGCGAGGTAGCCGAACTGCTGGATGGTGAACAGGCGGGACAGCGCGGCCGGGTTGAGCTGGGCGATCGTGCCACGGTGCTCCCGTGTGGCGGTGAGGATGAGGTCGGCGTCGCGGATCAGCGGGACACTGACGCCGCGCCCGACGAACCCCGACCCGTCGATGCCCCGCTCGGCCAGCACCGTCAGCGCAGCCGGGTCCATCGGCCGGCCGCCGCGTGTCCGGGTGCCGACGGATCCGATCACCCAACCGCCGTCGGGTTCCCCGTTCGCGGCGACTTCGTCGGTCGTCCTGGCGTCGACACCCCGGGCCCGCAGGGCGTGTTGCAGCAGGTACTCAGCCATCGGTGACCGGCACTGGTTGGCGGTACAGACGAAAAGAACCCGGAAGGCCCGCGCGGGGCCCTCCGGGTGAGGGGCGGGAGACGTCACGGACGTCCGAGGGCGCGGTAGGTCCAGCCTGCGGCGCGCCAGGCGGCCGGGTCCAACACGTTTCGGCCGTCCAGGATGCGTCTGGTGGTCATCGACGCGCCGAAGGTCGTCGGGTCCAGCTCCCGGAACTGCTTCCACTCGGTGAGCAGCAGCACCACGTCGGCGCCGTCGGCGGCCTCGTCGGCGGTCTCGACGTAGGTCAGCTCGGGGCGGAGCCGCCTCGCGGTGTGGATCGCCTCCGGATCGGTCACGACGACCGTGGCGCCGCGCTGGCCGATGATGGCCGCCACGTCCAGGGCGGGGGAGTCGCGGACGTCGTCGCTGTCGGGCTTGAACGCCGCACCCAACACCGCGACCCGCGCCCCGTTCAGGGTGCCACCGCAGATCTCCTGGGTCAGCTCGACCATGCGACGGCGCCGCCGGATGTTGATGTTGTCCACCTCGCGCAGAAAGGTCAGCGCCTCGTCGGCGCCGAGCTCGCCGGCGCGGGCCATGAACGCCCGGATGTCCTTCGGCAGGCAGCCGCCGCCGAAGCCCAGGCCGGCGTTGAGGAACCGGCGCCCGATGCGGACGTCGTGCCCGATCGCGTCGGCCAGCTTCGTGACGTCGGCGCCGGTCGCCTCGCACAGCTCGGCCATCGCGTTGATGAACGAGATCTTGGTGGCCAGGAACGAGTTGGCAGCTACTTTGACCAGCTCGGCGGTCGCGTAGTCGGCGACCAGCCGGGGGGTGCCGTCGGACAGCGGGGTGGCGTAGACGGCGTCCAGGATCGCAGTGGCCGGGTCGCTCTCCTCGCCCGAAGCGACGCCGTAGACCAGTCGGTCGGGGTGCAGGGTGTCCTTGACCGCGAAGCCCTCCCGGAGGAACTCCGGGTTCCAGGCGAGTGCGGCGTCGGCGTCAGCGGCGGCGATCAGGTCGGCCATCCGCTTCGCGGTGCCTACCGGCACGGTCGACTTGCCGACGACGAGGTCGCCGTCGCTCAGGTGTGGGGCCAGCGCCGCGAACGCGCCGTTGACGTAGGTCAGGTCGGCGGCGTTCTCACCCTTGCGCTGCGGGGTTCCGACGCAGACGAAGTGCACCTGGCTGCCCTGGGCGGCGGCGATGTCGGAGGCGAAACGGAGCCGTCCGGTGGCCATCGCCTCGGTCAACAGCTCGGGCAGGCCGGGCTCGAAGAACGGTGCCTGACCCTTGGCCAGCGCCTCGATCTTGGCGGTGTCCAGGTCGATACCGATGACCTCGTGGCCCATCTTGGCCATGCACGCGGCATGGACGGCACCGAGGTACCCGCATCCGATGACGGAGAGTTTCATGGTCTGTCTTTCGATAGCCGGAACAGGTAGGGCGGTGCCGGTGGCGACACTGATCATGCGACCGGACATCGCCGTCGAGTACTCCCGTCGACCTGACCACCGCAGTAGCGCCGGCGAGCGGGCGCGGCCCCGAGCGGCCGCTCGATGCAGCGCCGTGGTCCGTTGTCGGATCGGCGGACGACGGTCGCGGGAAGTTCTTGCTCGTTCGGCGAATCGCGGTGCCGGGACGAGACTCCGGGTTACAGTACGTCAGATCGAGCGTGGCATTCGGGTGGCAATCGTCGTGTGGAGCAGATCACAGGATCTCGGTGTCACAGTTCGTACTCCATTTGCGATGAATGCAGTGAATGTTGCCGCCGCCCCACCGCGGTGGCCGAGAGACCCGAGGACCGGAATGACCCCACGCATCGGATACGCCCCCGGCGTGTACGACCTCTTCCACATCGGCCATCTCAACATCCTCAAGCACGCCCGTTCGCAGTGCGACTTCCTCATCGCCGGTGTCGTGTCCGACGAGATGACTCTGTTGACCAAGGGCAAAGCGCCGGTGGTGCCTCTCTCCGAGCGCCTCGAGATCGTCACGAGCATCCGTTACGTCGACGAGGCCGTCGCGGAGGTCGTCCCGGACAAGCTCGACACCTGGCGCTCGGTGGGCTTCGACATCATCTTCAAGGGCGACGACTGGCGCGGTACGGCCAAGGGTCACAAGCTCGAGGCTGACTTCGCCACGGTTGGCGTCGAGGTCATGTACTTCCCGTACACGATGCACACCTCCAGCTCGCTGTTGCGCCGTTTCCTCTCCGGCGTCGTGCCCGAGGCCGAGAACCCGATCGCCGCCAGCGGCTGATCGCGGGCCGCCGGGTGCGGGAGACTGGGCGGGTGTCCGCACCTGAACCCGCACTCCCGCCTCGTCCCGCCCCCGGCACCGCACTGCTCGACGCGGTGGCCGTGATGGACCGGCTGCGGTCGCCGGGCGGCTGCCCGTGGGACGCCGCGCAGACCCCCACCTCCCTGGTGCGCTACCTGGTCGAGGAGTGTTTCGAACTGGTCCAGGCCATCGAGGACGGGGACCCGGCGGCGATCCGGGAGGAGCTCGGTGATGTTCTGCTCCAGGTGTTGTTCCACGCTCGCATCGCCGCCGAGAGCACCGGGCGGCCCGGGCACTTCACCATCGACGACGTGGCCGCCGACCTGGTCGACAAGCTGGTCCGGCGACATCCCCACGTCTTCGCCGACGAGGGCGTGCTGACGGACGCGGGTGAGCAGCAGCAACGCTGGGACGAGCTGAAAAAGACGGAGAAGGGACGCTCCGGTCCGCTGGCCGGGGTGGCCATGGCCGCGCCTTCGATGGCGCTGGCGGGCAAGCTCGGCGCCCGCGCCCGGAAGTTCGACGTCCACGCCGAGTTGCCCGCCGGGGACGGCTGGGCCGAGCAGGTCTTCCGGCTGGCCTACGCCGCCGGCGCCGCGGGGGAGGACCCGGAGGTCGCGGTCCGGTCGGTCGCCCGGGCGCACGCCGAGCGGATGCGGGAACTCGACGCTGGTTGAGGCCTGTCGGTCGAGGACTGTCGGCGCGGGACTCCCGCTGACGACTCCCGGGCCGGTCAGTCGCCCGGCAGTACCGCGCCGACCTGGCGGCGCAGCTCGTCCAGCGTCCCCATGATGGCCACCGACTCCGCCACCGGTAGCAGGTCGGACTCGGTCCGGCCGTCGGTGACGATGCGGGCCAGCTCGGCCGCCTCGTAGGCCAGCCCCTCGTGACCGAAGATGGTGTTGGCGTCCCAGCGGCGTCGGCCGTGCCCGTCCCGGTCGATCAGGGTGATCGGCTGCGGGTTGTAGAAGTCGCCGGCGATCTCGATCCGGGCACCCGTGCCGGAGATCGCGGCCACCGTCGGGGTCTTGGCGAACAGGGTGGTGTTCACGACGGCCTGCAGTCCCGAGGTGCTGTCCAGGACGGCGCTCACCTGGCCGTCGACGCCGGTACTCGCCAGCGTCCCGCTTGCGGTGATCCCCGTCGGGGCGCCCTGCACGAACGAGGCGAATGAGATCGGGTAGATCCCGAGATCCAGCAGCGCCCCGCCGGCCAGGTCCGGGTTGAACAGCCGGAACTGCGGGTCGAAGTCGAAGTACTGGCCGTGGTCGGCGGTCACCGTGACCAGCTCACCCAGGGCGCCGTCGGCGAGTAGCTGCCGGACCACGTCGTAATGGGGCAGGAAGCGGCTCCACATCGCCTCCATCACCACCACCCCGGCGGCAGCGGCGGCCCGGGCGATCTCGGCGGCTTGCGCCGCGGTCTGGGCGAACGCCTTCTCGATGAGGACGTGCTTACCCGCGGCGATCGCGAGCAGCGCGTGGTCGCGGTGCTCGGAGTGCGGGCTGGCGACGTAGACGACGTCGACGGCGGGGTCCTCGACGAGGGCCGGGTAACTGTCGTGCACCCGCTCGATGCCGAAGTCGGCGGCGAACCGGGCGCCGCGCTCGGCGCTCCGGGAACCGACGGCGGCCAGGTCCTGGGCGGTGTGCTTGCGCAGTGCGTCGGCGAACGCGCGGGCGATCCATCCGGGAGCCAGCACACCCCAGCGCAACGGCGGCGCCGAGCGGGGATCCGCGATCCGGGAATCGGGCAGCTGATCGGGGAGAGCGGGCACGTTGCTCCTGTCGTGGACACCGGATGCGGCGGGCGGCCGCGCCCACCGAGGGTAATGCCGCCGGTGATCCCGGGCGTGTCGCGATCGGCATCGTGGCGACGTCGTCCAGGCGCCGGCCGGGCCGGCGATCGGTGGTGGGCCGGTGGCGCCGCGTGAGCATCGGCCACGCCACTGTGGGCGGAATTGTGGATGGTGTGGGGACGTTTCCGGGCGGTCCGGGGCGGCCGTCGGGGATCGGTGTGGATGCGTTGGGGACGGCTCCGGGACAGCCGGTGAACAGTCACTGTCAGTGCCCGGTGGTAGACCTGAATCATGACCGCCACAGACACGCCGACACTAGATCTAGGGGCTAGGAATTTCCCCGCCCCTAGATGTACTGTCGGAACCTCCCGAGGGGTACAAAAGACGACAACCCCGGGGAATGGCACGGCAGCCCTCGGCGCTGTATCGGAAGAGCCTCTCTGGCCCGCCTGATCAACCGCTCGGACAGCCTCACGAGCCCCACCTGGAACCAGCACCGGCACCACCAGCTCCGGATCACCCGGCAGTACTCAGCACGAGCTCGACAGGAGAGCGCATGGCCCCCGATGTGAGCACCACCGAGAACGGTGTCGACCTGGATCAGTTCACCCAGGGCCGGACCGGGTCCGACGACACCGGCCGGTACCGCACCGGAGACCCCGTCACGATGACCGTGATCCGCCGCAACGGCTCCACGGCGCCGTTCGACAGCGGTCGCGTCGCGGTGGCGATCACGAAGGCGTTCATCGCCGTCGAGGGCGACTCCGCCGGGACCTCGTCGCGGCTGCGTGCGCTGGTCGCCGAGCTCACGGAGCAGGTGGCCGGGACGCTGGCCCGCCGCCACGGCATCGAGCGACACGTCGACCTCGAGGACGTCCAGGACCAGGTCGAGCTGGCGCTGATGCGCGGTGGCCACGCCAAGGTCGCCCGCGCCTACATCCTGTACCGCGAGGAGCACCGCCGCGCCCGCGAGGAGCGCGAGGCCGCCGAGGGCAACGCCGACACCACCGTCGGCCGCGGCGTCCCGGTGTACAGCGTCGTCGCCCCCGATGGATCGTCCAGCCTTCTCGATGTCGTGCGCCTGCGCTCCATCATCGACGAGGCCACCCAGGGCCTGTCCGACGTCAGCGCCGAGGCCGTCTACGCCGGCACCACGTCCAACCTCTACGACGGGATCAGCACCAAAGAGCTCGGACTGGCCCCGATCATGGCCGCCCGTGCCCTGGTCGAGACCGAGCCGAACTACTCCTTCGTCGCGTCCCGGCTGCTCGCCGACACCCTGCGCACCGAGGCCCTGAGCTACCTGGCCGGCCACGGCCGCCAAGTCGGCGCCACCGACATGGCCGGGGCCTACCCGGCCTACTTCACCGACTACGTCGCCCGCGGCATCGAGCTGGGCCAGCTGGACCCGGTGCTGGCCGAGTTCGACCTGGAGCGGCTGGGCGCGGCCATCGACGCCTCCCGCGACGGTCAGTTCACCTTCCTCGGACTGCAGACCCTGTACGACCGGTACTTCCTGCACCACCGCGAGACCCGCTACGAGCTGCCGCAGGCGTTCTTCATGCGCGTCGCCATGGGCCTGTCGATCCGCGAGGCCGACCGCGAGGAGCGGGCGATCGAGTTCTACCGCCTGATCTCCAGCTTCGACTTCATGTGCTCGACCCCGACGCTGTTCAACGCCGGCACCACCCGGCCGCAGCTGTCCAGCTGCTTCCTCACCACCGTCGACGACGACCTGGACGACATCTTCCAGTCGATCAAGAACAACGCCCTGCTGGCCAAGTTCTCGGGCGGCCTCGGCAACGACTGGACCCCGGTCCGTGGCATCGGCGCACACATCAAGGGCACCAACGGACTGTCCTCCGGGGTGGTCCCGTTCCTCAAGATCGCCAACGACACCGCGGTCGCGGTGAACCAGGGCGGCAAGCGCAAGGGCGCGGTCTGCGCCTACCTCGAGACCTGGCACATCGACGTCGAGGAATTCCTCGACCTGCGCAAGAACACCGGTGACGAGCGTCGCCGGACGCACGACATGAACACCGCCAACTGGGTGCCGGACGAGTTCCTCCGTCGCGTGGAGGCCGACGGCGTCTGGACGCTGTTCTCCCCGGACGAGGTCCCCGGCCTGCACGACACCTACGGCCTGGAGTTCAGCCGCAAGTACGCCGAGTACGAAGCCATGGCCGAGCGCGGTGAGATCGGGGTGTTCCGCCAGGTCAAGGCGGTCGACCTGTGGCGCCGGATGCTGACCATGCTGTTCGAGACCGGCCACCCGTGGATCACCTTCAAGGACCCGTGCAACCTGCGCTCCCCGCAGGGCCACGTCGGGGTCGTGCATTCGTCCAACCTGTGCACCGAGATCACCCTCAACACGTCCAAGGACGAGGTGGCGGTCTGCAACCTGGGTTCGGTGAACCTGGCCGCGCACACCACAGCCAGCGGGCTGGACGTCGAGCGGCTGCGCACCACCGTCCGGACCGCGGTACGGATGCTGGACAACGTGATCGACATCAACATGTACACGATCCCGCCGGCGCGGCGGTCCAACCTCAAGCACCGCCCGGTCGGGCTGGGCCTGATGGGTTTCGCCGACAGCCTCTACCACCTGGGTGTCGCCTACGCCTCGGACGCCGCGGTGGAGTTCGCCGACACGTCGATGGAGCAGCTGTCCTACTTCGCCATCGAGGCGAGCTCGGACCTGGCCAAGGAGCGCGGCGCCTACGCCTCGTTCGACGGCTCGCTGTGGAGCAAAGGCATCCTGCCGATCGACTCGGTGGAGATCCTGCGCGAACACCGTCACGGTGATCTCGACCAGGACAGCACCCAGCGGCTGGACTGGGACACCCTGCGGGCCAAGGTCCAGAAGCAGGGCATGCGCAACTCCAACGTGATGGCCATCGCCCCGACGGCCACCATCTCCAACATCATCGGCGTCGCGCAGTCCATCGAGCCGACCTACCGCAACCTGTTCGTGAAGTCGAACATGAGCGGCGATTTCACCGTCGTCAACGAGCACCTGGTCCGGGTGCTCAAGGCCCGTGACCTGTGGGACGAGGTCATGATCGCCGACCTCAAGTACTTCGACGGCTCGCTGTGGCCGATCGACCGGATCCCGGCCGACGTCAAGGAACTGTTCGCCACCGCTTTCGAGATCGACGGGTCGTGGCTGGTCAAGGCGGCTTCGCGGCGGCAGAAGTGGATCGACCAGGCGCAGTCGCTGAACCTGTACATGGCCCAGCCGAACGGTCGCAAGCTCGACGAGCTGTACCGGCTGGCCTGGCGCAGCGGGTGCAAGACCACCTACTACCTGCGCTCGACCAGCAAGACCCACGTCGAGAAGTCGACGCTGCGGGGGACCGACGGCAAGCTCAGCGCCGTGCAGGCCACCTCGGCGCCGGTCGCCGCACCGCCGGCTGCTGTCGCACCGGCAGTGCCGGTGGTCAAAGCCCCGGACATCGAGCTGAACCCGTTCGCCGCCGACCAGGTCGCGGGTAGCGACATCTCGGCCTGCTCCATCGAAAACCCCGACTGCGAAGCCTGCCAGTGACGGTGTCTCACGACACCCCGCCCGCTCGAAAGGATCTGATCGTCATGACCGATTTCGCCACCACCTTCGCCCCGGATGTCACCGAAGCTCCGGTCGCCGCCACCACGTTCACCACCTCGACGGCCACCTCCGCCCCGGCGGTGTCGCCGACCGCCGAGACCGGCCTGGGATCCATCGACATCAGCGGCGGCCGCGTATCGGTGTCTGAGAAGCGAATGATCAACGCGCGCGCCGACGTCAACCAGCTGCTCCCGCTGAAGTACCACTGGGCCTGGGAGAAGTACCTGGCCGGCTGCAACAACCAGTGGATGCCGACCGAGGTCTCGATGCAGGCCGACATCGCGCTGTGGAAGTCGCCGAACGGGCTCACCCCCGCCGAGCGGCAGATGCTCAAGCGCAACCTGGGATTCTTCGCCACCGCGGAATCGTTGGTCGCCAACAACATCGTGCTCGCCGTGTACCGGCAGCTGACGAACCCGGAGTGCCGCCAGTACCTGCTGCGGCAGGCCTTCGAGGAGGCCGTGCACACGCACACCTTCCAGTACATCTGCGAGTCGCTCGGCCTGGACGAGGGCGAGCTGTTCAACATGTACCGCGAGGTGCCGTCGATCACCGAGAAGGACTCCTGGGCGCTGAAGTACACCCAGCACCTGCAGGACCCGGAGTTCCGCACCGGCACCGTCGACAACGACCGCGCGTTCCTGCGGGACCTCGTCGCCTTCTACGTGATCTTCGAAGGCATGTGGTTCTACACCGGCTTCGCGCAGATCCTGTCGCTGGGCCGGCGCAACAAAATGGTCGGTATCGCCGAGCAGTACCAGTACATCCTGCGCGACGAGTCGATCCACCTGAACTTCGGCATCGACGTCATCAACCAGATCAAGCTGGAGAACCCGGAACTGTGGTCGGCGGAGTTCGCCGCCGAGATCTCCGGGATGCTGCGCAAGGCCTGTGAGCTGGAGATCGCCTACGGCCGGGAGACCCTGTCCACCGGCATGCTCGGCCTGTCGGCGGCGCAGTGTGAGCAGTACATGCACTTCATCACCAACCGTCGCTGCGTCCAGATCGGCCTCGAGCCGCTCTTCGCCGAGACGGAGAACCCGTTCCCGTGGATGAGCGAGATGATGGACCTGAAGAAGGAGAAGAACTTCTTCGAGACCCGCGTCATCGAATACCAGACCGGTGGCGGACTGGAGTGGTAGTCCTCCCGCGCTGATTGCGCACCTGATCACGGGCGGTACCCGGGAGCTTCGCGCCCCGGGTGCCGCCCGTTTCGCGTTGCTGGGTTGCCGCGGCGAGGCGTGATGGCCGGTCTGCCGAGCTGACCTCGTCGGCCCACCCTGCCGAGTCGGCACACCCGGCTTCGGTGGGCAGATCGACTCGCCGGCCGGCCACCGGCCCCCGGGCGCGTCACCAGGGGCAGTCGTCGCGCCAGTCGGCGATCAGGTCGCCGTCCAGATCGAGGCGGTCCAGTGGGACCGATCCGGGCCGGACGAACACGCAATCGTCCTCGTCAGGGGTCCGCACCGTGCCGGCAGGCGTCAGTGCCCAGGTCCGCCCGGTCCACTTCGTCCAGCCGCGGGCGGCATAGAACCGGGCACCGTCGCGGGTCGCGGCCAGTGCGCCCAGCTCGTAGGCGTCGGCGATCATCCGCTCCAGCGGATCCATCACCGCAGCGCCGAGTCCCCGGCCGCGCCGGTCCGGCCGGACGGCCACACCCTCGATGTAGCCGGTACGCCACGGGTGACCGCGGTGGCCGATCCGGCGGGCGACGAGGGCCGCGTGCGCGACCACCACGCCGTCCTCGACCGCCAACGCGTGCATCCCGCCCAGGCAGTGATCCCAGTCCGGCTCCGTCATGTCGTCGAAGACGTCGTACAGCAGAGTCCGGGCGTCGGCCCGACGACGGGGGTCGAGGCCGCTGGTGTGTACGACCTCGATCTCGGGGACGGAGCTCATCGGTCCATCTCACACCAGAGGGCGGCCCCGGGCACCCCGTACCGCGACCTACCCCGGTGGCCTGCCATCATCAGGGCGCGCGCTGCCGACAACGCCCGAGAAGGGGACCCGTGCCTATCGCCGGACTCCGTCGGATGCAGGGTAGGGACCCGGGTGAGCACCACCGGGCGTCGACCCCGCTGGAGCTCTTCTTCGACCTCTGCTTCGTGGTCGCCGTGTCGTTCGCCTCGATCACCCTGCACCACGGTTTTCTCGAAGGCCACGGGGCGCAGTACACCGTCGGCTACGTCATGGTCTTCTTCGCGATCTGGTGGGCCTGGATGGGGTTCAGCTGGTTCGCGTCGGCCTACGACACCGACGACTGGTTTTATCGGATCGCCACCCTGGTGCAGATCTCCGGCGTCTTGGTGCTCGCCGCCGGGGTGCCGGATGCGTTGGCCGGCAACGACTATCGGGCCGTCACCATCGGTTACCTGGTGATGCGGGTCGGGCTCATCTCGCAGTGGATCCGGGTCGCGGTCTCGCACCCGCGGAGCCGGTCGATCGCGGTCACCTTCGTGGTCGGGCTCATCGTCATCCAGCTCGGCTGGGTCGGCCGGCTCTGGCTGCCCGAGTCGGGCACCTACATCTCCTTCGGGCTGCTGGTCGGGCTCGAGTTATCGTTGCCCGCGGTGGCCGCCCGCAACGACGACCGGATGCCCTGGCACCCGGGTCACATCGCCGAGCGGTACGGCCTGTTCACCCTCATCGTGCTCGGCGAATCGGTCCTCGCCGCCAGCAACGCGGTCGTGAAGGGGATCGCGGAAGCAACCGACCCCACCCCGTTGATCGTGCTCGCCTTCGCCGGGCTGGTCATCGCCTTCGGCATGTGGTGGCTCTACTTCCTCGAACCCGTCTACGCCGACCTCAACAACGCCCGGACCGCGTTGAGCTGGGGTTACGGCCACTATCTCGTGTTCGCCTCGGCGGCGGCGCTGTCGGCCGGTCTGGAACTGTCCATCGACCGGTACCTGCAACTCGCCGGCGATCCTGCGGTCGGGACGGCGGGTGAGCAGGCGGTCGTCCTCGACGGCGTCACCACGGCGGCCCTCACCACGGTCCCGGTGGCGGTGTTCCTTGTCGCCACCTGGCTGCTGATGCTGCGACCGTTGCGTGACCGGACGCTGGACGGCTTCCTGATCGCCGCTCCCCTGCTGACGTTGGCCATGACGTTCACGCCCGCCCCGATCCACCTCACCGCGCTGCTGATGGTGATCACCGTCGCGGCGGTCGTGAGCCGTGGGGTGCGCCTGAAGCGGGTGATCCGTTCCGAGGATGCGCCCGCGCACTGACCCCGCGCCGGCGGGCCGCAGCGTGACCGCCGTCCTGGCCGCAGTCACGGCCGCCCGCAGATCGACAGGGATCGGTCGGTCCGGCCGGTGACCCGTCGGATACACTCGTCGCCAGGTCATGAGTTCCAGCGTCAAGCCCCGGCTCGCTGGGCGGCAACCCTCCACACGCGGTGGGGTGCCCCGGGTGATTGACCCGGTGTCCCGCGAGTTGCGGGCACAAGCGCGGTCCACCGTCCGGTGGACCAGTCGGACGCCTTGAACGGAGCGCCGCTGTGTGTGACCGAATGTGTTGTTGCCGCTGAACTGCGGCTGATCGTCCGCACCCCGAACGCCCCTGGCGTTCGGCGCCCACGATCAGTCTGTCCCGGCCCCACCCTCCCTTGATCCTCGCGATCTGCCGTCGACCGGCGCCCTCAGGCGCTCCGGCAGGTCGCCCTCCCCGTTGCCGACGGCGACGAGAAACGAGCGCACGAGCATGACCACCGACTGGAAGTTCGAGACTCAGCAGATCCACGCCGGCCAGGCGCCCGACGCGTCCACGAACGCGCGGGCCCTGCCGATCTACCAGACCACGTCCTACACCTTCGACTCCTCCGCGCACGGCGCCCGCCTGTTTGCCCTGCAGGAGCTGGGCAACATCTACACCCGTATCCACAACCCCACCCACGACGCCGTCGAGCAGAAGATCAACGCCCTCGAGGGTGGCGTCGGCGCGCTGCTGGTGGCCTCCGGACAGGCCGCGGAGTCGATCGCGCTGCTCACGGTGGCCAACGCCGGCGACCACATCGTGGCCTCCCCGCGGCTGTACGGCGGCACCTACAACCTGCTGCACTACACGCTGCCGAAGTTCGGCGTCACGGTCAGCTTCGTCGAGAACCCCGACGACCTGGAATCCTGGCAGGCCGCGGTCCGACCGAACACCAAGGCGTTCTACGCCGAGTCGATCTCCAACCCGCAGCTGGACATCCTCGACTTCGAGGGGGTCTCCGACGTCGCGCACCGCAACGGTGTGCCGCTGATCGTCGACAACACGGTCGCCACGCCGTATCTCATCCGACCGATCGAGCACGGCGCCGACATCGTGGTGCACTCGACGACCAAGTACCTGGGTGGCCACGGTGTCGCCATCGGCGGCGTCATCGTCGACTCCGGAAAGTTCGACTGGACGGCCGACCCGGCGAAGTTCGCCATCTTCAACACCCCGGACCCGAGTTACAACAACCTGACCTGGGGCGTCGACCTGGGCCCGAACGGGCTGTTCGGCGTGAACGTGGCGTTCATCTTCAAGGCTCGGCTGCAGCTGCTCCGCGACCTGGGCCCGGCGACGACGCCGTTCAACGCCTTCCTGCTCAACCAGGGCCTGGAGACGCTGTCGCTCCGGATGGAGCGCCACGTCGCCAACGCGACCGCGGTCGCCGAATTCCTCACCGGCCGCGGCGAGGTCGTGTCGGTCAACTACCCGGCCTTGAGATCGTCGAAGTGGTATGCGCCGCAGCAGAAGTACGCCCCGAACGGTGGCGGTGCGATCGTCGCGTTCGAGGTCGCGGGTGGGGCCACCGCCGGTGAGGCGTTCGCCGACGGACTGGAGCTTTTCTCCAACCTGGCCAACATCGGTGACGTCCGCTCGCTGGTCATCCACCCGGCCTCGACCACGCACTCACAGCTCACGCCGGAGGAGCAGGCCAGCACCGGGGTGACGCCGGGGCTGATCCGGCTCGCCGTCGGCCTCGAGCACATCGACGACATCCTGGCAGACCTGGAGAAGGGTTTCGTGGCCGCTGCGGCGGCCGCCGCAGGCACCGGGGTGACTTCCGATGAACAGACCGCGGTCGAATCGGTCGAGCCCGATCTGGCCCCCGCGGGCGTCTGATCGGTCCATGAATGTTCACTGTCCTGCGTCCCTGAAACTGGCATGCTGATGTCCATGGCCTGTGCCGATCGCACCGTGCCCGACCCGGGAACCGGCACCGCCGGTTCCCGTGGCGGGGCGGTGCGGTCCGCCGTGCCCGGTCGGCGCACCGACGCCACCGTCACCTCGCTGTCCCGGCCCGAGGCCACCCCCCGGCCCGACATCTGGCGGGACGGTGACCCGGCCGCCGATCGGCGGTTCGCCGAAGTCGGTGAACTGGTCCTGGAGAACGGGTCGGTGTTGCCCGACGTTCGGATCGCCTACGAGACCTGGGGAACGCTGAACGCCGCCCGCGACAACGCGGTGCTGGTGCTGCACGCCCTCACCGGTGACGCCCACGTGGTGGGCCCCGTCGGCCCCGGGCAACCGACCCCCGGCTGGTGGGACGGGCTGATCGGCGACGGCGCGGTGCTTGACACCCGCGAGCTGTTCGTGATTGCGCCGAACGTGCTCGGCGGTTGCCAGGGCAGCACCGGTCCGTCGTCCGCCGCGGCGGACGGCTGGCCCTACGGCTCCCGGTTCCCGACCCTGACCATCCGCGACCAGGTGGCGGCCGAAATCGCACTGGCCGATCAGCTCGGCATCGCCGCTTTCGTCGCCGTCATCGGCGGTTCGATGGGTGGCATGCGGGTGCTGGAGTGGGCCGTCGGCCATCCGGCCCGTGTGCGCGCGGCGGTGGCCCTGGCCACCTGCGGCTACTCCTCGGCCGACCAGATCGGCTGGGCCACCCCGCAGTTGTCGGCGATCCGCACCGACCCACACTTCCGGGGCGGCGACTACTACGACGGCGAATGGCCGCTGGCCGGGATGGCCGTCGCCCGCCAGATCGCGCACGCCACCTATCGCAGCGAGTACGAGCTCAACACCCGTTTCGGCCGGCAGGACCAGCCGGGGGAGAGCACCCCCGACGGCGGCCGGTACGCCGTGCAGTCCTACCTCGAGTACCACGGGGCCAAGCTCGGCCGTCGGTTCGACCCGAACTCCTACCTGCGGCTCACCGAGGCGATGAACTCCCACGATCTCGGCCGCGGCCGCGGGGGCCTGGACGCCGCCCTGCAGCGCATCACGGCGGAGCTCACGATCGCAGTGGTCGACTCCGACCGGCTGTTCCCGCCGCACCTGGGCCTCGAACTGGCGGCGGCCCCGACCGCCCGGCCCGTGGTCACCATGCATTCCGAGTTCGGCCACGACGGCTTCCTCATCGAGGCCGATCAGGTCGAGGCGGTCGTCGCCGACGCGGTCGCGTCGGTGTGGGCCGTGTGACCAGACCCTCTCATCTGTTCCTCCGTCGCGGCGGTTCACCTACCGATCGGACCAGCCCACGGGCAGTCAAGTCCGCGCTCCTCGGACGTGACGTGCGCCACGACTCGAGGGCCGTGGGCCGACCGGCGTAATCGCCCGCCCGAAGGTTCACAGCCCACGTCCAGGTCTGGTTGGTGACGCACGCCCGGGGCTAGGTTCTGCGCTGAATGCCCGGATCCACCGGGCACCACGTGAGTGGAGCACAGCGTGCGAAAGCGGAACAGGTGGATGGCCGGGTCGGCGGCGGCGCTGCTGACGGCGGCAATGGTGTCGTCCCCGGCACAAGCGGATGGGAAGGAACACGGCGGAGACGGCGACCCGAGCGGCGTCACCGTGGTCGCGTCGGGATTGAATGGCCCCCGTCAGATCAGCGACAAAGGCAATGGCCCAACGCTTCTCGTCGCCGAGAGCGATGCGGGGCGGGTCTCGTCGGTGAGCCTGCGCAACGGCACCGTGACGCCGGTGGTCAGCGATCTCGGACAGAATCTCGTACAGGGCGTGGACTGGGCGCAGGGCCGGATCTTGGTGGCCATCGGTGAACCGGGCCCGGACGGCCCGCCCGCGCCGCCGTCGGCCGAGCCGTACGGTCAATCGGTCCTTCTTGGTGCCCGCGGCCACCAGACACCGATCGTGCTGGCCGACCTCGCGCAGTTCGAGCTGGACAACAATCCGGACGGTCAGCCGCAGTTCGGCGCGGACGGGGCGCCGTTGGACGCCTTGTCCAACCCGTACTTCGTCCTGGCCCAACGCAACGGCAACGCGCTGATCGCCGACGCCGGAGGCAACGACATCATCCAGCGCACCAGGAAGGGCACGCTGCGGCTGTGGAAAGTGTTGCCGCTCATCACCGACGGCGCCTGTGCCGACGTACCGAACAACGACCCGAAGGTACTCGGATGTGATCCGGTCCCGACCGGGCTGGCCTACGGCGGTCACGACGAGCTGTACGTCTCCGCGCTCGCCAGCCTGGTGCCGGGAGCAGGCAAAGTGTTCGTCTTCGACCAGAAGCACGACGGGCCGATCCGGGTCATCGACGGGCTGACCTCGCCGACCGGAGTCGAGGTCGACGCCGCAGGAAACGTCTACGTCTCCGAACTCCTCGAGGGTGCGCCGGCAGGTGAGGGTCCGCCGCCCGCGGGTTTCGATCCGTCCACCATCGGTCAGATCGTCAAGATCGCCCCGGACGGCACCCGGACCTATGCGCAGGTCACCATGCCGGCCGGATTGCTCATCCACAAGGGCATTCTGTACGCCTCGGCCTGGTCGGTGGCCGGCCTTTTCCTCGGGATTCCTGATCGCGGCGAAATTGTGCGGGTGGACGATTCGGCCTTCGCGGCGGCGCCGGAATCGTCGTAACCCGAACCGGGCCGAATGGGTGGGCCGCAAGGCCCACCCATCCGACCCGTCGATGTCCGGGTAGTCAGCTGCCGGTGTAGTACCGGTCCGCAACCTCGAGGGTCTCGTCGAGGATGGCCAGCCCTTCCTCGACCTCGGCGGGGCTGACCGTGCACGGCGGGACCACGTGGGTGCGGTTGAAGTGGGTGAACGGCCACAAGCCTCGGGCCTTGCAGGCCTTGACGAACTCCATCATCGGGGCGGCATCCGGGCCGCTGGCGTTGAACGGCACCAGGGGCTGCCGGGTCTTGCGGTCGCGGACGAGCTCGACCGCCCAGAACACCCCGAGTCCGCGGACCTCGCCGATCGACGGGTGCTTCTCGGCCAGCTTGGCCAGGCCCGGCCCGATCACGTCCGCGCCGATCATCCGGGCGTTCTCGATGATGCCTTCCTCGCGAAAGATGTTGATCGAGGCGACTGCGGACGCGCACGCCAACGGATGCCCGGAGTAGGTGAGACCGCCTGGGTACACCCGGTTGTCGAAGGTGGCGGCGATGGCGTCACTCATGATGACGCCGCCCAGCGGGACGTAGCCGGAGTTCACGCCCTTGGCGAAACAGACCAGATCCGGCGTGACGCCCCAGTGGTTCGCCGCCAACCACTCGCCGCACCGCCCGAAGCCGGCCATCACCTCGTCGGCGATGTAGACGATGCCGAACTCGTCGCACAGCGCTCGGATGCCGGCCAGATAGCCGTCCGGCGGCACCAGGATGCCGTTCGTCCCGACCACCGATTCCATGATGATCGCCGCCACCGTGTGTGGCCCCTCCATCAGGATCTGGTCGCGCAGGTGCTGCAGCGCCCGCGCGCACTCCTCCTCGGGCGTGGTCGCGTAGAACACCGAGCGGTACAGGTACGGGCCCCAGAAGTGCACCACGCCAGGGATTCCCGGCTCGGACCCCCAGCGCCGCGGCTCGCCGGTCAGCGTCACCGCACCCGACGTGCCGCCGTGGTAGCTGCGGTAGGCGGCGAAGATCTTCAACCGGCCGGTGTGCGAGCGGGCCATCCGGATGGCGTTCTCGACCGCCTCGGCGCCACCGGTGGTGAAGTAGACCTTGTTCAGGTGGCCGGGGGCGATCTCGGCGACCAGCCGGGCCGCTTCACTGCGGACGTCGTTGGCCACCATCGGGCCGATGGTGCACAGCTTCCCGGCCTGCTCCTGGATCGCCGCGATCAACTTCGGGTGCTGGTGACCGATGTTGACGTTGACCAGCTGCGAGGAGAAGTCCAGGTAGCGGTTGCCGTGGTAGTCCCACATGTACGAGCCCAGGGCGCCGGCGATCGGCAGTGGGTCCAGCACCGCCTGGGCTGCCCACGGATAGAACACGTGCGCCCGGTCGGCCGCGCGGACTTCGTCGGCGGCCGCGGTGTCCGCGGTGTGGTCGACCTGTTCCGTCGCCGGGGGAGCGTCGGCGCTGGAGATCGCCGGCTCGTCGATCGGATCCAGAACAGGGGTCGGGGTGGGCGCGAGGTTCGTCGACATCACCCGACCTTACGACGGTGACGGGCTTGTTGGCAGCAGTATCGCGGCCGTGCCGGGGCGACGGTCGCGGCCCCATTCTCGACTCCGGGACGCGAACCTCGGCCGCTGCGTCGTCAGCCCGACACGGTGCGTCCACGACGCACCCGTGCCCGCCCGGGCCCGTCACCCACCGGAAACAATCACGCCGTGGTGTTTATAGTCAGGCAATCTTGATCCCGCAGGATCACTGATCTCCCCGTCCCCCGGCCCGCCGGTCGTGGTGGCGGCGTGGCGGAAAGGGAGTAGTCCATGACTGTCGTTCGCGCGGCGATCACCCAGGTGGCCTGGACCGGCGACAAGGAATCGATGGTCGACCGCCACGAGGAGCTGGCCCGGCAGGCCGCCGCCGACGGGGTGCAGATCATCGGCTTCCAGGAGCTGTTCTACGGCCCCTACTTCGGCATCGTCACCGACCAGAAGTACTACGCCTACACCGAGCCGGTGGACGGCCCGACGGTGCAACGGTTCGCGGCCCTGGCCAAGGAACTGCACCTGGTCATCGTGCTGCCGATCTACGAGGTCGCCAACGCCGGGGAGTACTACAACACCGCGGTGGTGATCGACGCCGACGGCACTGTTCTCGGTTCCTACCGCAAGCACCACATCCCGAACCTGCCGCAGTTCTGGGAGAAGTTCTACTTCCGCCCGGGCAACTCCGGTTACCCGGTGTTCGACACGGCGGTCGGCCGGGTCGGCGTCTACATCTGCTACGACCGGCACTTCCCGGAGGGCTGGCGCGAGCTGGGACTCAACAACGCGCAGATCGTCTTCAACCCGTCGGCGACGAAACCCGGCCTGTCCAACCGACTCTGGGAGATCGAGCAGCCGGCGGCGGCGGCCAACAACCAGTACTTCGTCGCGGCCAACAACCGCATCGGCACCGAGACCGAGGAGTTCGGCGACGACGCCGTCACCTTCTACGGCTCGTCCTACTTCGTCGGCCCCCGGGGGGTCTACGTCGGCGAGGTCGCCTCGCAGGACACCGAGGAGGTCGTGATCCGCGACCTGGATCTGGACGAGATCACCCAGGCCCGCAACGACTGGCAGTTCTACCGGGACCGCCGCCCGGATTCCTACGCCAAGACGACGGCTCCGTGAGCCCGGCATGACCACCCTGATCAGCAACGGCACCGTGGTCAGCGCGACCGGATCGGTGCGCGCCGACGTGCTCGTCGACGGCGAGACCATCGTGGCGGTACTCGCTCCCGGGATGACGGCACTGGGTCCGATCACGGCCGACACCGTCATCGACGCGGCCGGCAAGTACGTCATCCCCGGTGGGATCGACGCACACACCCACATGGAGATGCCGTTCGGCGGCACCCAGGCGTCGGACACCTTCGAGAGCGGCACCCGGGCGGCGGCCTGGGGCGGCACCACCACGATCGTCGACTTCGTCGTGCAGGCCCACGGACAGAAGGTGCAGGACCAGGTCCAGCTGTGGCACGACAAAGCCGGCGGGAACTGTGCGGTCGACTACGCCTTCCACCAGATCATCGGAGAGGTCAACGAGGACTCGCTGGCCGCGATGGACGAGCTGATCGACGAGGGGATCACCAGTTTCAAGCTGTTCATGGCCTACCCGGGGGTGTTCCTGTCCTCGGACGGGCAGATCCTGCAGGCCATGCAGAAGGCCGCCGGCAACGGCAGTCTCATCATGATGCACGCCGAAAACGGTTCGGCCATCGACGTTCTCGTCCAGCAAGCGCTCGCCCGGGGCGAAACCTCCCCGTACTACCACGGTGTCACCCGGCCGTGGCAGACCGAGCAGGAGGCGACCCATCGCGCCGTCATGCTGGCCGACATCACCGGTGCGCCACTGTATGTCGTGCACGTCTCGGCCAAGCAGGCGCTGGCCCGGATCGCCGAGGCCCGTAACGCCGGGCAGAATGTCTTCGGCGAGACCTGTCCGCAGTACCTGTACCTCTCGCTCGAGGAGAACCTCGGGGCTCCCGGGTTCGAGGGCGCGAAATGGGTCTGCTCGACGCCGCTGCGGTCGCGTGCCGAGGGTCATCAGGACGAGCTCTGGCGCTACATCCGCACCGGTGACGTGACCACGGTGTCCACCGACCACTGCCCGTTCTGCATGAAGGACCAGAAGGAGCTGGGGATCGGGAACTTCGCCAAGATCCCCAACGGGATCGGTTCCGTCGAGCACCGGATGGACCTGCTGTTCCAGGGGGTCCGGGACGGCCGGATCAGCAAGGAGAAGTGGGTCGACGTGTGCTGCACGACGCCGGCCCGGATGTTCGGTCTGTACGGGAAGAAGGGCGTGATCACCCCCGGCGCCGACGCCGACATCGTCATCTACGACCCGAACGGCCATACCAGCATCGGGTTGGGCAAGACGCACCACATGAACATGGACTACTCGGCCTGGGAGGGCTACGAGATCGACGGCCACGTTGATGTCGTGCTGTCCCGCGGGACCGTGATCAAGGACGAGACCGGCTACATCGGCCGCAAGGGCCACGGGCAGTTCGTCAAGCGCGCGCTCTCGCAGAACCTCATCTGAGCGGAATGGATTCCTGATGGACTTCGGCGTCGTCCTGCAGAACGACCCGCCGGCCGCGCGGGTCGTCGAGCTCGCCCGCCAGGCCGAGCTCCTCGGGTTCAGCCACGTCTGGACCTTCGACTCGCACCTCCTGTGGCAGGAGCCCTATGTCGTCTACTCGCAGATCCTGGCCAACACCCGGAAGGTGACCGTCGGGCCGATGGTCACGAACCCGGCCACCCGGGACTGGACGGTCACCGCGTCGCTGTTCGCCACCCTCAACGAAATGTTCGGCAATCGGACGATCTGCGGCATCGGTCGCGGTGACTCCGCGGTCCGGGTGACCAACGGGCGGCCGACCACGCTGGCCACGTTGCGTGAGAGCATCGGCGTGATCAGGGGTCTGGCCAACAGTCAGGCCGTCGAGTACAACGGCAACACCCTGCAGTTCCCGTGGAGCGTCGGCTCGAAGCTGCCGATCTGGGTGGCCGCCTACGGTCCGAAGGCACTGCAGCTGACCGGCGAGATCGGCGACGGCTTCATCCTTCAGTTGGCCGACCCGGACATCACCGCCTGGTCGATCGCCGCGGTGCGCAAGGCCGCCGCCGACGTCGGCCGCGATCCGGCCGAGGTGAAGATCTGCGTCGCCGCTCCCGCCTACGTCACCGACGGCACTGCGGAAGGTCTGGCCCACGCCCGCGACCAGTGCCGCTGGTTCGGCGGGATGGTCGGTAACCACGTCGCCGACATCGTCGCCCGCTACGGGACCGGCGCCACGGCGGCGGAGTCCCCGGTTCCCCAGGCGTTGACCGACTACATCGCGACCCGGCAGGAGTACGACTACAACTCGCACGGCAAGTCCGGGAACGACCACACCAATTTCGTCCCGGACGAGATCATCGACCGCTTCTGCCTGCTCGGGCCGGTGGCCGTCCAGGTCGAACGGCTGCAGCAGCTCGAGCAACTGGGCGTGGATCAGTTCGCGCTCTACCTGCAGCACGACGCCAAGGCCGAGACGCTCGCCGCCTACGGCGACAAGATCTTGCCGCTGGTGAACCTGCGCAAGGCGGCCAAGACGTGAACCACCTGACCACGATCCCCGCATGACCGCACTGCGCCTGACCCGCAAGACGCTGCTGGCCCTGCTCGGGCTGGCTGTCCTGATCGGGCTGTGGGAGTTGTACAAGGCGGTCGGTCCGCTGCGCGGCGGAACGCTGTTCGGGGTGCCGTTCTGGGCCCGCGCGTCCAACGGGGCGCTGCCGCATCTGAGCGCCGTCATCGACGCCTTCGGCGCCGAGGAGGTCGGCGGGGCGACCATCATCCGGGGGGCGGCGGCGCCGACGGTGTTCGAGTCGGTGCTGTCGGCCGCCGGCAACTCACTCCGGTGGGCCGGCGTCGGCTTCGCCCTGGGAGTCGTGGTGGGGCTCGCGCTGGCCCTGCTGATGGACGCGCTGCAGGTCCTGGAGCGGGCGCTGCTGCCCTACATCATCCTCAGCCAGACGGTGCCGCTGATCGCGCTGGCGCCGCTGGTCACCGGCTGGGGGCAGGGCCTGAGCATCGGTCCGTGGGAGTGGCAGCGCTGGATGTCGGTGTCGATCATCGCCGGCTACCTGGCCTTCTTCCCGGTCGCAGTGGGAATGGCCCGTGGCCTCAAGTCCGCCGGGGCCGTGCAGACCGAATACTTCCGCTCGGTCAGTGCCGGTTGGCTGCCGACCCTGAAACGCCTCAAGCTGCCGGCCTCGGTGCCGTTCCTGGTGCCGGCGTTGCGGCTGGCCGCCGCCGGCGCCGTGGTGGGCACCGTCGTCGGCGAGATCTCCATCGGCCTCGAGGGCGGCATCGGCCGCCTGATCATCAGCTACTCGCAGGGCGCCACCGGCGACCCGTCGCGGGTCTACGCCGCGGTGATCGGGGCGGCCGCCCTGGGCCTCATCACTGCCGCGATCGTGTCGATCGTCGACCTGGCCCTGCGCCGATACCAACGGACGGGGAACGCCTGATGAGCTCCACACCCTACGGGTCGGTCCCGGTCACGGTGAGCCCCGCGGCGGTCGAGGTCGCCGGGGTCACCAAGACGTTCGGCACCGGGAAGCACCAGGTCGTCGCGCTCACCGACATCGATCTGAGCATCGCCGCCGGTGAGTTCATCTCCCTGATCGGGCCGTCCGGCTGCGGGAAGTCCACGCTGCTGCGGATCATCGCCGACCTGCTGCCGGCCAGCACCGGGACCGTCCGGGTCGCCGGCCGGACCGCCCGGGAGGCGCGCCTGGACCGGGCCTACGGTTTCGCCTTCCAACAGGCCGGGCTGCTGGACTGGCGCACCGTGTCGGACAACATCGAACTGCCGCTCCAGCTGCACGGGGTCAGGGCCAAGGAGCGGCGGGCCCGCGGCCGGGAGCTGTTGGAGATGGTCGGCCTGGCCGAATTCGCCCAGCGCCGACCGCCGGAGCTGTCCGGCGGCATGCAGCAGCGGGTCGCCATCGCCCGGGCCCTGGCCGAGCGACCGTCGCTGCTGCTGATGGACGAGCCGTTCGGTGCGCTGGACGAGATGACCCGGGAGCGCATGCAGGACGAACTGGTCAAGATCACGGCGGAGACCTCGGCGGCGGTCGTCTTCGTCACCCACTCCATCCCGGAGGCGGTCTTCCTGTCCGACCGGGTGGTCGTGATGTCACCCCGGCCGGGACGGGTTTCCACCGTCGTGCCGGTCGGACTGCGTCATCAGGCCGACGGTTCCGGGACCAGCGGCACCGAGATCCGGGAGTCGCCGAAGTTCTTCGCCGCGATCACCCAGGTCCGCGAGGCGCTCCGGGGGCGCGAGCTGCGCGTTGACGAGATGTCCGGCGACGCGCACCCCGGCGCCCACGGGGCGCTGTAGTGCTGCGTACCGCCACCCGCAGCGTCGCCCCGCCGATCGTCTTCGGGGTGCTCTTCCTGGTGGCCTGGCAGACGTTGGTGCAGCTCGCCGACATCAAGCCGTTCGTACTGCCGGCGCCCACCGCGATCTGGGCGGCGTTCACCAACGACGCGCCGCGGATCGCCACGGCGGCCCGCAACACCGGGCTGAACGCGCTGGTCGGCCTGGTCGGCGGCACGGTGGCGGCGCTGCTGGGTGCCGCAGTCGTCGTCCGGATCCGCACCCTGGACGAGATGTTCACGCCGTTGGTCGCCGCGCTGGCGACGGTGCCGATCGTGGCGTTGGCGCCGCTGCTGAACATCGTCTATCCCTCCACGTCGGCGGTGCCCCGGCAGATCGTGGTCGGAATCAGCGCGTTCGTCCCGATCTTCATGAACGTGGCCCGCGGGCTCCGCCGGATCAGTCCGGTGCACGCCGAGCTGATGGCCAGCTACGCCGCCTCCGGCTGGGCGATCCTGCGCACGGTGCGGATCCCGGGGGCGCTGCCGTACTTCTTCACCGGGCTGCGGATCGCCGCATCGCTGTCGGTCATCGCGGCAGTGGTCACCGAGTACTTCGGCGGCCTGCAGAACGGGCTGGGCGCCCGGATCACCTCCGGCGTCGCGGCCACCAACTACCCGCGGGCCTGGGCGTCGGTCCTCGGCGCCGTCCTGCTGGGCCTGCTGTTCTACCTCGTCGCCTCCATCGTCGAACGCCTCGCGACCCGGGGACGGACCCGTATGAACTGACGGTCACGCACCACACCCTGCATTCCCCTTCAGCTACGAGGAGATCTGATGCACAGAATCGGACCAAAGATCGGGGCGGCCGCCGCGGCCGTCGGCCTGTTGATGCTCGCCGCCTGCGGCGGCAGTGACAGCGCGACCAGCGCGACCAGCTCGACCAGCTCGACCGCGGTGGGGAACTCGGCGGCGACCAGCTCCGCGGCGTCGGGCAGCGTGGCGGCCACCGGCCAGTCCAGCGCTTCGGGATCCACATCGGCCAGCGGCGCGACCGGGCCCCTGACAGACGTGTCGCTGCAGCTCCAGTGGTTCACCCAGGCCCAGTTCGCCGGCTACATCGCGGCGCTGGACAAGGGCTTCTACGAGGCGCAGGGGCTCAACGTGAAGATCATCCAGGGCGGCGCGGACATCGTCCCGCAGACGGTCGTGGCCACCGGCGACGCGGACTTCGCCATCGCCTGGGTGCCCAAGGCGCTGCAGTCCCGCGAGCAGGGCGCGGGTATCACCGACGTCGGCCAGGTGTTCCAGAAGTCCGGCACCCGCCAGGTGTCGTTCAAGGACAAGAACATCACCACCGCCGCCGACCTGAAGGGCAAGGTCGTCGGCAACTGGGGCTTCGGCAACGAGTTCGAGCTGTTCGCCGGGATGACCAAGGCGGGCCTGGACCCGGCCACCGACGTCCAGCTGGCGCAGCAGCAGTTCGACATGAACGGCCTGCTCAGCGGGGACATCGACGCCGCCCAGGCGATGATCTACAACGAGTACGCCCAGGTGCTGGAGGCCCAGAACCCGGACACCGGCGCGCTGTACACCGCCGATGACTTCAACTTCATCGACTGGAACACCGAGGGCACCGCGATGCTCCAGGACGCGATCTGGGCCAACACCGAGCGGCTCGCCGCCGACCCGGCCTACGGCGACACGACGGTCAAATTCCTGACCGCCAGCTACCAGGGCTGGATCTACTGCGCGGAGAACCCGCAGGACTGCCGCGACATCGTGGTGGCCGCCGGCTCCAAGTTGGGCGCCAGTCACCAGCTGTGGCAGGTGAACGAGGTCAACCAGCTCATCTGGCCGTCCGCCGACGGCATCGGGATGGTCGACAAGGCCGCGTGGGACCAGACCGTGACGGTCGCCCAGGGCACCAAGAACGCTGACGGCGAGACCGTCCTGACCAAGGCGCCCGACGCCGAGGCATACACCAACGACTACACCCAGAAGGCGCTGGCGGTGCTGGACGGGATGGGCCTGGACACCACGGGCAAGAACTACGCCCCGATAAAGGTGACGCTCAACGCCGGCGGCAACTGACCGCTGTCCGCTGAGCTGACGTCGACGGCCGGTCCCCGCGGGGGCCGGC
>JBDSLP010000157.1:0-22626 GCA_039916325.1 Nakamurella sp. | reverse complement strand
TTCCCGCGCGGGCTGACCGGGGCTTCCGGTGACCGGTCGTCCGCGCCCTACAACTTCTCCTTCTCGGGCCTCAAGACCGCGGTGGCCCGCTGGGTGGAGACCGCCCGCCGGGACGGCCGACCGGTGCCGGTGGCCGACGTGTGCGCCTCGTTCCAGGAGGCGGTGGTGGATGTGCTCACCGCCAAGACCGTCCGCGCCGCGACCGAGCAGGGCCTGAGCACCGTGGTCATCGCCGGTGGGGTGGCGGCCAACGGTCGGCTCCGGGCGCTCGCCGCCGAACGCTGCGCCGCGGCCGGATTGACGCTGCGGGTGCCGCGGCCGGGCCTGTGCACCGACAACGGGGCGATGATCGCCGCACTCGGCGCCCACGTCTACCGGGCCGGGGTCGTGCCGTCCGCCGCCACGCTCGGCGGTGATCCGGGCATGCCGGTGGCTCGGGTGGTGGCGGCCTGACCCTGCGGGTCGAGGCCGGTCGGTGCCGGGTCGGTGTTGAGAAACTGGCACTCTCATGGCTAGAGTGCTAATTGGCAACGGTCGTGATGCCGGCACCCGCGACGACGGTATCGAGGGCCCGCTGCCAGGTAGTGACCAGGCAAGTCAGACAGTCTAGAAACCCCAGAAGGGGGACACATCGTGGCGAGCGTGAAGATCCAGCCGCTCGAGGACAAGATCCTCGTCCAGGCCAACGAGGCCGAGACGACGACCGCATCCGGCATCGTCATCCCGGACACGGCCAAGGAGAAGCCTCAGGAAGGCACTGTCAAGGCCGTCGGTCCGGGTCGGATCGACGACAAGGGCAACCGGGTTCCGATCGATGTCGTCGAGGGCGACGTCGTCATCTACTCGAAGTACGGCGGCACCGAGGTCAAGTACGGCGGCGAGGAGTACCTGATCCTCTCGGCGCGCGACGTGCTGGCCAAGGTCACCAAGTAGTCCACCGGCGCTGAGCCGGCGGTGCGGGGGCGAGAGCCGCCGATCACCGCAGTCGTTTCGCCCCGGCGTCCCGTTCGATCGGGTGCCGGGGCGAAATGCGTTGAGCGGCAGTCGCTCCCAGCGATCCGGCGCCGACCCCGCACTCCCCGCCCCACCTGACGCACCCCCCACAGGAAGAAGCAACCGCCCCATGGCGAAGCAGATCAACTTCGATTCCGACGCCCGGCAGGCACTGCTGCGCGGCGTCGATCAGTTGGCCGACGCGGTCAAGGTCACCCTCGGCCCGCGCGGCCGGTACGTCGTGCTGGCCAAGAAGTTCGGCGGCCCCACGGTCACCAATGACGGTGTCACCATCGCCCGCGAGATCGAGCTGGACGACCCCCGGGAGAACCTGGGCGCGCAGCTCGCCAAGACCGCGGCCACCAAGACCAACGACGTCGCCGGCGACGGCACCACCACCGCGACCGTGCTGGCCCAGTCCCTCATCACGGAGGGCCTGAAGAACGTCACCGCAGGCAGCGATCCGCTCGCGCTGCGCACCGGCATCATGGCCGCGGCCGACAAAGTGAGCGACGTGCTGATGTCCTGGGCCACCCCGGTCGCCGGCGACCAGGCGGCCATCGCGCAGGTCGGCACCATCGCGTCCCGTGACGAGACCGTGGGTGCACTGCTCGGCGAGGCCCTCGTCCGGGTCGGCGCCGACGGTGTCGTCACCGTCGAGGAGGACTCCGCGCCGGGCACCCGACTCGAGTTCACCGATGGCCTGCAGTTCGACAAGGGGTTCATCTCCCCGCACTTCATCACCGATGCCGAGGCCGCCGAGGCGGTCCTGGAGAACCCGGCCGTGCTGCTTGTCCGGGACAAGATCAGCGCACTGGCCGACCTGCTCCCGATCCTGGAGAAGATCATCGAGCAGAAGCGTCCGCTGCTGATCATCGCCGAGGACGTCGACGGCGAAGCGTTGTCCACCCTGGCGGTGAACGCGGTCCGCAAGACCTTCGAGGTCGTCGCGGTCAAGGCGCCGTTCTTCGGTGACCGTCGCAAGGCGTTCCTGCAGGACCTGGCGATCAGCCTCGGGGCCGAGGTCATCTCGCCCGAGGTCGGTCTGAAACTGTCCGAAGCCGGTCTCGAGTCCCTGGGCAGCGCCCGTCGGGTCGTCGTCACCAAGGACGCCACCACCATCGTCGACGGCGGCGGCGATGCCGATGCGGTCGCCGGTCGGGTCAAGCAGATCAAGGCCGAGATCGAGAAGTCCAGCTCGGATTGGGACAAGGAGAAGCTGCAGGAGCGGCTGGCCAAGTTGGGTGGGGGTGTCGCCGTGATCAAGGTCGGCGCAGCCACCGAGACCGAGGCCAAGGAACGCAAGCACCGCATCGAGGACGCGGTCGCCGCGACCCGCGCCGCCGTCGAGGAAGGCATCATCGCCGGTGGCGGCTCCGCCCTGGTGCACGCCGCCGCCGAGCTGAAGTTCCTCGAGCTCACCGGTGATCAGGCCGTCGGGGTGGACATCGTCCGGCGCGCGCTGACCGCTCCGGCGTACTGGATCGCCAGCAACGCCGGTGCCGAAGGTGCGGTCGTGGTGGCCAAGATCGCCGAGCTCGAACGCGGGCACGGCTACAACGCCGCGACCGGCGAGTACGCCGATCTGATCGCCGACGGCGTCATCGATCCGGTCAAGGTGACCCGGTCGGCCGTCGTCAACGCCGCCTCCATCGCCGGCATGGTGTTGACCACCGCGACCACGATCGTCGAGCGCAAGGTCGACGAGCCGGAAGCACCTGGTCATGGTGGGCACGGTCACAGCCACTGACCGGAGACATCCACCGAGTGGATTATTGGGTGATCCCCGCAGTCATCGGCTTCGATGCTGCCGACCGGGTCGCCGGTAGCACCGCACACCCGTCGTCCCGCGGGTCCCGGTCCTGACGGACCGTGGGCCCCCGGGCGGCGGGTCTCGTGCATACCGGGGTCGGCATCGTCGGTGGAGTGACGCCACGTCACCGGACCACGGGCAGGGATCACCCGAATGAGCCGGCGCTGGAACCCGCCGTGAGTCAGACGCCGCGCAACCCGTGACGTTCGGTGCGTGGATCGGCGGGGGCGCCGATCGTTCGGCGCAGGCCAGTTGAGCCCCCGGACGGCGCTCCGGTGCCGGTCAGGGCTGCACCGGGGCGCGGGGCGAGCTCGGACGGGGCCGGCCGTCGCGTTCACGCTGCGAGCGGGCAGGCCGCCGCGTATCCGACGCCTTCACGCCATCGGGTGACGCGCGGAGTGGCGCGATGGAGTGACGCCAGCGCTTTCATCAGTTAGGCTGACGCACATGTTCGCTTCGACCGGTTGCGCACCCTCAGGGATGCTCGGTCGGCTGACGACGGCGCCGCCACCCCCCGCCCGAACGAGCATCAGCGAGTGTCTTGGCCCGGTTGGCGGTTCCCGGTCGGGGAAACCCGTCGGAGTAGGCCCGGTCGGCCGCCGGATCGTGCTCCCGCCGACCACCCCCGTGCGGGGTCAGGTGCCGACGACGACGGCGGCCTGCAGATGGTGACGTTCACCCTCGGACAGTCCGCCCCAGATGCCGTACGGCTCATGGACGTCGATCGCGTGCTGACGACAGGCGAGCATCGCCGGACAATCCATGCAGACGGCTTTGGCGTTGGCCTCGCGGCGGGCCCGGGCGGGACCACGCTCCCCCTCGGGGTGGAAGAAGTAGGAGCTGGCCATCCCCCGGCAGGCCGCGTCGAGTTGCCAGTCCCACCGGTCTGCGTTCGGTCCGGGCAAGCGTCGCGTATCAGCCATTCCAACCACTCCTCTGGTCATCGGGCTGTCCGGAGCGGCGTGGGGTGCGCGCGGAACGCGACACCTCAGCAGCACGCTGGAACGAAGCCCAGACGTCGTTGTGCAACTGACCTGAAACACGTGGTCGGGTTCGCTGTGACCCCATCCCGCAGGACTGACCCTAGAGATCTTGAGCGTCACCTTCAAGACGAAGATCAATTCAATCTGACGAGTTTTCACCGGTCCGGCAGTCTGCACCCGATCCGACGTATCCAGGACGCGCTGAATCGGTTTTCTGGATCGTTGAGACCGTCGTCACACGCCCTGGCGGTACCGCCGAACGGGTTGACTCGTCTCCTCTGCGCTGGGGATCCGTCGGCGCCATGGTTGCCGGGCTGTGCGCTCGGCACCGCCGGTGAACGTTCGCCGACGACCACGACCTGCTTCCCCACCCTCCCGTGATCCACCGTGCACCGTGCACCCCCAGAGAAAGAAGGTTGCCGTGACCAGCGTCTTGATCTGCGACGAACGCCGGAGCGCCCGTGACGGGCTCACCCGGGTCATGGCGGCCCTACCGTCGATCGGTTCCATCGACTGTGTCGCCGACGGCGATGAGCTGCTCGCCCGCTACGGGCGGGAGAGCGCCGACATCGTGCTGATCGGCACCCAGCGGGCGCTCACCGGAGGCATCGAAGCCACCCGGCGGCTGCTGGCCGTCCATCCCAACGGTGTGGTGATCGTGTTCGGGTCGCCCGACGACACCGCGTCCATCGCCGCGGCCATCGCCTGCGGGGCCCGCGGCTTCCTGCGCTGGGACGCCACCCAGCCGGAGATCATCGCCGCGCTGGCCGACACCGTCTCCTCGCCGCGACTGCCGTCGCCGCGCGCGGCGGACGAGGGCCAGGTCAACCTGACCGAGCGCGAATTGCAGGTGCTGCGCGGGATGAGCCAAGGCCAGTCCAACGGGGAGATCGGCCGCGAGCTGTTCCTCTCCGAGGACACGGTGAAGACGCATGCGCGCCGGCTGTTCCGCAAGCTGGGGGCGCGTGACCGCGCCCAGGCAGTGGCCGTCGGGTTCCGTCGGGGCCTGGTCGCCTGACCGGGTCGGGGCTCCGGGGCCGGCCGACCGACCGACGTCAGCTTCGTCACACTCCGCCATGCGTCCGCCACCCGCACGGTGACGCCCCGCAGGAAGAGCGGGTCGGACGACCGGACGGCCGACGGCGGCGCTACCTCGGATTACTGCGCCGGATCGCTGTCGACGGTCGCCGGCGGGTGACGCGGTGGGCCCCGCGCTCCGTGATGGATCTGGCCGGATGGGTCTGACCTGCGGGTTCCGCCGGTTCCGGCAGTGCCCTCCGGACGACGGATTCCGCCGAACGGGCCGGCTGCGGTGAACGACACTGGTACAAATAATTCGCAAGGTTCGCTGCCCGAGGTGACCGAGGTCGGCCTGCGACTCACCCGCCCGGGTGGTGATCGACGAACTCAGGGTGCGCGAGACCGCCGACACCGATCCAGTGGGAACTGGGTGTAACGAGGGAGTGCCCGTCAGCGATGGATCCAGTAGCGGACGAATTCGACGTCATCGTCGATCGTGCTGTGGCTGGCGACACCGTCGCAGTGGGAGCCCTGCTGGGGCGTATCCATCCGATGATCGTCAGATACTGCCGGGCCCGGCTCTCGGGCGGGCACCGCTCGCTGATGACGGCTGACGACATTGCCCAGGAGGTGTGTATGGCGGTGCTCAACGCACTCCCCGGTTACCGGCGTGAAGGTCGGCCGTTCCTCGCCTTCGTCTACGGCATTGCGGGCAACAAGATCGTCGATGCCCACCGCGCCGCCGGTCGCTCGCGCAGCAACCCGGTCGCCGATTTCCCTGACGTCGTCTCCGGTGACCCCAATCCGGAGCAGGTCGTCGTGGATGCCGCCGTCGCGACCCGGATGCAGGAGCTCCTGACCCGGCTGCCCGCCAACCAGCGCGAAATTCTGCTGATGCGGGTCGGTGCCGGTATGTCCGCGGACGAGACGGCCCAGGCGCTCGGCACCTCGCCGGGTGCGGTGCGGGTCGCCCAGCACCGTGCGTTGGCCAAGCTGCGGCATATCGTCTCCGGTGACGACGAACTCGCGGCGCAGCTGCTGTGAGGGACTTCTTCTTCCGAACGCCGGCCGAGGATGACGAGCCCGTCGACCTCGCCCGGGTGCTCGCCGACGACGCGCTGATCGAAGCGCTGAGCCAGGTCCCGTTGTTCGACGAGGCCGCGTCCGGTCGGTCGCGGTCGGTCGCGTGGGATCCCACCACCGACGTCGGCACCGGCGACGTCGACGATGATCTCGCGGCGTTCACCCGCTCGGTCGACGGCACCGACGCGGTCGGCGACCCCGCCGCCGACGCCCAGATCGCCGCCCTGCTACAGGCCTGGCGCAGTGAGCTGGACGCCGTGCCGCTGCCGCCGCCGCTGGACACCCAGATCGCGGCCGCCATTATCCGGACGGCACCACCGCGACGCCGCTCCGCGCGGCCGATGATCGCGGTGGCCGCCGCCATCGCGACCCTGCTGATGGGTTCCACCGCCATCGGTGCGCGATCGGCCACTCCCGACGACACCCTGCTCTGGCCGGTCACCCAGCTGCTCTGGGGCGACCGGGTGGAAGAGGTGCACGCCAGTCAAGACGCGCGCAAAGGCATCGACAACGCAGCCAGGGCGATCGACGCCGGCCACCCGGACCAGGCCGAGGCCGCGTTGGAGCACGTGACCGTGGTGATCACCAAGGTCGAGAACTCCAGCGAGCGCCGCACTCTGATGTCCGATCTCGGTCGCGTCCAGGCTCAGCTCGACTCGAGCCGGGCCTCGACGACCGTGCCGCCGACGCCGGTCTCGACCACACCGGTGCCCGGCGCCTCGACGACGACGGTCAACCCCTCGATCCCGACCCCGGCGTCGTTACCTTCGGCACTGCCGTCGGCACTGCCGTCGGAATTGCCATCGCCGTCGCAGGACCAGTCGATCGCTCCGGGAGCCCCGTCCAGCGACGTGGTGGCCCCGTCCTCCGCTGCGGACGTGACGACCGGCGATCCGGCACCGACCGAGATCACCACCGCGCCGCCACCGACCAGTGCGCCGGAGGCCACCATCGGCACCGAGGCGACTGCGATAGCGACGACCGAGGCAGTACCCGTTCAGGTCTCGTCGGCCCAGTTTCCGCCCCTCGACGTGTCACCTGCGGGCGCCGTCGCGCCGGCCGCGAACGCCGTCGCCGATCAGGCTCCGGCGAACTGACGTCGGCCGCCGCCGGGCAGGGTGTCCGACGGCACTGACCACGGGGCCGGTGGTTGCGGAGCGGTCACTACCATGGGCGTACCGCCGCGATGCTTCGTCGCCCCGGGATGCCCGTACGCGGGTGGCGAGTGAAAGGCACACCTCACACGATGGACACCGAGACGGACCCCACCACCCACGGGACCGAGTTCTCCGACAAGTTCGCCCTGATCGGGCTGACCTACGACGACGTCCTGCTGCTGCCGGACGCCTCCGACCTGGTGCCCAGCGAGGCCGACACCACGACCCAGCTGACCCGTAACGTCTCGTTGAAGATCCCGCTGGTCTCCAGTGCGATGGACACTGTCACCGAGGCGCGGATGGCGATCGCGATGGCCCGGCAGGGCGGGATCGGCGTTCTGCACCGCAACCTGTCCTCCGACGACCAGGCCGCCCAGGTCGAGATCGTCAAGCGATCCGAAGCCGGCATGGTCACCGATCCGGTGACCTGCCGTCCGGACGCCACCCTGGCCGAGGCCGACGCGCTGTGCGCGAAATTCCGGATCTCCGGGGTGCCGGTCACCGACTCCACGGGGCGCCTGCTCGGCATCATCACCAACCGGGACATGCGTTTCGAGATGGACAAGTCCCGCCCGGTCCGCGAGGTGATGACGCGGATGCCGCTGGTCACCGCCGCCGTCGGGGTCTCGGCCGACGCTGCGCTCGGGTTGTTGCGCAAACACAAGATCGAGAAACTGCCGCTGGTGGACGCCGACGGCCGGCTCCGTGGGTTGATCACCGTCAAGGATTTCGTCAAGACCGAGCAGTACCCGATGGCCACCAAGGACCACGACGGTCGTCTGCTGGTCGCCGGTGCGGTCGGGGTGGGCGAGGACGGTTACCAGCGGGCGATGAGCCTGGTCGACGCCGGCATCGACGTCGTGATGGTCGACACCGCCCACGGGCACTCGAACCGGGTCCTGGACATGGTCGCCCAGCTGCAGAAGGAGGTCGGTCATCTGATCGACATCGTCGGCGGCAACGTGGCGACCCGGGCCGGTGCGCAGGCGCTGGTCGACGCGGGTGCCGACGCGGTCAAGGTCGGCGTCGGGCCCGGCTCCATCTGCACCACCCGCATCGTCAGCGGCATCGGCGTCCCGCAGGTCACCGCCATCCACGAGGCGGCCAAGGCCTGCCGGCCGGCCGGTGTCCCGGTGATCGGTGACGGCGGCCTCCAGTTCTCCGGTGACATCGCTAAAGCCATCGCGGTGGGGGCGCACTCGGTGATGATCGGTTCGCTGCTGGCCGGCGTCCAGGAGTCCCCGGGCGAGCTGATCTTCGTCAACGGCAAGCAGTACAAGTCCTATCGGGGGATGGGGTCGCTGGGCGCGATGCAGTCCCGGGGCGACGCTCGGTCCTACTCCAAGGACCGGTACTCGCAGGAGGACGTGCTCTCCGAGGACAAGCTCGTCCCGGAAGGTATCGAGGGTCGGGTGCCCTACCGGGGACGGCTCGCCGACGTCGCCCACCAGTTGGTCGGCGGGCTTCGCGCGGCGATGGGATACACCGGGTCCGAGACGATCCGGCAGCTCCAGGACGCGAAGCTGGTCCGCATCACCTCCGCGGGGCTGCGAGAATCGCATCCGCACGACATCACCATCACCTCCGAGGCGCCGAACTACTTCGGTCACTGAGCGGGTGGCGGTGCCCGGCGACCTGAGGAGAGATGACCCGCGTGGTTGATAGCGTCGAGATCGGGATGGGCCGGACCGCCCGGCGGACCTACGGGCTGGACGACGTGTCGATCGTCCCGTCCCGGCGGACCCGCAGCTCCAGCAACATCAGCACCGCCTGGCAGATCGACGCCTACCGATTCTCACTGCCGATGCTGACCCACCCCAGCGACGCGGTGTCCTCGCCCGCGGTGATCAACGAGGTCGGCCGGCTCGGGGGTCTCGGGGTGCTCAACGCCGAAGGGCTCTGGGCGCGGTACGCCGACCCCGAGGCGGAGATCGCCAAGATCTTGGACAAGGGGGCCGAGGACGAGGCCGAAGGGCTCATCGCCGGCTCGGTCGAGCTGCTGCAGGAGCTGTACGCGTCACCGGTGGACCCGGACCTGTTGAAGCAGGTGATCGTCGACCTCAAGGCCGCCGGGAACACTGTCGCCGTCCGGGTGTCGCCGCAGAACGCCGCCGCTCTGACGCCCATCGTGGTCGCCGCCGGGATCGACATGCTGGTCATCCAGGGCACGATCGTCTCCGCCGAGCACGTGAACCGGGGCGGCGAGCCGCTGAACCTGAAGAGCTTCATCGCCGACCAGGACGTACCCGTCATCGTGGGTGGCTGCAGCAACTACCAGTCGGCCACCCACCTGATGCGTACCGGCGCGGCCGGCGTCATCGTCGGATACGGGGCGGGCTCGACCACCACGACCAACGAGGTGCTCGGTATCGACGTGCCGATGGCCACCGCCATCGCCGACGCGGCCGCCGCCCGGCGCTCCTACCTCGACGAGACCGGCGGGCGCTACGTGCACATCATCGCCGACGGTGACCTGCAGACCTCGGCCGACGTCGTGAAAGCGATCGCCTGCGGCGCCGACGCGGTGATGCTCGGCGAGCAGCTCACCGCCGCCGAGGAGGTCCCCGGCCAGGGGTTCTACTGGGTCTCGGCGGCTGCGCACCCGCAGCTGCCCCGCGGCCACGTGTCCTACTGTGGCGGGGCCGACGTGCCGCTGGAGACCCTGCTGCTCGGACCGGCGTCAACCACCCTGGGCGACACCAACATCTTCGGCGCGCTGCGTCGCGCCATGGCCAAGACCGGCTACTCCGACCTCAAGGCGTTCCAGAAGGTCGAGCTCACCGTGCGCTCGTAGCTGGATCCGGTACGAAAACCGCCGATAGTGGCGGTTTTGATACCGGATCCGCGGAGTGTGGACAGGTCGAACGCCGCCGCCAGCGCCCCTGGGACCCTCCGGAGGTGCGGGAACACGAGATCCTGGCGGCGCAGGACGGGCTGATCACCCGTGGGCAGGCACTTGCTGCCGGCATGTCCGACACCACGATCCGCCGACGCGTCACCACCCTGGAGTGGGCGCAGGTCTTCCCCGGCGTCTACCGGCACACCGCTCCGGCGGTGGACGACCGACTGATGCTGCGCGCCGCGGTGTGGTGGGCCGGCCCGCAGGCGGTGGTGTGCGGGAGCTGGGCAGCCTGGTGGCACGGCCTGTGCGCCGAGCCGCACGGTGCGATCGCCCTCACCATGCCCCGGTCCAGCGGTCGTCGGCAGCAGCGGCACGTCGTGATCAGGCGGCGGGATCTGGCGAGCTGCGACATCGTCGTCGTCGATCGGCTGCGCCTCACCAGCCGCGCCCTGACCGCCTTGGAGAACACCTCGCTGCCGACCGGGTACGACGTCTTCGACCGCGCGCTGCAGCGGCACGTCTCGGTCCAGCAGTTGACGGACGCCATGGAGAGGCTGCATCGGGCCACCGGTGCCCCGGCCGCCCGCCGACGGACTCAGCTGGTGTCGGACGGTACGGTCTCCCGCCCGGAACGCGCATTGGCCGCCGGCCTGCGCGCCGCCGGGATGCCGCAGGTCAAGGCCGGCGTCCGGGTCACGGCCGGCGGAAGGTGGTGCTGGCTCGATTTCGCGGTCGAGACCGGCAAACTGGCCATCGAGGTCGACGGGGTCAGCGCCCACTCCGATCCGGGCGTCTTCCATTCCGACCGGGAGCGCCAGAACGCACTGATTCTGGACGGCTGGACCGTGCTCCGGTTCACGCCATGGCAGATCCACACCGACCTACCGGGGGTGTTGCGGCAGATCGCCGCCGCACTCGACCGGATCAGGTATGAAAACAGCCAATAATGGCTGTTTTCATACCGAATTCGTGCAGCTCAGAGCCAGTCACGGCGTTTGAACAACACGATGAGGGTCCCGACAGCGACCACCATCACCACCAGCGCGCCGAGAAAGCCGGCCTCGGTGCTGAAGCCGGGGTAAGGGACGTTCATCCCCATGAAGCCGGTGATCAGGGTGGGCACGGCGATCAGCGCGGCCCAGCTGGCGAGCTTCTTCATCACCGTGTTGAGCCGCACGTCGGCCAGCGACAGGTTGGTCTCGATCAGGGTGCTCATCACCTCCCGGAGGCCGTCCACGCCCTCGTTGAGGTGCGCGACGTGGTCCGCGACGTCGTCGTAGCGACGTGCGGTCGAGGTCGGGAGCTGCCCGACCAGCCAGTCGACCCCGTCGTCGTCGGTGCTCGCCCGGGCGGCCTTGGCCAGCGAGGTGGTGACATCGCGCATCGGCATCCCGATCTTGCGCATCACGGTCAGCGTCCGGCGCAGGTGGAACGACTTGATCTGTTCCTCGCGGGTGAGGGGCTTGTCCTCGAAGACCCTCTCCGCCAGTTCGTCCACCGCGTCGGCAACCGCGTCGTAGGTCAGGCCGTAGCCGTCGACGACGAGGTTGAGCATCTCGTAGAGCAGGTGCCCGGCGGTCACCCCGCCCGTGCAGCCGCTGACCCGCCGGTTGAAACCGGGCAGGAACGGGTCGTCGTCGGCGACCGTGATCAGCACACCGTCGCTGACCACCGCTGACACCGGATAGGTGTGCAGCCGGCAGGACTCGGGGTCGAAGACCATGCCGCGGGTCACCACCACTGCGACGTCGGGACCGACGTCGAGCTTGGCCCGTTCCATCGGACCGGTCAGGTCCTCCAACGCCTCGTCGTCCAGGTGCAGCTCGTCGGACAACGACGTCAGTTCGTCGACCTGGCCGCGTTCGAGGTTCGCCCAGGCGACCGCCTTGTCCGCGCCGGGCCGGGCGCGCCGCTCGTCGATGAGCCGGCGCAGCTCGTGCAGGTCGGTGACCTGCTCCGCGGTGCCGCCGTCCCACCGGAACGACCAGTGGCTCTGCGGGGGGCGGCGGGTCAGCTGCGGCTGGTCCAACTCGGTCGTCATGCCTCCATCATGGTCCCGGTCGATCCGCCCCGGATGCGGTGCGCCGGTCGCGTCGCGGTCGGCGTAGACCGGCGGCGGAGATCCGGCGGAGCAACTGGCGGGAGTCGACCGGGAGGGCGCCGCCGGCGACCAGCTCGGCGTACCGCTCGGCGGGGACGTCGTAGTGGTCGTGGTCGAAGCCGCGGGCCGGGATCTCGTGCCTGCGGGCGAAGGCGTGCAGCTCGTCGTGACTCGCGTCGCTGACCAGGTGCGACCACAGCCGGCCGTGCGCCGGCCAGCGGGGCGGGTCGATCAAGACGGTCACCGGACCCACGGTAGGGGCACACGATTGACGGGACCCCCGGACAGGGTCGAATAGACTTCGCAGGCTCCGACGGACACGTTCCGGGCCGTCCGCGGCCCGCCGATCCGCCGGTCCACCCGCCCGGACATCAGGAAGGCGGCACCTCGTGGCCGACGCTCCACCCGACGCCGCTTCACCCGACGCCGCTTCGACCGACGCCGCTTCACCCGACGCTGTGCCCGGTAAGACAGCACCTGACCGGACAGCACGCGGCGAGACAGCATCCGACCGGATCTTCGCCCCCGTTCCGGCCGACCCGGCGGATCTTCCCCCGAGGACTGACCTCGGCAAGGGCGCCGAGGTCAGCGAGCACCCCGTGCTGGTCGTCGACTTCGGTGCGCAGTACGCCCAGCTGATCGCCCGCCGGGTCCGCGAGGCGAACATCTACTCCGAGATCGTGCCGAGCACGATGAGTACCGCAGACATGCTGGCCAGGTCGCCGGCCGCGATCGTGCTGTCGGGCGGCCCGTCGTCGGTCTACGCGGACGGGGCCCCCCAGGTCGACGCCGGTCTGTTCGACGCCGGGGTGCCGGTGTTCGGCATCTGCTACGGCTTCCAGGCGATGGCCACCGCCCTCGGCGGTCGGGTCGACCGCACCGGGCGCCGTGAGTACGGCGGCACCACCCTTGACGTCTCCGATGCGACATCGGCGCTGTTCCACGATCTGCCGGGGACGCTCAACGTCTGGATGAGCCACGGCGACTCGGTCGCGGAGGCGCCCCCCGGTTTCACCGTCACCGCGAGCACCGCCGACACCCCGATCGCCGGCTTCGAGAACCTCGATCGCCGGCTCGCCGGCGTTCAGTACCACCCGGAGGTCGGGCACTCCGAGCACGGTCAGGAGGTGCTCCGCCGCTTCCTGCACGACGTCGCCGGACTGGACTCCTCCTGGACGGCGAGCTCCATCCTGGCCGAGCAGGTGGCCGTCATCCGGGAGCAGATCGGTGACCGGAAGGTCATCTGCGGGCTGTCCGGCGGGGTCGACTCGGCGGTTGCCGCGGCGATCGTCCACGAGGCCGTCGGTGACCAGCTGACGTGCGTGTTCGTCGATCACGGGCTGCTCCGGGCGGGGGAGCGGGAGCAGGTCCAGCGGGACTACGTCGCCGCCACGGGCATCAGGCTGATCACCGTCGACGTCGAGCAGCAGTTCCTGGACGCGCTGGCCGGTGTCACCGAGCCGGAGACCAAGCGCAAGATCATCGGTCGAGAGTTCATCCGCACCTTCGAGGCCGCAGCGGCATCGATCGCCGCGGCCGAGGGCGGGGTGGACTTCCTGGTCCAGGGCACGCTCTACCCGGACGTCGTGGAATCCGGCGGCGGTACCGGAACGGCCATCATCAAGAGCCACCACAACGTCGGCGGATTGCCGGCGGACCTGAAGTTCGCCCTGGTCGAACCGCTGCGCAAGCTGTTCAAGGACGAGGTCCGGTTGCTGGGCCGGGAGCTCGGGCTGCCGCCGGAGATCGTCGGCCGGCAGCCGTTCCCCGGTCCTGGGCTCGGGATCCGGATCATCGGTGAGGTCACCCGGGAGCGGTTGGAGATCCTGCGGGCCGCGGACAGCATCGTGCGCGAAGAACTCACCGCCGCGGGCCTGGACGCCGATATCTGGCAGTGCCCGGTGGTGCTGCTGGCCGACGTCCGCTCCGTCGGAGTGCAGGGCGACGGCCGGACCTACGGGCACCCGATCGTTCTGCGTCCGGTGAGCAGCGAGGACGCGATGACCGCCGACTGGTCGCGGCTGCCGTACGAACTGCTGGCCCGGATCTCCAACCGGATCACCGGCGAGGTGCCCGACGTCAACCGGGTGGTCCTGGACGTCACCAGCAAGCCGCCGGGGACGATCGAGTGGGAGTGAACCACCGGCTGCGAACGGTGGACAGGTGACCGACGCTGCCCGCGGACGAGACCGGCCCGACGAGATGATCTCGTCGGGCCGGACTGGTTCTCGGCTCAGGGCTGCCGGCGTCCTGCCTTCGGCAGCGTGCTGGCCACCAGTCCCAATCCGATCACCGCGAGCGCGCCGGCCGCCACCCACTTCGTGCCCGCGGTCAGCAGCCAGAACGGGTTCCCGGTGAAGCCGACCGAGGCGACGGTCAGGAACACCAGGGCCAGCAGCACGCCGGTGACGCTGACCTGGCCGCGGGCCGGGGCGGGGGTGCTCATCGCCCCACCTCCACGATCAGGTTGCCTGCGCCGACGTGGACGACGAGGTCCAGGGTGCCAGTGGTGGGCTTCCCGCCCTGGGTGGCGGTCGTCGAGCTGTCCAGTCCGTCCAACATCACCCCGAGGCAGTCGATCTGACCGGCGTTGCTGCTGCACGTGACGTTCACCGCGACGTCGGCGGGCACCACCACCCGGGCCTGGCCGGCCTTGACGTCGAGTGAGGTGGTGACTGTCTTACCGGCGGGAACGATCAAGCCACGCAGGTCGAGCACACCGTCGCCGGCGCTGAGCCGGTACTCGCTGACGAGCGGTGTGCCGTTGTCGACGATCCAGGTCTGGCTACCGAACGTCGGATTCCCGCTGATCCCGGTCATCGTCAGGATCAGGGTGGCTGCCGACAGCAGTACACCCGGCCCGACCAGCGTCAACCTCCGGCCCCGGAGCGCCTGTGCCAGCACGCCGATGCCGACGATAGTGAGTGCGGTGGCGCCGATCACCGCCCAGGCCGGTGCCCACCATCCGGCGAGGAGGCCCAGCACCTGGACGGCCACCGCCAGCACCGCCACGCCCAGAGTGGCCCGGGCGATCACCGGCGAGCCGGTCCGGGTGCGCGTCGTGGCGACGTCGGACGGTGGGGCGATGTCGATGTCCGGGAGATCCCAGGCGAACGGTGCGGCCCCCAGCGGGTCCCAGGCGGGCGGACCGGTGCGTGGCTCGCGGCCGGCGGCCGTTGCTGCAGGGCCGGGCCGGGAGGCGTCGCCGGCGGTTCCGGGATCGGCCTTGCGGAAGGGGTCCCCCGGCGTCGAGGTCGTGGGGGTGTCACCCGCCGACGGCTGGTCCCAGAACGCGGGACCGTCGAACGGGCCGCCGTGCCGATCCGAGGGTGCCGCCGTGTCCCAGGTGGGGGAGCAGCCCCAGCCCTGGGGGCCGGCGGTCTCTTGACCGGTCGACCACCGGTTCGCGCCGACGTCGCCCGCGGTGGACCGGATCCGGCGCTCCCACTCACTGCCCGGGCGGAACGGTCCGCGGCCCCGCTTGCGGGCGATGTGGAGGGTGACCAGACCGAAGACCAGGGCCGGCCAGAACGGCATCCCCCAGTCGATGCCGGCGGTGATGCTGAGCAGGACGGCAACGGCCAGCACCGCGGCCACCAGCGGCGACACCGACGACCGGCCCCGGCCGATCAGCGCCTCCCCGGCCGACACCTCGTCCCCCTCGGCGGGAAGCAGCAGCCAGAGCAGGCAGTACGCGAGGATGCCGACGCCGCCGACGATGGTCAGCGCGACGAACCCGACCCGGAACAGGACGGGATCGACACCCAGGTGGTGGGCGAGCCCGCCGGCGACCCCGGCGACCTTGGAGTCGGAGCGGGAACGGCGGGGGCGGCGCGACCACCAGTCGGTGCGGGGGGTGTGCGGGGCGAACCCGGTGTCGGTCATGACAGCCAGCCTGGTCGACCGGACCCGCCGGGCACCATCGGGGAGCACCCTGATTTCCTGAACCAGGGTGCTCCCCGATGCCGGCAGCCCCCGGGGCTGACACCATGACAGGGTGAGCGAACTCCGGCGCGAGCCTGCCCGGCCGGTGACGGCGGGTCAGTCGGCGCGTCCCGCCCCCGCAGACGGGGTCGACGAACTGCTCCGCCCCCGCATGGTGACGTCCCCCGCGCCCACGCTGCTGACCCCGCCGACCGACCCCCGGGTCGTCGGCGTCGACCGGCACGGCGACCCGATCCACCGGCTCGTGCGGCCCGTCGCCGGCCGGATCGTCGGCGGTGTCGCGATCGGGATCGCCGAGCACCTCCGGGTCCGGGTGCTGTGGGTGCGCCTGGCGTTCGCGGTGCTGGCGCTGCTGTCCGGGGTCGGTGTGCTGGCCTACGCGATGCTGTGGATCTTCGTCCCCCAGGGCGTCGGGACCGAACTGACCCGGCCGAGCGCGACCGAACGTCGACAGGGCCTGGGTATCTCCGCGGTGGGTGCCGCGCTGGCCGTATTGGGCACCACGTTGGGTCTCGGGCAGAGCCTGGGCTGGATCGTCGGCCCGCTCGGCCTGGCCGCCGTCGGCGGCGCATTCATCTGGCGGGAGGCCGACGATGCCCAGCGCCAGCGGTGGCGTCGGTCGGCCGTCGGCGTGGTGGGGGAGCGACGCAGCGGTCTGTGGCGCATCCTCGGCGGCACCATCCTGGTGGTGGGCGGGCTCGCCGTCTTCGCGTTGGGGCAGTTCGACGTCGGCGCCACCGGTGGGGCGCTGGTCGCGGTCGCGCTGACCCTGGTCGGGGTGGCGATCATCGCGGTCCCGTGGTGGATCAGGCTGGTCCGTGACCTCGGTGCCGAACGTCGCGAGCTCGTCGTCCAGCAGGAACGGGCCGAGATCGCAGCGCACCTGCACGACTCGGTGCTGCAGACGCTGGCGCTGATCCAGCGGCAGGCCGCCGAGCCGCGAGAGGTGTTGAGGCTGGCCCGCTCCCAGGAGCGGGAGTTGCGCTCGTGGCTGTACGGGCCGGCCGGTTACGCCACCGTGGCGGGCTCCGACCAGGTCGTCGGCGACGCCACCGTCGCCGTCGCGCTGGCCGCCGCGGCCGGTGAGGTCGAGGACACCTATGCGGTCAAGGTCACCCCGGTGGTCGTCGGCGACGCCGCGATGGGTGGCGGCGGGTCGGACATGCACGCCCTGGTCGCGGCTGCCCGGGAAGCGATGATCAACGCGGCCAAACACGCCGGCAACCCCGAGATCAGCCTCTACGCCGAGGTGGAGGAGGACGCGGTCACCGTGTTCGTCCGCGATCGAGGTGTCGGTTTCGACGAGAACACAGTCGGGACCGACCGCCGCGGGTTGGCCGAATCCATCCGTGGACGGATGGACCGGCACCACGGCCGCGCCACCATCCGTTCCACCCCCGGAGTGGGCACCGAGGTGGAGCTGTGGATGCCGATCGCCGTCCGTATCGGGCCGGCGCCCGCGCAGACACCGACGGTCCCGGACCCCATCCCGGTCACTCCCACCCCCGATCCGAAGCAGGTCAGTTCCCGATGAGCACTCCCGTCAGCGTCTTCCTCGTCGACGACCACGCGCTGTTCCGCGCCGGGGTCAGGGCCGAACTCGCCGGGTTGGCCGACGATCGCATCGTGGTGGTGGGGGAGGCCGGCACCGTCGGGGAGGCGGTGGTCCGGATCACCGCCGAGCGACCGGCCGTGGTGCTGCTCGACGTCCACATGCCCGACGGCGGGGGCCGGGCGGTGCTCCAGCAGGTGCACGCCCGCTACCCGGAGGCCGTGTTCCTGGCCCTGTCGGTGTCCGATGCCGCCGAGGACGTCATCAACGTGATCCGGGCCGGGGCCCGCGGCTACGTCACCAAGACCATCTCGGCGACCGAGCTCGCCGACGCGGTGGTCCGGGTGGCCGGCGGGGACGCGGTGTTCTCGCCGCGACTGGCCGGATTCGTGCTGGACGCCTTCTCCGACCGGCCGGGTGCAGCGCCGCTGGTCGACCCGGAGTTGGACATGCTGTCGCCCCGGGAGCGCGAGGTGCTCCGGCTGTTGGCCCGCGGGTACGCCTACAAGGAGATCGCGTCGCAGCTGTTCATCTCGATCAAGACGGTCGAGACCCATGTCTCCTCGGTGCTGCGCAAGACCCAGATGAGCAACCGCTACGAGTTGTCCAGGTGGGCCACCGACCGACGTCTGGTCTGACCCCCCGGGTCAGGACGACGAGGAGCGCGACTTACCGAGCTTGCCGCGGCCGAGATCCAGCAGCATCAGGGCGAGGTCGACGCCGGGCTGGCCGAGGTCGCGGAAGCGGTCGAGGATCTTGATCTCGCGGCTGTGCACGACCCGCGGACCGCCGAGCTTCATCCGGGCTGCTCCGATGGCGTGTGAGATCGCCGTGCGGCGCTTGATCAGCCGGACGAGTTCGGTGTCGATGGCGTCGATCTCGAGGCGCAGCACGTCGATCTCGTCCTCCGACTGCGGGACGTCGATCTCGGGGAGCTGCATCTGGGCGTCGGTCATCTCGGCCTTCCGGACCCTGGTGCTGAGCATGGGAACCTCATTCTGCCCCGGCCGCACCGACCCCGGGCACGAAAAACGCCCCGGGTCCGGTGGACCTCGGGGCGCGTCGTGGGAGCTGGATCAGCCGCTCACGGGCACCGGAGGCCGGTACCCGTAGTAAAACTGCCGAGCTGACATGGGACGCAGTGTGGCACAACCGGACGGGCGGCGTCCAGCGTGGGTAGCGTGGGCCCGACCCGGGTCCGAAAGTTCCGTCCAGTGCGACCGCCGGCCGGTCGATCCTGCGGGGTGGCTCCGGACCAGGCGGCGCTCCGTCGGGCCACGTCCCTGCTGTGGTGAGGAGATCTTTCGATGAGTTCCGCCGGTATCCCGTTTGCCGCTCTGGATTTCTACGAGGAGTTGGAAGCCGACAACTCCAAGGTCTTCTGGACCGCGCACAAGCCGGTGTACGACGCCGAGGTGAAAGCGCCGATGCTCGCGCTGACCGCCGCGTTGGAGCCGGAGTTCGGACCGGCCAAGCTGTTCCGGCCGTTCCGTGACGTCCGCTTCGCCACGGACAAGACGCCGTACAAGACGCACCAGGCGGCCTGGTTCGGGGAGACGGATCGTTACCTGCAGATATCGGCGGCCGGGTTGATGCTGGGGGGAGGTCGGTGGCAACTGAGTCCCGAGCAGTTGGCCGGTTTCCGACGCGCCGTCGACGACGAACGACACGGACCGGCGCTGGCCGCCGCCCTGGGCAAGGTCCGCCGCGGCGGCTTCGACGTCCGGGGGGACCTGATGACCCGGGTGCCGTCGGGGTTCGCCAAGGACCATCCCCGCGCGGAGCTGCTGAAGTACCGCTCACTCACCGGACACCAGGACCTCGGGGCGCCGGACTGGCTACCGACCGCCGACGCGGCCGCCGAGATCGCCGCCCGGTGGCGCAGGCTCACTCCGTTGGTCGACTGGCTGCAGGCGCACGCGTCCTGACGGTGACGCCGGGCCGGTGGGGTGGGAGTCCCTGTCGGTGCCGGCCGGTAGCGTGGTCCCCGACATGAATCAGCAGTCCGCCGCGTCCATCACACCGGCTCCGCACCCCCGATCTGCTCCTTCCCCGGCGTCCCCGCGAAGTGCCGCCGTCCCCTCGGAGGGTGCTGACGGCGGGCTTTTCGCCGCGCCGGTGACCGATGCTTTGGCCGCCGCCGAGCAGCGGGCCGCCGACGACGCCTCGATGGCCCGCCGGGCCCGCGCCGCCTCGTTGCTGGCGGACCTCAACGACCGCCAGCGGGACGCCGTCGCACACCGCGGGGCGCCGTTGCTGATCGTGGCCGGCGCCGGTTCCGGGAAGACCCGGGTACTCACCCGCCGGATCGCCTACCTGTTGGCCGCCGGCGGTGCCACCCCCGGCGAGATCCTGGCCATCACCTTCACCAACAAGGCCGCCGCCGAGATGCGCGAGCGGGTCGCTGACCTGGTCGGAGCCCGATCGCGGGCGATGTGGGTGAGCACGTTCCACTCCATGTGCGTGCGCATCCTGCGCAACGAGGCCACCCTCCTCGGGTACAAGTCCAGTTTCACCATCTATGACTCGGCCGATTCGCAACGGCTGGTCACCCTGGTGTCCCACGACCTGGAGCTCGACCCGAAGAAGTTCGCTCCGAAGAGCGTTGCCGCGCAGATCTCCAACCTCAAGAACGAGCTCATCGACCCGGCCACCGCCGCGGACCGCGCCGACAACGACATCGAGCGCACCGTCGCCGACATCTACGCCCGCTACCAGGCCCGGCTGAAGGGCGCCTCGGCGCTGGACTTCGACGACCTCATCATGGAGACGGTCGCGCTGCTGCAGACGTTCCCGGCCGTCGCCGAGCACTACCGGCGGCGGTTCCGTCACGTGCTGGTCGACGAGTACCAGGACACCAACCATGCGCAGTACATGCTGGTCAAGGAACTGGTCGGAACCGCGGATCCGGATGGCGACCCGAAAGCCCCGGCGCCGGCCGAGCTGGTCGTGGTGGGCGACGCCGACCAGTCGATCTACGCCTTCCGCGGCGCCACGATCCGCAACATCGTCGAGTTCGAGCGCGACTACCCGCAAGCCCGGACGATCCTGCTCGAGCAGAACTACCGCTCGACGCAGAACATCCTGTCGGCCGCCAACGCGGTCATCGCCCGCAACCCCGGCCGCCGGGCGAAAAGTCTGTGGACCGCGGCCGGCAGCGGCGAGCCCATCGTCGGCTACGTCGCCGACAACGAGTACGACGAGGCCTCGTTCGTCTGCGGCGAGATCGACCGGCTGGTCGACAAGGGCGAGATCCGGTTCGCCGACGTGGCCGTGTTCTACCGCACGAACTCCTCGTCGAGGGCGTTCGAGGACATCTTCGTGCGGCTCGGGATGCCGTACAAGATCGTCGGTGGCGTGCGCTTCTACGAGCGCCGGGAGGTCAAGGACGCCTTGGCTTACCTGCGCGCATTGGCCAACCCGGCCGACGAGGTGTCGCTGCGCCGGATCATGAACGTGCCCAAGCGCGGCATCGGCGACCGGGCCGAGGCGTCGATCGCGGTCTTCGCGGCCCACGAGCGGATCTCTTTCGCCGAGGCGATGACCCGGGTGCGGGAGATCCCGTTCCTGGTGGCCCGGTCGGTGAACGCCGTGGAGTCGTTCAACGCGCTGATCGGCGGGCTGCGCGAGTCGCTGGCCGACGGCGCCGAGCCGGCTGACCTGTTGGCGGCGGTGTTGGACCGCAGCGGCTACCTCGCCGAGCTGGAGGCCAGCTCCGATCCGCAGGACGCACCGCGGGTGGAGAATCTCGAGCAGCTGGTCACCGTGCTGCGGGAACGGGCGGAGCTCATCCTGGCCGGGTCTGATCCAGCACAGCCTGACTACGCACCTGGCGTCGAGATTCTCTCCGCGGTACTCGAGCAGCTGTCGCTGGTGGCCGACGCCGACCAGATCCCGGATTCCGACGCCGGGGTGGTCACCCTGATGACCCTGCACACCGCGAAGGGCCTGGAGTTCCCGGTCGTGTTCCTGACCGGCTGGGAGGACGGGCTGTTCCCGCACATGCGGGCGCTGACCGACGAGAAGGAGCTGGCCGAGGAACGCCGGCTCGCCTACGTCGGGATCACCCGCTCCCAGCAGCGGCTCTACATCTCGCGGGCCGCCATGCGATCGCAGTGGGGCCAGCCGGGCGCGAACCCGCCGTCCCGGTTCCTGGACGACATCCCGCCGGAGCTGATGGACTGGCGCCGACTGATCGAGAGTCAGGAGACCGACTGGACGCGGTCGGCCCCGGTCAACGCCGGCCGGTTCGGGGACCGGCCGGGGCGCACCTTCGGCGGCGAGTCGGCCCAGTCGCGGATTGCCGCCGGAGGCATGCGCAGCACCGGTTTCAAGGGCTGGCAGAACACGCCGACGCTGAGTCTGGCGGTGGGGGACCGGGTCTCGCACGACAGGTACGGCCTCGGCAAGGTCGTGGCGGCCGACGGCAGTGGGGTACGGGCGACCGCCACCATCGACTTCGGCGCGGCCGGCACCGTCCGGTTGATGCTCATCGGTGGCGTCCCGATGATCAAACTCTGATCCGTCCAAGGCCCTGGATCCGGCGTGATGATGCCCGGGTCCCGGTGATTCTCACGCCGAAAGCGTCGTCGCCGGCCGGTTGCGGGACAGGTACCAGAGACCGAGGACCGGCAGGATCAGCGGGATGAAGACGTAGCCACTGCCGAACCTGGACCAGACGGTGTCCCGGGGGAAGGCGCCGGAGTCCAGGACCGACAGGGTGCCGACGATCAGGACTCCGGCCAGTTCGACGCTGCACGCTGCCCAGGCGAGTGGGCGCGACCACGGTCGACGGGTCACCAACCCGACGGTGGCGGCGATGTAGACCAGGCCGGAAAACGCCGACAGCACGTACGCCAGCGGCGCCTGGTCGAACTGGGTGGCCAATTGCACCCCGGCCCGGGCCGTCGCAGCCAGCGCGAACGTCGCGTAGACCGCGACAAGCGCCCGGCGTGGACCGGTCCGACCGCTGTCCACCGGCCGCCCCGGTCCTGCGGGTTCAGACACCTGTCACTCCCATCCGCCACAACTGCAGCAACCGCAGACCCATCACCGCGACGACGACCGCGGTGAAACACAACGAGATGGAACCCCACCGGGTGCGCTCGATCCGGGCCAGGTAGACACCCAGGGCCAG
>JBDSLP010000156.1:0-2939 GCA_039916325.1 Nakamurella sp. | reverse complement strand
TGTGTTCCCCGAACTGAAAGAGGGGACCTACGAGCTCTACGAGAAGCTCGGCGGACCCATCCAATTGCAGGTCACCGTCACCGGTGGGGAGGTACAACACGCGGACTGGTTCGGGAACAGCGAAAGTCCTGGGCCCGACTGACCTCCTGAGCCTGACCTCCCGAGCCTGCCCTGGCGAGCCTGACCTCTAGAGCCTGACCACTGAAGCCCGACCTCGCTCGGCATGACACCCTCCGGGATCAGCTGAGTACCGAACGCTCACATCTCGGCCGCTGCGGCCGATAGAAGGGAGAAACAACCGCGCTCCGGAGCCACTCTCGGCCCCACCGGGTCGGTGCCTGGCTCACCCCGGAGGGAGACGGATGTACGAATCGTTCCGACCACTGCTCGATGCGCTCGCCAAGCGTGGAGCGGACGTCGCGGATCTGGAGGACGCCGCGCTGGAGAGCCAGCGCACCGGCCGCTCCATCCGTGACGTCCTGGTCAACGACTCGATCATCACCGAGTTCAAGCTGGCCGAGGCGCTCGCCGACGCGCACGGCATCGGCAGTGTCGACCTGGTCGGCTACCCGCTCGACCCCGCGGCGGTGGCCAAGATCCCGCTCGCGGTGATCATGCGGCACCGGGTGCTCGGTATCGCGATGGAGAACGGCGAGCTGGTCGTCGCCCTCAGCGACCCGGACGACGTGATGGCCTTGGACGACCTCCGGGCCGCCACCGGCATGGTCATCCGGCCGGTGATCGCCGCCCGTAGCGAGCTGCGCAAGCTGATCGACCGGGTGAAGCGGCAGGACAGCAACCTGGGCAGCGTCACGTCTGCGACACGGGCCGAGGAGGAAGCCAGCGTCGCCAATCTGAGCTCGGTCGGTGAGGACGGGCCGGTCGTCCGGTACGTCAACTCGCTGATCGAGCAGGCCATCCAGAGCCGGGCGTCGGACCTGCACCTGGAGCCCACCGCCACCGACATGCGGGTGCGGTTCCGCATCGACGGTGTGCTCCACGAGATCGACAACGTCCCCGGTGGTGTCCAGTCCGCGCTCATCTCGCGACTGAAGATCATGTCCAACGTCGACATCACCGAGCGACGGCTCCCGCAGAACGGCCGGATCACGGTGAAGCTCAACGGCCGCAACGTCGACCTGCGAACCGCCACGCTCCCGACCGTCTGGGGCGAGAAGGTCGTCCTGCGGGTGCTGGACACCAGCGGCATCGACCTCGAGCTGCGCAAGCTCGGCTTCACCGACGACAACTACCGGCGCTTCTCCGGATCCTTCACCAAGCCGCACGGGATGGTGCTGGTCACCGGGCCGACCGGCTCCGGGAAGTCGACCACGCTCTACGCCACGCTGTCCGAGATCAGCAAGCCCGGAGTCAACATCATCACCGTCGAAGACCCGGTGGAGTACCGGCTCGACGGCATCAATCAGGTACAGGTCAACCACAAGGCGGGGCTGAACTTCGCGGCCATCCTGCCGGCCATCCTGCGGTCGGACCCGGACATCATCATGATCGGCGAGATCCGCGACCGGGCCACCGCGCAGCTCGGTGTCGAGGCCGCCCTGACCGGCCACCTCGTGCTGTCGACCCTGCACACCAACGACGCGCCCAGCGCCGTCACCCGCCTGGTGGAGATGGGGATCGAGCCCTTCCTTGTCGGCTCGGCCCTGGACTGCGTGCTCGCCCAGCGGCTCGCCCGGCGGCTGTGCGACTGGTGCAAGGACCAGTACCCGGCGTCGGCCGCGGACCGGGCGCCGAGCCGTTGGCCGAGCTCGACGCTGGCGCCCCCGGACATGCTCTGGCGCCCGGTCGGCTGCCGCAACTGCAGTCAGACCGGATTCCGCGGTCGGATGGCGGTGACCGAGGTGATGCCGGTCAGCGAGGAGATCGAACGCCTGGCGTTGGCCCGGGCCTCGGCCAGCGAGATCCGCAAGGTCGCCATCGAGGAAGGAATGGTCACCTTGCGCGACGACGGCCTACGCAAGGTCGCCCAGGGCGACACCACCCTCGACGAAGTCATCCGCGTCACGGTCTGATCCCAGCACCGCCAGCTCCTTCACCCCCCATCCCTGTGACCCGGACGGACGGCATGACCTCGACGGCAATGAACCCGACGACGATGACGGCACTGACCCCGACGACGATGGCGGACCTGCTGCCGCCGGCCCTGGACGCCCATCCCACCCTGGACCAGCTGCTCGTCCAGACGGTCGAGATGGGCGGCTCCGACCTGCATCTCACCGTCGGCATCCCGCCGTCGGTGCGACTGCACGGAGCGCTGATGCCGCTCCCGGGTCGGGTGCCGCTGGATTCCGAGGACACCCAGCGGCTGATCCGTACCGCGCTGACCGGCGACCAGTGGCAGCACTTCGCCCGCGACCACGAGCTCGACACCGCCTACGCGGTAAATGGTGTCAGCCGGTTCCGGCTCAACGTCTACCGTCAACGCGGCTCGGTCGGGGCCGCGTTCCGGGTCATCGCGCACACGATCCCGAAACTCGAGGACCTCGGCCTGCCGTTGGTGGTCGAGCGGTTCGCACACCTGCCGCGCGGCCTGGTGCTGGTCACCGGCCCGACCGGCTCCGGGAAGTCGACCACGATGGCGTCACTGCTGGACGTGGCCAACCGGACCCGGGCCGGCCACATCATGACGATCGAGGACCCGATCGAGTACGTGCACGCCCACCAGCGCTGCGTGGTCAACCAGCGCGAGGTCGGGGTGGACACCGCCGACTTCGCCGTCGCCCTCAAGCACGTACTCCGGCAGGACCCGGACATCATCCTGGTCGGCGAGCTCCGGGATCTGGAGACCACCTCGGTCGCCGTCACCGCCGCCGAGACCGGTCACCTCGTGCTCGCCACCCTGCACACCCAGTCCGCTGCGCAGACCATCGACCGGCTGATCGACATCTATCCGGCGCATCAGCAGGGGCAGATCCGGG
>JBDSLP010000155.1:0-4841 GCA_039916325.1 Nakamurella sp. | reverse complement strand
GCCACCTCCGGCGCGATCAATTTCGCCATGGTCTGCCTGTTCTTCTCGGCCAGCTTCCTGCTGATCGTGGTGATCTCGTTGTTCTTCGGCGACACCATCGCGTCGGAGGCGTCGTGGTCGTCGTTGCGGTACCTGCTGGCCCTACCGGTTCCACGGATGCGCCTGGTACGGCAGAAGGTGCTGGTGGCGGGCGCGCTGTCGATCCTGGCGATCCTGCTCCTACCGGTCACCGCGATGCTCCTCGGTGGCATTCTGTACGGCTTCGGACCGCTGTCGACCCCGGTCGGCGATCAGCTGGACGGCGCGGCCACCGTGTTCCGGCTGGTCATCGTGGTGCTGTTCATGATCTTGCAACTGTCGTGGGTGGCCGGGTTGGCGTTCTTCCTCAGCGTATCGACCGACGCCCCGCTGGGCGCTGTCGGCGGGGCGGTGCTGCTGACGATCCTGTCGCAGATCCTGGATCAGATCCAAGCGCTGGGGAACATCCGCAATTTCCTGCCGACCCACTACTCGTTCGCCTGGACCGGGACGCTGTCCGATCCGATCCGCTGGGACGACATGGTCCGCGGCGGCTTCGCCGGGGTGGCCTACGCGCTGATCTTCTTCGGGTTCGGGATCCTCAAGTTCCGCCGCAAGGACATCACCAGCTGACCACGGAGGCAATGGTGACGAACCAATGGTGACGAACGAGGACGCAGCCGTCGATGAGGTCCGGCCGGAAGCCACGCCGACGCTGACCGGGGCCGAGCTGCTGCGCTGGTACTGGTTGAAGTCCGAGCTGGTGGCGTTGGCCCGTCAGCTCGGCGTCCCCACCGGCGGCGGCAAGCAGGAGTTGACGCGGCGGGTCGTCGCCGCACTGGACGGTCTTCCGGCTCCCGAGGCCACCTTCCGGGATCCAGCCCCTCGTTCCGGGCAGTTGCCGGGCCCACTCGGGCGCGACACGGTGATCCCGCCGGGGCAGCGGAGCAGCCAGCTGCTGCGGCAATTCTTCGAGCACGAGCTGGGCCCGTCGTTCTCCTTCGACGCCCGGATGCGTGCGTTCATCGCCGAGGGCGGGCACACCCTGGATCAGGCCCTCACCTTCTGGCGTTCGGGCCGGGGCCGACGTCCGAACAGCGAGATCGGGGCCCAGTTCGAGCTGAACGCCTTCCTCCGCCACTGGCACACCAGCCATCCGGGTGGCCCGCGATCCGAGGCGGTGGCCGCTTGGCGGGTACATCGGGACACCCCGGTGGACCGTCGTGACGACGTCGCCGGCTGACCTTGCGTCAGGGGCAACGACCAGAACCCGCGGCCGGATCGACGGATCCGGAAGCGGGTTCGGGTCGTGTGGTACCGGCGTGGTACGGGATGTGCTGAGGCGGTGATCCCGGGTCGGCGTGACGCGAGAAATGCTGCACTGCTTCGGGTCTGCGGGGACTTCGGATGGCTGAGGGATCTCGTCGGACTACTCCGGCCGATCTTGCGTCGCGTCCTGGTTCTGGCTGCCACGGTACTGCGATGACGGCATCCCGTCTAACGCACAGTAACCGAGGGAGCCTTTCGCGGTCACTGAGCGTAGGCGGGCAATTGGACGCTCGACGGCCGATCCGGGACTCGTCCCATCCATCGGCTCGGAGCCCGGGTTCACGGCGTGACGACTTCGGCGTGCGCGACGGCATCCGGGGCGTCGCCCCGCCCGAAAACCATCCGATCGATGACGCCCGCCCGTCAGATCTCCGACGTATCCGGCACCGCGCATCGCCCGGCAGGCCCAGTCGGACCGGAGCTGGCCCGGTCAGGCCATGGCGGCGTCCATATGCCGTAGTTCCTTCTTCAGTTCGGAGATCTCGTCCCGTAGCCGACCGGCCAACTCGAACTGGAGATCCTTGGCCGCCGCCAGCATCTGGTCGGTGAGCTGCTGGACGAGGCTGGCCATCTCCCCGCGCGCCATCCCGGCCGTGGGATGGCCGGCGTAGATACCGGCCGACGTGCCGCCGGGCTCGCTCTGCGCCTTACGACCGCGCGACATGTTCCGCCCGGATCCCCCGATGGCGATCTGGTCCTCCGCCTCGGCGTAGACCCGTTCGAGAATGTCGTTGATCTTCTTCCGCAGTGGCTGCGGGTCGAGACCCATCTCGGTGTTGTAGGCCACCTGCTTCTCACGCCGACGGTTGGTCTCGTCGATCGCCGAGGCCATCGAGGCGGTGATCCGGTCGGCGTACATGTGCACCTGGCCGTTGACGTTCCGGGCGGCTCGACCGATGGTCTGGATAAGCGACGTCCCGGACCGCAGGAAGCCCTCCTTGTCGGCGTCCAGGATGGCCACCAGGGACACCTCGGGCAGGTCGAGCCCCTCCCGCAGGAGGTTGATGCCGATGAGGACGTCGTACTCCCCCAACCGCAGCTCGCGCAGCAGCTCCACCCGCCGCAGGGTGTCGACCTCGGAGTGCAGATAACGCACCCGGATCCCCAGCTCCAGCAGGTAGTCGGTGAGATCCTCGCTCATCTTCTTGGTCAGAGTGGTGACCAGCACCCGCTCGTCCTTCGCCGCGCGTGTGCGGATCTCGCCGACGAGGTCGTCGATCTGGCCCTGCGTGGGCTTGACGACGACCTCAGGGTCGACCAGCCCGGTGGGGCGGATGACCTGTTCGACGAATTCGCCCTGCGCGCGACCCAGCTCGTACCGGCCGGGGGTGGCCGACAGATAGACCGTCTGGCCGATCCGGTCGGAGAACTCCTCCCACGTCAGGGGCCGGTTGTCCAGGGCGCTGGGCAGCCGGAACCCGTGCTCGACCAGGGTCCGCTTCCGGGCGGCGTCGCCCTCGTGCATGCCGCCGATCTGCGGCACCGTCACGTGCGACTCGTCGATGACCAGCAGGAAGTCGTCCGGGAAGTAGTCGATGAGGGTGGCCGGGGCGGTGCCGGCCGCGCGGCCGTCGATGTGCCGGGAGTAGTTCTCGATACCGGACGTGAAGCCGACCTGACGCATCATCTCGAGGTCGTAGTTGGTCCGCATCCGCAGCCGCTGCGCCTCCAGCAGCTTGTTCTGGCCGTCCAACTCGGCGAGCCGGTCGGCCAACTCGTTCTCGATGTCGGTGATCGCCTTTTCCATGCGCTCCGGCCCGGCGACATAGTGCGTCGCCGGAAAGATACGTAGCTCCTGGACCTGCCGTTGGACGTCTCCGGTCAGCGGGTGCAGGTAGTACAGGTTCTCCACCTCGTCACCGAAGAACTCGATCCGCAGGGCCAGCTCCTCATAGGCCGGGATGATCTCCACCGTGTCGCCGCGGACCCGGAACGAGCCCCGGGTGAACGCGAGATCATTGCGGGTGTACTGGATGTCGACGAGCGCCCGGAGCAGCTTGTCGCGGTCGAGATCCATCCCGACGCGCACCGGCAACGAGCGGTCGAGGTAGGACTGCGGGGTGCCCAGGCCGTAGATGCAGGACACCGACGACACCACGATGACGTCGCGCCTGGACAGCAGCGACCGGGTGGCCGAATGACGGAGGCGTTCGACGTCGGAGTTGATCGACGAGTCCTTCTCGATGAAGGTGTCGGTCTGCGGGACGTAGGCCTCGGGCTGGTAGTAGTCGTAGTAGGACACGAAGTACTCGACGGCGTTGTGCGGGAACAACTCCCGGAACTCGTTGGCCAGCTGCGCGGCGAGCGTCTTGTTCGGCGCCATCACCAGCGTCGGGCGCTGCAGCTTCTCGATCAGCCAGGCCGTCGTCGCCGACTTACCGGTGCCGGTCGCGCCGAGCAGGACGATGTCCTTCTCGCCCGCGTTGACCCGCTTCTCCAACTCGGCGATGGCCGCCGGTTGGTCACCGGAGGGCTTGAACTCGGACACCACCTCGAAACGCGCGCCGGTCCGCGGGAGCTCGTTGACGGTCCGGAACTCAGAGGTTGCCAGGACGGGTTTTTCTGCTGCGAATGCCACGGGTGAGAGGTTACGCGGCTCCACCGACAGTGACCGTCGACGCTGGTCAGCGCCCTGCCGCTCAGATTGACAGGCGCTACTTCAGGCGACCCGCACGTGCAGGTCCACCGCCCGACCCGGATCGGCGTTGCGGTGCAGCACGCACCGCGCCGGGCCGTGGATGGTGTCCACCGCCGGCCCGGTGACCCGGGGGAACCCGGCGTGCGCGAGCGCGGGGGCCACGGCGTCAGCGGCCGCCGGGTCGGCGACGGTCATCTGCAGGTCGAGGACATCCACCGCAGCGATCCCCGGTGCGGCCGTCGGGCCGATGTGTTCCAACCCGCGCACCGCTGTCCCGGCGGCGAAACCGATCCGGGCCAGCAAGCGGGCCGCGGTGGTCGGCCACGTCGGGTCCGACGGCACCACGACCGGCAGCCCGCGTGTCGCCGGTACCGCCCGCAGCAACTGATCGCCGAACGGCCGCAACCTCGCGTCCCACAGCGCGTCGACGGCCGCGCGCAGCGCCTCGACACCGCCGTTGTTGTCCATCCAGACGTCGGTGAGCGGGCGCCGTGCGTCGTCGTCGATCTGGGCGGCGATCCGGGCCCGGGCGTCGGCCTCGGCGAGCCCCCGGCCGATCAGCCGCCGGATCCGCAAGTCGACGTCCGCACCGACCCCGACGACCAACTGGAACCCGGCCACCGCCGGAAGTGCTGTCAACAGTGGGATGTCGTTGACCACCACGGCGTCGGCAGGTGCGGTGGCGGCCAGCTCGTCGAAGCGGTCCCGGATCCGCGGATGGGTGATGGCTTCCAGGTCACGACGAGCGTCGGGGTCACTGAACACGACGGCGGCCAGCGCGGCGCGATTCAACGAGCCGTCGTCGGTCAGCATCACCGGTCCGAATCGATCGATCACCGCGGCCAGCCCCGGCGAG
>JBDSLP010000154.1:0-44934 GCA_039916325.1 Nakamurella sp. | reverse complement strand
CAAAAGCGACCCTGGAACGCCTCGATGAGCTCGGGGTGCACCACACGATGATCCTCACCGGCGATGCCCGCGAAACCGCAGAGCACATCGCCACGGAGCTCGGAGTCACGACGGTGCTGGCCGAATGCCTGCCCGTCGACAAGGTGAACGCGGTGCGGGCCATCGTCGAGCGTCCGGTGCTCATGGTCGGCGATGGCGTCAACGACGCCCCCGTGCTGGCGGCTGCCGACGTGGGTATCGCTATGGGCGCCAAAGGCGCGACGGCCGCGAGCGAGTCGGCGGACGCCGTCATCCTCGTCGACGACATCTACCGCACCGTGAAGGCCGTCGAGATAGGCCGCGACACCGTGCGGATCGCCCTGCAGAGCATCTGGCTTGGCATCATCGTGAGCGTGGGACTGATGATCGTGGCGGCGTTCGGGATCATCCCCGCGACGGTGGGTGCGCTGCTGCAGGAGCTCGTCGACCTCGCAACGATCCTCGCCGCACTCCGCGCGATCGGCAGTCGACGCGATGCGCGCGAGGCGCGGTCAGGCAAGCCTCCCGCCTTGCTCGACGTCTCGGGAGCGTGACGGTCGTCAGACGGGCGGCCCGGGAGTGTCTGACGACGCCGGGATGTGGGTGGTGGAGCCGATGAGGCCCCTGTCCGAACCCGCGGACGCGACCACAGGTACACTGTGCGTAAGCATCCGATTACTTTTCGATGATCGGCTGGCGGCTCCCACCACCCATCGGCCGACGCATCTTCGGCGGCGCAACCCTCGAGCGGAAGAAGACAGGTGCCGATGTCCACCGGTCGCCGTAACGACTCACCAGTAGCGCCGACCGGTACCCAGCCGATCACGCTCCCCCGGTTGACCAGGAAGGCCTTCACCGACCTGGGTCTGTGGATGCTGATACTGGGGGTCGCGATCGGCGTCGCGTTCCCTTTCGTGCTCCTGCCGCTGGGCATCCCCGCCGAGCTGACCCTACGACCGACGTTCTTCGCGCTGACCGTCGTTGCCGGTCTGATGCTCGCCGCAGCCAACTACCTGTTGGCCCGATGGGTGATCGGCATTCGGGTGCAAGCTCTGTCGCGGCAGATGCGCCACGTCAGCGCAGTTCTCCTCGACGCCACCTACTCCGGGGACTGGAGTGACTGCAGCCCGCGTGAGTGCCAACTCACGGTCGATTCCGACGACGCGCTCGGCGATGTGGCGGCGTCCTTCAACGGTCTGATCGACGCGATGGACAGCTCACACGAGGCGCAACAGGCGATCTCGGAACACATCCGCTCGTTGGCCGACCACCTCGAACTGCCGGAGTTCACCCGGGCCGCCCTCGGTAGCCTGCTGTCGATCAGCGGGGCGGACGCCGGGGCGCTCTGCATTGTCCGCGACGCCGAACTCGAGGTCGCCGCCGCCGACCGGCTCGACTCGACGGACCTCGCCACCAACCGGATGGTCACCGCCTGCCTCACGCACCAGACGACGGCGTCCTGGGTCGCCCTCCCTGACAACGTGGTGGTGGATGCGTCCGTCGTCTCCTTCCGGCCCGCCGCGGTTCTCGTGGCGCCCATCAGCTTCCGGACGACCGCGATCGGCGTTCTCGTGCTGGCCTTCGCCCATGCTCCGGCCGCGAAGGCCCGCCGTCTGCTCGAGGCACTGATCGAGCCGACCGGGGTCTCGCTGAACAACGCACTGAGCCACGAGAGGTTCCAGCGTCTGGCTGCCGTCGACCCCCTCACCGGGTGCTACAACCGCCGGTTCGGACTCGGGCGCCTCGACGAAGAATGGGCTCGCAGCATCCGCTCCGGCTCCCTGCTCGGACTTCTCGCGTTCGACCTCGACCACTTCAAGAGCGTCAACGACACCTACGGCCACCTCACGGGCGACCGGGTCCTCCGTGATGCTGTCGCCGCCGCTCGGCTGGCCCTGCGGCAGGGTGATGTGCTCATCCGCACCGGTGGCGAGGAGTTCCTCGTCATCCTTCCCGGGGCCGGCCTTCCCGATGTCCGGGCGGTCGGTGAACGGATCCGCCGCGCGATCGCCGCGAATGTCCTGTCCATCGGAGACAGCCACGTGAACGTCACCGTGAGCCTCGGTGGCGCTACCTTCCCCTCGACCGCGGCCGAGTCCCCCGAACAGCTCATCGAACTCGCCGACCAGGCGCTCTACGCCGCCAAGAGCAGCGGCCGCGACCGGTTGACCATGGTGGCGGCATCCTGACCAGCACCGTTCGGTAGGCGCGCGCAGATCAGCCGGCGGCCGGGTTGATCACGGCCTGCACGATGACGAACACCGCGGTGGCGAACACCAGGTAGGCGAACCAACGGCGCAGCAGGTCGGCCGGGACGCGGTCGGCGAGCCGGGCGGCCAGCAGCGAACCGGCGATCGCCGTGCCGGCGAAGACGGCGGCCAGCCGGAAGTCCACCGCGGCGTCGCCGACGTGGGCGATGAAGCCGAACACGGAGTTGATGACCACGATGGCCAGGGAGGTGGGCACGGCCGTTGTCATCGGTAGTCCCAGGGTCAGGACCAGCGCAGGAATGATCAGGAACCCACCGCCGACGCCGAACAGGCCGGTCAGGAAGCCCACCGCCAGACCGACGGGAAGGCTACGAGGCAGGCACCGTCGCCAGTCGACCCCGCCCGACGGCAGGACACATGCTCCGCCCTTACCGTCGCGGCTGTCGGTCAACATCCGGACCCCGGCGGCGATCATCAACGCGGCGAAGCCGAGCAGCACCAGGCGCGGGTTCAACAGGCGGTTCACGGCGGCGCCGGCGAACGCGGCGAGGGCACCGGCACCGCCGATCACCGCGGCGAGTCGCCACTGGACCTTGCGCAGCCTCGACAGGACGGCGGTGACCGACGACAGCCCGACCACCAGCAGTGACGTGGTCACCGCGGCGGCCAGCGGTAGGCCAGCCCCGTAGACCAGGGCCGGTACGGCGAGGATCGAGCCACCGCCGCCGAGCAGGCCGAGCAACAGCCCGATGACCAGGCCGAGGACCGCGACAACGGTCATCGAGAGATGGCGCCGGGGCTGCGACCGGGATCTGCGCGGCGGACCGTCACGCCGCGGTCCGCTGCGGCGGCAGTCCGGCAAAGAAGCGAGAGGCCGGGAACTGCTCGGCGTGCTCACCGAGCAGGTCCAGCGGAACGTTGTAGGACCCGGGGATGTGCGCGGAGCCGAATTCCGCGGAGCTGCGCACATCGATCACGGTCACCGAGTCAGGTTCGGTGAGCCAGCCGGCCACGGTGATGGCGTCGCCGTGGCCCGGTCGGGCAGCGGTGGCGGTGTTGGGCGCCGGGCGGGAATCAGACCCGGTCATGCGTCTCGATCCCGGCAGTGGCGGCTTTGTCGTAGGAATCGCTGATCAGCACCAGCTCCCGGCCGGGCTGGTCCAGCATCGAGGCCGCGATCGAGGCCCGGTACCCGGAACCGCAGTAGACCCACACTTCACCGGTCGGGACCTCGTCGAGGCGGTCACGCAGCTCGTGCAGGGGGATGTGCCGGGAGCCGCGCACATGACCCTTGGCGCGCTCGTCGTTGCGGCGTGAATCCAGCACCTGCACGGTTCCGGAGTGCATCGCCGCGGCGAGGCCGGCGAAGTCCGACACCGGATAGGACCGCAGCGCGGCGCCGTCGGCGAGCGTGTCGATGTCCCCGACCGCCGCGCCGGACAGGTCGTCTATCCCGATCCGGACCAGTTCGCGGCGGGCGTCCAGGATCTCCTTCTCGGTCTCGCCGATCAGCGTGAGCGGGCTTCCGTAGCGGTACAGCCAACCCAGGTAGGTGACGAAGTTGTCCGACAGTTCGAACCCCAGCGATCCGGCCAGATGTCCAGCCGCGAACGCGGTCCGCTCCCGCAGATCCACCACCCATTCGCCGTTGTCGATGCGGGAGCGCAGCTCCGCCGGGTCGACGAGGGTCGGCATCGACAGGTCTACCGGGCCCGCGCCCTTCCGGTTCGCCGGCCCCATGTGCGTGTAGTAGGCGGGGTAGGCGTCCAGGCCAGCCAGCAGGCCGTCCACATAGTCCTGCTCGGCCAGGGTCAGGGCCGGATTGACCGACTCCTGCTCGCCGATGGTCGAGGCGTCGCCGCTGGTCGGGGTGGCTGCGCAGAAGCTGCCGAACCCGTGACTGGGGTACACCGCGGCATCTGCCGGGAGCTCCCGGGCCAACCGCTGCACCGAGTGGTACTGAGCGTGAGTCAATTGAGCGGTGTGGTCGGGGCCGACGAGATCGGTGCGGCCGGTAGACCCGTACAGCATCGATCCGCCGGTGAAGACGGCCTGAACCGCGCTGTCGGAGTCGGCCAGGCTGTAGCTGGTGTGGTGATGGGTGTGGCCGGGAGTGAGCATCGCCTGGATCCGCATCTCACCGGTGGCCAACGAGTCCCCGTCGGAGACGCTGGTGTGGTCGAAGTCCACATCGCTGTGCGCCGGCACCACGTAGGCCGCGCCGGTGACCTGCGACAGGACGAGGCCGCCGCTGACGTAGTCGTTGTGCACGTGAGTCTCGAGCACATGGGTCAGGCGGACGCCGAGGCGCTCGATCAGGTCCTGGATCCGGTCGATGTCGCGCTGCGGATCGACGACGACGGCGACCCGGCCGTCGGTGATCAAGTAGCTCCGGTCGCCGAGGCTGGTGGTTTCGATGGTGACGATGTCGAACACGGCATTCTCCTGTTCCCTACCGGGTAGGGCTCTGGGGCATTCGCAGCCCCACGTCGGATGGTGGGAGTCGTTGATGTAGTGGGGATCTCAGGCGAGTGAGAGGAACAGCTTCTCGAGCTCGGCGTCGGAGAGCGGGCGTTCGGTGCCTTCGCGTTCGGCGACCATGCACTGCCGCATCCCCGTGGCGATGATCGAGAACCCGGCCCGGTCCAGCGCACGCGACGCCGCCGCGAGCTGGTTCACCACGGCCGCGCAGTCCCTGCCCTCCTCGATCATCCGGATGATCCCGCCGATCTGGCCCTGGGCCCGCTTCAAACGCGCGAGGGCATCGGTCAACTGCGTTCCGTCCAGATCCATCGTCCACTCCTCCATGTACCCCCGGGGGTACCTCGACAGTAGCTCGAAACGGGGAGGCTGTCGATCCACAGGTCCGAAAGGGTGTACCTGGGTCGATTGGCGGCGAACTCTTGACACCCTCCGCGCTCATTGTTAGATTTCGCTACGCAACATAGCAATTTCGCCAGGCGAAATTGTCCACTGTCAGGCAACGTCGCCGGAGGTGCCCCAGTTGTCCTTCTCCACCCATGTTCTCGATGCCGCCCGGGGTTGTCCCGCTGCCGGTGTGCCCCTGGCCCTTCGCCGGGCCGGCCCTGACGAGGCGTTGCTGGCCGCGGGCGTGACCGACGGCGACGGCCGGTTCCGGTATCCCGATGACCAGGGTTTCGATCCGCTTCCGGCCGGTGTGTACCGGATCGTGTTCGACACCGCCGCCTACTACGTCGCGTCCGATCAGTCCGGGTTCTACCCGGAAGTGTCGGTGACGTTCCGCATCACCGATCCGGCCGCCCATCATCACGTGCCGTTGCTGTTGTCGCCGTTCGCCTATTCCACCTATCGAGGGAGCTAGAAACCATGAGCGTGACGCTCGGACACAACCAGTACGGAAAAGCCGAAACCCGGGTCGTGCGGGTCTACCGCGACGCCGATCCGCACGAGATCGTCGACTACAACGTGAGTGTCGCGCTCAGCGGCGATTTCGAGGACATGCACCTGACCGGTGACAACGCGAACTGTCTGACCACCGACGCGACCAAGAACACCGTGAACGCGTTCGCGAAAGAACACGGTGAAGCCGCCCGGCAGCCGGAGTCCTTCGGCATCGCCCTGGCCCGCCACTTCGTCGACGACATCGCCCCGGTCAGCCGGGTCCGCGTGAAGATCGAGATGTATCCGTGGAAGCGGCTGCAGCACAATGGATCCGATCACCCACACGCCTTCGTTAGGGACGGCGGCTACATCCGTACCGCGTCGGTCACCTATGACGGTGACACCATCTGGGCGGTGTCGGGAGTGAACGACTACGTCGTTTTGAAGACGACGGATTCGGAGTTCTTCGGCTACATGCAGGAGAAGTACACGACACTCAAGCCCACCCACGACCGGGTGATGGCCACTGCGGTCACCAGCCAATGGTGGCACACCGACATCGACGTGGACTGGTCGAGCTCGTACGAGACCGCGCTGGCCACAATGAGTGACGTGTTCGCCGGCCACCACAGCCTCGCGCTGCAGCAGACCATGTACGCCATGGGTGAGGCCATGATCGACGGTCAGCCCGAGATCGGCGAGGTCCGCTTCTCACTGCCGAACAAGCATCACTTCGTCGTCGACCTGAGCCACTACGGCCTCGAGAACGCCAACGAGGTCTTCCACGCCGACGACCGCCCCTACGGCTTCATCGAAGGCACCATCCACAACACCGCCGCGACCACCCCCGGTCTGGCTTTCGATCCCGGACAGGGCTGGTAACCGACGTGGCACACAAGAACAAGCCGGCCGTCACGGCCGAGGATCACCTCGTCGTCGCCCAGTCGACGGGCCACCCGGTCGACGAGGTGCTGAAGCCCGGTCCGATGGTGCTCTTCGGACTGCAGCACGTGATGAGCATGTACGCCGGGGTCATTGCCGTCCCGCTGATCGTGGGTAGCGCGTTGAAGCTGCCGTTCTCCGACCTTTCCTACTTGCTGGCGGCAACGCTGCTCATCTCCGGCCTGGCGACTCTGTTGCAGACCCTGGGGGTGAAGTGGGTCGGAGCGAAACTGCCTATCGTGCAGGGCACCTCGTTCGCCGCGGTGGGTTCGATGCTGGCCATCGGAGCCGCCCAGGGCGGCGGTGTCGCCGGGCTGAGAGCGATCTTCGGGTCGGTACTCATCGCCGGCGCCATCGGATTCCTGATCAGCGGGGTGTTCAGCCGGCTGCTCCACTTCTTCCCCCCGGTGGTCACCGGTTCCGTCATCACCGTGATCGGCATCTCGCTGCTGCCGGTCGCGATCCGGTGGGCCGGCGGCGGTGCCGGTAGTAAGACCTTCGGATCGCCGTCCAACATCGGGCTGGCCGCAATCACCCTGGGCATCATCCTGGTGATCTACCGGTTCCTCCCCGGGTTCTTCTCCCGGATCGCGATCATCGTCGGGCTGCTCGCCGGCGGCGTCGTCGCCGCGATCATGGGGAAGGTCAACCTCTCCCCCGTGTCGCAGGCCGCCGGGTTTGCGATCTCCACCCCGTTCCACTTCGGGGCACCGACATTCACGGTGGCCGCGATCGTCTCGATGACCATCGTGATGCTCGTCATCATGACCGAGACCACCGCTGACCTGCTGGCCATCGGTGTGGTGGTGGGTCGGCCGGCGGACCGCAAGGCGGTGGCCAACGGACTTCGGGCGGACACCTTCTCGACCGCGGTGTCCGGCGGACTGCTCAACGGGTTCCCGGTCAGCGCATTCGCGCAGAACGTCGGACTGGTGGCCCTTACCGGCATCAGGAGCCGGTTCGTGGTCGCGGTCAGCGGCGTCATCCTGCTCGTGCTGGGCCTGTTCCCCAAGGTCGGGGCGGTCATCGCGGCGCTACCACTCCCGGTCCTCGGGGGCGCCGGCCTGGCCCTCTTCGGAACCGTCGCCGCGAGCGGCATCCGCAGCCTGTCCGCCGTGCACTACGAGAACAACCAGAATCTGGTCGTCGTCGCGCTGTCGATCAGCATGGGGCTCATCCCCATCGCGATCCCGGACTTCTACGCCCAGTTCCCGTCCTGGTTCCAGACGATCTTCGACTCCGGGATCAGCGCCGCCGCGGTCACCGCCGTGCTGCTGAACATCCTGTTCAACGTCCTGGGACGCAAGGACGACGTCGCGCCCATCTTCGCCGAAGGGCCCGCCGTGGGCGTGACACCGGAGTTCCAGCCCGGGGGCCACGGCTCGCACTGACGGGTCCGACCGCCCCGACCGGCCTGACCACCGACGGCCGGCCGGGGCGGCACCGAGTTCACGCGCCCGGGACAGCGCGTGCCTCGCCGCGTCCCATCCGTTGCACCATCCCACCCGAGTACGAAGGAGCAACCCCGATGGCGTCATCCGTGCCGGCCTCCGCCGACCCCGGTGGGTCCGCCGTGAGCGATCCCGGTCAGCCGCCTACCGACGCTGCGGTGGACCGGGTCAACGGGCTCAGTAGGACCGACCTGATCTCAGAGCTGTTGCAGGTCTGCCACTCTCAGCGTTGGGCCGAGCGGGTTGCCGATGCTCACCCGTACGCAGACACGACCGAGTTGTTGGCCGTGGCCGACCGGATCTGGATGGCCCTCGATCCCGCCGACTGGCTGGAAGCGTTGCGGGGACACCCGAGGATCGGCGAGAGCGGTGGCAGCTCGCAACAGTTCTCCACCTCCGAGCAGGCCGGCATGAACGACGCTGACGCGGTGGTGCGCGACGCCATCGCGAGCGGGAACCGGGACTACGAGGACCGTTTCGGTCACGTGTTCCTGATCTCGGCACAGGGCCGGACGCCGCAGGACATCCTGGCCAACCTGGATGCCCGCCTGCTCAACACCGCCTCCGAAGAAATCCACCAAGCCGCGGGTGAGCACCGCCGCATCACCCAGCTGCGGCTGCAGAAACTGCTGACGTGAGTGGCGACCGCCGCGGTGGACGCTCAGGCCGAGGACTCCCGGGCGTCCAGGTCTTCGGACAGACCGGCCGCGGCCCGCTGCAGCAGCGGTACGGCCCGGGCCACCAGTTCCACGGTCATCCGCGGCGTCGGCCCGGACACGGAGATGGCGATGGGGTTGGCGGTGTTCAACACCGGAACCGCCACGCAGTGCACTCCGATCTCCTGCTCGCCGTCGTCGATGGCGTATCCCTTGGCCCGGATGGTGGACAGTTCGGCCAGCAGGGCGGCGACAGTGACGATGGTGGTCGGAGTGGCTGCGGGCATCCCGGTCCGGTTGACCAGGGAAAGTACCTGCTCATCGGGGAGTTGAGCCAGCAGCGCCTTTCCGACACCGGTGCTGTGCAGGTAGACGCGCCGGCCGACCTCGGTGAACGCGCGCATCGTGTGTCGAGACGGGACCTGGGCGACGTAGGTGGCCCGGTCACCGTCGAGCATGCACAGGTTGGCGGTCTCGCCCAGGGTGTCGACCAGATCCCCGAGCCACGGCCGGGCCCACTGTCCCAGCATGGTGCCGGCACTGATCCCGAGGTTGATCAGCCGCGGGCCCAACGCGTAGCGCTTGGACGGCAGCTGTCGTACGTAGCCGTGGTTGAGGAGGGTGCGCAGCAGCCGGTACACGCTGGGTACCGGCAGACCCGCCGCGGCGGCCAGTTCAGAGAGGGGTAGTTCACCGCCGGCGTCGGACAGGCACTCGAGCACCTTCAACGTCCGCTCGACCGACTGGACGCTGCCCCCGCCGGTCGTCGAGCGTCCAGAGGGGGCCCGCCCGGCGTCGCTGATGTCGGCCACCGGGCTGAGGCCCTCGACATGCTGTTCCACTATCGGAATCCTCCCGTCCGGGCACGCGCACCGTGCCTCGATATTTCACATCGTAGAAGAACAATTTCGAATTGAGGAAGCAATGCCTTCGACCAGCCCCGGATACGCCGTCACGGTACGGGTGGACTGCCCCACGTCATCGGACGCGACAAGCCAGCTGACCACGGCGGTGACCCGCGCCGGCGGTGCGCTGACCGCGCTGGACGTGGTCGAGTCGCACCACGACTCCATGGTCGTGGACGTCACCTGCGACGCGGTGGATTCCGAGCATGCGCAGCGGATCACCGAGGCGCTGGGTGAGCCGGCCGGGTTCACCGTGCGCAAGGTCAGCGACCGCACGTTCCTGATGCATCTGGGCGGCAAGATCGAGGTCACGCCCAAGGTGTCGCTGCGGACCCGGGACGACCTGTCCCGCGCTTACACCCCCGGGGTGGCACGCGTCTGTATGGCGATCGCGGAGAACCCGGCCGACGCCCGCCGGCTCACCATCAAACGCAACACCGTCGCAGTGGTCACGGATGGATCGGCGGTGCTCGGTCTGGGCAACATCGGGGCGGCTGCGGCGCTGCCCGTGATGGAGGGCAAGGCGGCGTTGTTCAAGCAGTTCGCCGGCGTAGACGCCTGGCCGGTGTGCCTGGACACCCAGGACACCGACATGATCGTGGAGATCGTGCGGGCCATCGCCCCGGTCTACGGCGGCATCAACCTCGAGGACATCGCCGCACCGCGCTGCTTCGAGATCGAGCGACGGCTGCGGGACCTGCTGGACATCCCGGTGTTCCACGACGACCAGCACGGCACCGCGATCGTGGTGGCCGCCGCACTGCGCAACGCACTGCGCGTCACCGGGAAGACCCTGCCGCAGGTGCGCATCGTGGTGTCGGGGGTGGGCGCCGCCGGCACCGCGATCATCAAACTCCTCCAGGCCCAGGGCGCTACCCGGATCGTGGGTTGTGACCGCAACGGCGCCGTGCACCCGGGCAGCCCGGCCACCGACGACATGCGTCGCTGGCTGCGGGACAACACCAACCCCGACGGCGTCACCGGTTCGCTGACCGAGGTCCTCGCGGGCGCCGACGTGTTCATCGGCGTCTCCGCGCCGAACCTGCTCACCGGGGACGACATCGCCACCATGGCCCCCGATGCGATCGTGTTCGCGCTGGCCAACCCGGTTCCCGAGGTCGATCCGCTGGCCGCCCGCGAGTATGCCGCCGTGGTCGCCACCGGACGCAGCGACTTCCCCAACCAGATCAACAACGTGCTGGCCTTCCCCGGCTTCTTCCGGGGGCTGCTGGACACCGGCGTCTCCGACATCACCGAGGACATGCTGGTCGCCGCCGCCGAGGCCATCGCCGACGCGGTGTCCCCGGAGGAGCTCAACCCGAACTACATCGTGCCCAGCGTCTTCGACCCCGCGGTCGCGCCGGCCGTGGCCGCGGCGATCCGCCAACTGGCCGGAATCCACGCCCCGACCCCGAGCCGGTCCCGATGACCGCCACCGTTCCCAGCAGAGAGCCGCACACCGTGACTGCACCCACCGACACCCCAGCGTCCACCGAGATCCACGGTCCGGAAGTGACCCGCGCGGCAGAGATCCTGACCGACGACGCAGTGGCCTTCGTTGCGGAGTTGCACCGCCGCTTCGGCGGCCGCCGCGACGAGCTGCTGGCGCTCCGTGCCCAGCGCCGCGCCGAAGCCGCCCGCACCGGGCGGTTGGACTTCCTCCCGGAGACCGCCGACGTGCGAGCCGCGAACTGGCAGGTGGCTGCGGCGCCGGCGGACCTCACCGATCGCCGGGTGGAGATCACCGGCCCCCCGGAACCCAAGATGGCCATCAACGCCCTCAATTCCGGCGCCAAGGTCTGGCTGGCCGACCTCGAGGACGCCAACACTCCCCACTGGGCCAACGTGGTGGGCGGCCAGGTCACCCTTCTCGACGCCGTACGGCGGCGGCTGGAGTACACCTCGCCGGACGGACGCGAGTACCGGTTGGCGACCGACCGACCGCTGGCGGTCATCGTCGCCCGGCCGCGGGGCTGGCACTTCGACGAGCGTCATCTCCTCGTCGACGGCGCCCCGGCGGTCGCTGCGCTGGTGGACTTCGGCCTGTACTTCTTCCACAACGCCGCCGAACTCAACGCCCGCGGCAGCGGCCCGTACTTCTACCTGCCCAAGATGGAGAGCCATCTCGAGGCGCGCCTGTGGCGCGACGTGTTCGCCTTCGCCGAGGACCGGCTGGGCATCACGCCCGGGACCGTCCGGGCCACCGTGCTGATCGAGACCATTCCGGCCGCGTTCGAGATGGACGAGATCCTCTACGAGCTCCGTGACTACGCGTCCGGGCTCAATGCCGGACGCTGGGACTACCTGTTCAGCATCATCAAGTACTTCCGGGACGCCGGGGCGGAGTTCATCCTCCCGGACCGTTCGGCGGTCACCATGACCGCGCCGATGATGCGGGCCTACACCGAACTGCTGGTCGCCACCTGTCATCGCCGGGGAGCGTTCGCCATGGGCGGGATGGCGGCGTTCATCCCCAGCCGCCGCGATCCGGTGGTCAACGAGCGGGCGCTGAGCAAGGTCCGCGAGGACAAACAGCGGGAAGCCGGCGATGGATTCGACGGCTCCTGGGTGGCCCATCCGGACCTGGTGCCGGTCTGCCAGGAGGTTTTCGACCGGGTTCTCGGCGATCGGCCGAACCAGCTCGGGCGGCAGCGCCCCGAAGTGTCGGTGCAGGCCGACCAGCTGCTCGATATCGCCAGTGTGCCCGGCACATGGACCGAAGCGGGTCTGCGCACCAACATCGACGTCGCGCTGCGGTATCTCGAGGCGTGGCTCGGCGGCAACGGCGCGGTGGGCATCCACAACCTGATGGAGGACGCCGCCACCGCGGAGATCTCCCGCTCCCAGGTCTGGCAGTGGGTGCACCACCGCGTCCGGTTGGACACCGGACTGGACGTCACCGCGTCGGTGGTGCGCACGATCGCGGCCGAGGAGCTGGCCGTCATCGCCGACGAGATTGGCGACACCGCCTACCGAGCAAGCAATTTCGAGCTCGCCCGGCAGGTCTTCGAGGAGGTGGCGCTGGCCGACGGGTTCGCCGACTTCCTCACCCTGCCCGCCTACGCGGCCGCCGTCGACGCGGTCTGACATCCCGCCCGGTCCGCCGTCCGGCGCGTGGTTGACCCCAAGCGCTCGGCCGGGTAACATTTCGCATAACGAAGTAATAATTTCGCCTAGTGAAAGTTTGAGGGATCGATGACCGCCGATGCAGCCGGCACCGAGGCCAGGCCGGTCCTGACCGCCGAGTTCCTGGCGGAGGTCGACGCGTCGCTGACCGGGGCCGACATCGATCTCCAGAAGCGCTATCCCGGTGATCCGGGTACCCGTCAGCCGGTCCACACCGTGTATGTGTCGGCCGCCGACGCGACCCCGTCGACCCCGCAGGAGTGGGGTTCGGCGGCGCTGGCGTTACTGGACACCCATGCCCCCGACGCCGCCACTGCGGCCGAGGTGACCGGCCTCGGATCCGCCGTGGACGACGCGGTGTACCAGCGGGTGCGCGACAAGCTGGCGTCCCAGCCCATCGAGGATCTGCGGCTGGATTTCGAGGACGGGTACGGCAACCGTCCCGATACCGAGGAGGACGCAGCGGCGGTGACCGCCGCCGGTCTGCTGCGAGTGCTGCTCAGCTCCGACGGTGGGCCGGCGTTCGCCGGAATCCGGTTCAAGTGCCTGGAACTCCCCACCCGCCGCCGCGGCCTGCGCACGCTGGACATCGCGTTGTCCGGGGTCCTCGACGGCCGTTCCACGGTGCCCGCCGGGTTCGTGATCACCCTGCCCAAGGTCACCTCCGTCGACCAGGTCCGGGCCATGGTGGACGTCTGCGTCGCCCTGGAGCAGGCGCACGGCCTGCGAGCGGGTGAGCTGCGGTTCGAGATCCAGGTCGAGACGCCGCAGAGCATCCTCGCCGCGGACGGCACCGCCACCGTGGCCGCCATGGTGCACACTGCGGGCTCCCGCTGTTCCTCGCTGCACTACGGGACCTTCGACTACAGCGCAGCCTGCGGGGTCGCCGCCGGCCAGCAGAGTCTGGCCCACCCGGCCGCCGACCACGCCAAGGCCGTCATGCAGGTGGCGGCCGCCGGCACTGGAGTGCGGCTCAGCGACGGATCGACCAACATCATCCCCACCGGGAGCCGCGAGCAGGTGGTCGCGGCGATGCGGCTGCATGCCTCGCTGGTCCAGCGGTCCCTGGAACGCGCCTACTACCAGGGCTGGGACATGCACCCCGGTCACCTGGCGACCCGCTACCTGGCCACCTACGCCTTCTACCGTTCCGGGCTCGACGTCGCGGCGACCCGGCTGCGCAACTACCTGACCCACCAGGCCGGGGCCGTGATGGACGAGCCGGCCACCGCCCAGGCGCTGGCCGCGTTCATCGTCCGCGGACTGCACTGTGGCGCGCTGGACGACACCGAGGTCAGCGCCGGTACCGGCGTGGACCGCGCCACCCTGGACGCCCTGGCCCTGCGCCGACCGTTGCCGGTCGCCTCCCCCACCGCCCCGACCACGCCGCCCACCTCCAACCCGGAAGAGACCGCGCGATGACCCTCACTGATCACCGATTCGACGTCAACCTGTCCATGCTGTTCACCGAGCTGCCGCTGCTGGAACGGCCCTCCGCCGCCGCCGCTGCCGGTTTCACCGCCATCGAGTTCTGGTGGCCCTTCACCACTGCGGTGCCCACCGACACCGAGGTCGACGCGTTCGCCCGCGCCATCACCGACGCCGGCGTGCAGCTGGTGGGCCTGAACTTCTTTGCCGGCGACATGCCCGGTGGAGACCGGGGTCTGGTGTCCTGGCCGGCGCGTCGCGGCGAGTTCCGCGACAACATCGACGTCACCGTCGGGTTGGGGACGCAACTCGGCTGCACTGCGTTCAACGCGCTCTACGGCAACCGCGTCGAAGGCTCCACGCCGGCGGAACAGGACGCCCTCGCTGCGGAGAACATCGCGCTGGCCGCTGCCGCAGCGGCGAAGGTGGACGCCACGATCCTGGTCGAGCCGGTCAGCGGGGCCCCTCGATACCCGCTGCGGACCGCCGCCGAAGTGGTCGACGTCCTGGACCGCGTCCGGCGCGAAGCCGGCGCGACCAACGTGCAGATGCTCTGCGACCTCTACCATCTCGATGCCAACGGCGATGACGTGGCCGCCGCGATCGCCACCCATGCCGGTCGTATCGGACACGTGCAGATCGCCGACAACCCCGGCCGCCACGAACCGGGCACCGGGAACCTGGATCTGAACACCCACCTCGAGTCGCTGCGGCACGCCGGATACGACGGTTACATCGGGCTGGAGTACAAGCCCGCCACCACCACCCTGGACAGCTTCGACTGGCTCCCCCGCGAGCAACGCGCGTCGTCCACGACGCCGACCCAGACCAACCCACTGAGGAGAACCTCATGACCACGATCGCTTTCATCGGCCTGGGCATCATGGGCGGCCCGATGGCCGGCCACCTGGTGAACGCCGGATTCGACGTCGTCGGCTACAACCGAAGCCGTGGCAAGGTCGACGATCTCGTCACCGCGGGCGGTAGCGGTGCCGATACCATCGCCGACGCGGTCCGCGACGCCGACGTCGTTGCCGTCATGGTGCCCGACTCACCCGACGTCGAAGAGGTTCTCGCCGGCAAGGGGGGCGTCTTCGACAACGCCCGCCCGGGAACGCTGATCATCGACTTCTCCTCCATCCGGCCCGACGTCACCACCGCCCTGGCCGTCCAGGCCAAGGAGCGTGGTTTCCGCCTGCTCGACGCCCCGGTGTCCGGCGGTCAGGCCGGCGCGGTCAACGCCGCGCTGTCCATCATGGTCGGCGGCGATTCCGACGACTTCGCAGCCGCTGCAGCAGTGTTCGAGGCCGTGGGCAAGACCGTCGTGCACGTCGGCCCGGCCGGATCCGGCCAGACGGTCAAGGCGGCCAACCAGCTGATCGTGGCCGGCAACATCCAGCTGCTCGCCGAGGCGGTGGCCTTCCTGGAGGCCTATGGTGTCGACACCGAAGCCGCCCTGCGAGTTCTCGGTGGCGGCCTGGCCGGCAGCAAGGTGCTGGACCAGAAGGGCCAGAACATGCTGACCCGTTCGTTCCCGCCCGGATTCCGGATCCAGCTGCACCACAAGGACCTCGGCATCGTCACCGCCGCCGCCCGGGAAGCCGGCGTGGTGATCCCGCTCGGCGCGGTCGTCGCCCAGCTGATGGCCTCCGCGCTGGCTTCCGGCGACGGCGGACTCGACCATTCGGCACTACTCCGCGGGGTGCTCCGCCTGTCTGGCCGTGATCTCGATTCCACGGAGCCCGAACCCGCTCCCGTGGCCACCCCCACCAACTCGAACTGATCAGGAGATATCCCATGCCTCGCATGCGTGCCATCGACGCCGCCGTCGCCATCCTGGAGAAGGAGGGCGTGAACACCGTCTTCGGTGTCCCGGGCGCCGCCATCAACCCGTTCTACTCAGCGCTGCGTGACCACGGCGGGATCACGCACATCCTGGCCCGTCACGTCGAGGGCGCCTCGCACATGGCCGAGGGTTACACCCGGGCCGTCGCCGGCAACATCGGTGTCTGCGTGGGCACCTCCGGCCCGGCCGGCACCGACATGATCACCGGCATGTACTCCGCCGCGGCCGACTCGATCCCGATCCTGTGCATCACCGGTCAGGCCCCGGTCGCCCGGCTGCACAAGGAGGACTTCCAGGCCGTCGACATCTCCTCCATCGCGGCGCCCCTCACCAAGATGGCGATGACCGTGATGGAACCCGCCCAGGTGCCCGGCGCGTTCCAGCAGGCGTTCCACCTGATGCGCTCCGGTCGACCCGGTCCGGTGCTGATCGACCTGCCGTTCGACGTGCAGATGACCGAGATCGAGTTCGACATCCAGACGTACGAGCCGCTGCCCGTCTACAAGCCCACGACCAGCCGGGCGCAGGCGGCAAAGGCGCTCGACATGCTGCAGTCCGCCGAGCGTCCGCTGATCGTGGCCGGCGGCGGCATCATCAATGCCGACGCCTCCGAGCTGCTGGTGGAACTCGCCGAACTGCTCGACGTGCCCGTCATCCCCACCCTGATGGGCTGGGGCACCATCCCCGACGATCACCGGCTGATGGCCGGCATGGCCGGGCTGCAGACCTCCCAGCAGTACGGAAACGCCACCATGCTGGCCTCCGACCACGTCCTCGGAATCGGCAACCGTTGGGCCAACCGGCACACCGGCGGTCTGGACACCTACCGCCAGGGCCGCACGTTCGTCCACATCGACATCGAACCCACCCAGATCGGCCGGGTCTTCCCCCCCGACTACGCGATCACCTCCGACGCCGGCGCGGCGCTGCGCGAACTGGTCTCGGTGGCCCGGGAACGACGCGAGGCCGGGCTGCTGCCCGACCGGACCGCGTGGGTGGACGCCTGCCAGGAGCGCAAGCGCACCATGCACCGGCGCACGCACTTCGAGGACACCCCGATCAAACCGCAGCGGGTCTACGAGGAGATGAACAAGGCGTTCGGCAAGGACACCCGATACGTGTCCACGATCGGGTTGTCCCAGATCGCCGCCGCCCAGTTCCTGCACGTGTACAAGCCGCGTCACTGGATCAACGCCGGTCAGGCCGGACCGCTGGGCTGGACCGTGCCCGCCACCCTGGGCGTCGTCGCCGCCGACCCCGACGCCACCGTCGTGGCCATCACCGGCGACTACGATTTCCAGTTCATGATGGAGGAACTCGCCGTCGGCGCCCAGTTCAACCTGCCCTACATCCACGTGCTGGTGAACAACGCCTACCTCGGGCTGATCCGACAGTCCCAGCGCGGGTTCGACATGGACTTCTGCGTCCAGCTCGCCTTCGACAACATCAACTCCACCGAACACGCCTCCTACGGCGTCGACCACGTCAAGGTCGCCGAGGCGTTGGGCTGCAAAGCCATGCGGGTCACCGAGCCCGATGACATCCTGCCGGCCCTGGAGACGGCCAAGAAGATGATCGTCGAACACCGGGTCCCGGTGCTCGTCGAGATCATCCTGGAGCACGTCACGAACATCTCCATGGGCACCGAGCTGGACAAGGTCGTCGAGTTCGAGGATCTCGCGCTCTCGGCGCAAGATGCGCCCACCGCGGTCATCTCGATGCTGGACTGAGTGCCCGCCATGCACGTACTCCTCGCCCCGGACAAGTTCAAGGGATCGCTGCGCGCCAGTGAGGTCGCCGCCGCGGTGGCCGCCGGGCTGTCCGCGGTGGCCCCGGAGGTCTCGGTGCGATGCGTGCCGGTGGCCGACGGCGGCGACGGCACGCTTGATGCGGCGGTCGCGGCCGGCTTCCGACACGTGCCGGTCCAGGTGACCGGACCCACCGGTGAACCCGTGGACAGTGGCTTCGCCGTCCGGGACGGGGTGGCCGTCGTCGAGCTCGCGGACGCCTGCGGGCTGGCGCGACTTCCCGGCGGGCGGTTGGCTCCGCTGATCGCGTCGAGCCTCGGGTTCGGTCAGGTGGTGGTCGCAGCCCTGGACGCCGGCTGCCGCCGGATCATCCTCGGCGTCGGCGGCAGCGCCAGCACCGACGGTGGGGCCGGCATGCTCACCGCGCTCGGGGCGCGGCTGTGGGACACGGCCGGACGGCCGTTGCCTCCCGGCGGTGGCGCACTGCAGCACCTGGACCGGGTCGACGTGTCGGGGTTGCATCCCGCCATCGGCGGCACCGAATTCGTGCTGGCCGGCGACGTCGACAACCCGCTGCTGGGAACGTCGGGTGCTGCGGCGGTCTACGGACCGCAGAAGGGTGCCACCGGCCACGAAGTACAACAGCTGGACGCGGCGCTGCGGCAATGGTCCATCACGCTGTGCGCTGCCACCGGTGGTATCGCCGGCCCCCACGGTCATCCGGCTGCGGACCTACCCGGGGCCGGCGCGGCGGGCGGGGTCGGCTTCGCCGCCCTGGCCGCTCTGGATGCGCAGCCGCGGTCCGGCATCGAGCTGCTGCTCGAGATCACCGGCTTCTACGACCACCTGGGCGCGGCGCAACTGGTCATCACCGGCGAGGGATCCCTGGATGCGCAGACCTTGCACGGCAAGGCCCCCGCCGGCGTCGCGGCCGCCGCCCGACGGGCGGGGCTGCCGGTGGTCGCCGTCGCCGGTCGGAGTGTGCTGACGACGGCGGAACTCGCCACGGCCGGCTTCAGCCGCACCTACACGCTCCTCGACATCGAACCCGATGTCGGGCGCTGCATGACCCACGCCGCAGAGCTCCTGCAGACGCTGGCGGGCCAGATCGCCCGCGACTGGCTGACCGGAGGGTCGCCCCGATGACAGAAAAGGGATCAACGGTGATTCAGTTGGATGTGTTGTTCCGGGCCCGCCGCACCATCACCGCCGCCGGGGAGGTCGCCCGCTGCGTCGGCGTCCGCGACGGCCGGATCGTGGCGATAGAACCGTACGACTCCGCCCTGACCGCGGACCGGGTCGTCGAACTGGACGACGACGTGGTGCTGCTGCCGGGTCTGGTCGACACTCATGTCCACGTGGACGAACCCGGCCGGACCGAGTGGGAAGGTTTCGCGTCGGCGACCCGGGCCGCCGCGGCCGGCGGCATCACCACCCTGATCGACATGCCACTCAACAGCATCCCGCCGACCGTGGATGTGGCCGCCCTGGAGATCAAGCGCACGGCAGCGCAACATCAGGCCTACGTCGACGTCGGCTTCTGGGGTGGCGCCATCCCGGGGAACCAGGCGGAACTTCGCGGCCTGCATGATGCCGGCGTCTTCGGGTTCAAGTGTTTCCTGCTGCACTCGGGGGTCCCCGAGTTCCCGCATCTGCAACCGGACGAGCTGCACGACTACCTCGAGACGGTCCGAAGTTTCGGCGCGCTGATGATCGTGCACGCCGAGGACGCCGACGCCATCGACCACGCCGAGTCCGCCCACGGCGAGAGCTACGACACCTTCCTGGCTTCGCGGCCACGAGGTGCGGAGAACGTCGCCATCGCCCAGGTCATCGAGCACGCCCGATGGACCGGCGCCCGGGTGCACATCCTGCACCTGTCCAGCTCCGATGCGCTCCCGATGATCCGCAGCGCGCGTCGCGACGGGGTTCAGATCACCGTCGAAACCTGCCCGCACTACCTGGTTTTCACCTCCGAGGAGATCCTGGACGGCGCCACCCAGTACAAGTGCTGCCCTCCGATCCGGGAGGCGGAGAACCGGGAGGAGCTGTGGCGTGGCCTGGCCAACGGGGACATCGACTGCATCGTGAGTGACCACTCCCCCTGCACCGCGGACCTCAAGCAGTTCGACACCGGCGATTTCGGGGTGGCGTGGGGCGGCATCGCCTCCCTGCAGGTATCGCTGCCGGCGATCTGGACCGAGGCGCGCCGCCGCGGACACACCCTGAGTGACGTCGTCAACTGGATGGCCCACCAACCCGCTGCCCTCGCCGGGCTGCGCCACAAGGGCCACCTCGCCCTGGGATACGACGCCGACCTCTGCGTCTTCGCCCCCGACGAAGCCTTCGTGGTGGACGCTCGACGCCTGCACCACAAGAACCAGTTCACCGCTTACGCCGGCCGACCCCTCGCCGGAGTCGTGCGCAGCACCTGGCTCCGCGGTCAGGAACTCACCGGGGACGAGTTCCGCGGTCAGCTCCTCACCCGGGGCGGCGCCTGAACGCGCCGCCTCCCGAACCACCACCCATCAACCACCACCAGAGAGGAACACCGTGCCGCAGGTCTACCGCACCACCGCCACCTCCACCGGGGACGGCCGCAACGGCCACACCCGCACCGACGACGCTACGATCGATCTCGATCTCGCCACCCCCGCCGCCCAGGGTGGGCCGGGCGGCGCCACCAACCCCGAGCAGCTCTTCGCCGCCGGCTACTCCGGTTGCTTCCACTCGGCGCTGAAAGCCGTCGCCCGCACCGCGCACCTGGACCTCACCGGGTCGACCGTCGCGGTCACCGTCACCCTGAACAAGGACGACGGCGCCTTCTCCCTGGGCGTGGACATCACCGCGCACCTACCTGGTCTCGACGAGCAGCGTGCGCACGAACTCCTCGAGGAGGCGCATCAACGGTGCCCTTACTCCAGGGCCACCCGTGGCAACATCGCCGTGACGCTCAACCTGGCGTGACCCTGCTCGAGTGAGCCAGGCTCACCGAGTCGCCTGCCCCAGCACAGTTTTCAGATGGATCGAGGACCCGCCATGACGACGCCTGACCCCGGCACCCCCGGCGATGGCGCATGAGCATCCTTGAAGCTGTCGTCATCGTCCTGGCCGGTGTCGCTGCCGGAACGATCAACACCGTCGTGGGGTCCGGCACGCTCGTCACATTCCCCACGCTGGTCGCGTTCGGGTACCCGCCAGTAGTCGCCACCATGACCAACGCCGTCGGCCTGGTCCCCGGTAGCCTCTCCGGCACCTGGGGCTACCGACACGAACTGAAGGGGCAGTGGGAGCGACTCCGGTGGCAACTGCCCGGTTCGCTGATCGGCTCCCTCGTCGGGGCCTGGCTGCTGCTGCATCTGCCGTCGGACGCCTTCCGGAAAGTCGTCCCCGTCCTCCTGGTCTTCGCTCTGGTGTTGGTGATCGCGCAGCCCCACATCCAACGTTTCGCCCGCGGCCACGCCGAGCGGTCGGGCCGCGACCGCGGGCACCTCAGTACGGGCCGGTTGTCCGTCATGGTCGTCCTGACGTTCCTCGCCGGCGTCTACGGTGGCTATTTCGCCGCCGCCCAGGGCATCCTGTTGATCGGACTGATGGGGGCGCTGCTGCCCGACTCCATGCAGCACATCAACGCTGCGAAGAATCTCCTCAGCCTTGTGGTCAACGTCGTGGCCGCCACCGCCTACACCGTGGTCGCCTTCGACCGCATCGACTGGACCGCAGCGGGTCTCATTGCCGTCGGCACCCTGATCGGCGGCTTCGTCGGCGCCCACGTCGGGCGGCGGCTGTCCCCCGGATTACTCCGGATCATCATCGTCACCCTCGGGGTGGTGGCCCTCTGGCGGCTGCTCGCCTGACCTCCACCACCCCGTCAACCGCAGTACCGAACCCGAGAGGGGAGTGCACCAGGATGGCCGATACCGTCCGTGTCTTGAACCCGCTGAGCGAGGAATGGGACTGGCAGCGGTCCGCCGCGTGTCGCGGCATGGACAGCTCCTACTTCTTCTGCCCACCCCATGAACGCGGACCGGCCCGCGACCACCGGGTCGTCGACGCCAAGCTGATCTGCCGCGAATGTCCGGTCATCGCCGACTGTCTCGCCCATGCACTGCGCGTCCGCGAGAGTTACGGCATCTGGGGCGGGCATACGGAGGTCGAACGTGAGCGTCTCCTCGGCATCACCGATCTACGCCGCCCGGGCCAGCTGCGGACCGCCGGCGACCACCGAACAGTCCCCCCCGACCGCACCCCCTGAGTCGGCCCGACCCCGGGCCCGCCGCCACACACCCACGAAGAGGATCGCCATGCCCAGCACGTACTACGCCACCACCGGCGGGCTGCCGGCCCAGACCGAGCTCACCACGGACCGGGCCGTGTTCACCCAGGCCTACGCCGTGCTGCCCCGGGGCACTATGCGCGACATCGTCACCAGCCTGCTGCCGTTCTGGGAGAAGACCCGCCTGTGGATCATCGCCCGGCCGATGTCCGGATTCGCGGAGACCTTCTCGCAGTACATCGTCGAAGTGCAGCCCGGCGGCGGCAGCGATCGACCCGAGCTGGACCCCGATGCGGAGGGCGTCATCTTCGTGATGGAAGGCAACCTGGCCATCACGCTCGACGGGCAGACCCGCGACATGGGGCCTGGTGGCTACGCTTTCCTCCCCCCGAGCTCCGAATGGACGCTGCGCTCCGTCGGAACCACCCCGGCCCGCTTCCACTGGATCCGTAAGGCCTACCAGGCGGTCGACGGAATCGAGGCGCCCGCGGCGTTCTTCACCTCCGACGCGGACGTCGACGCGGTCGAGATGCCGGGTACCAACGGCGCCTGGACCACTCAACGCTTCGCTGACTCCACCGACATCCGCCACGACATGCACGTCAACATCGTCAATTTCGAGCCCGGCGGCGTCATCCCGTTCCCCGAGACCCACGTGATGGAACACGGCATCTACATCCTCGAGGGCAAGGCCATGTACCTGCTCAACCAGGACTGGGTCGAAGTCCAGGAGGGCGACTTCCTCTGGCTCCGCGCGTTCTGCCCGCAGGCCTGTTACGCCGGCGGCCCGGGACGGTTCCGCTACCTGATCTACAAGGACGTCAACCGCCACGTGCCGCTGCAGCGGTACCACCGCTGACCGCTCCGGCCGCCGAACCTCAGGGGTGTCGGTCGACCTGCAGGCTCGGGTCACATTGGCAGGGAGCGGACCCGTTCTCGGTGACGTGACCGCACTCCGGGCACACCAGCGAGAGCCAGCAGGCCGACTCGCCGCCCTCATCGTCGGTGACACGGCTCGGTGCGGAGACCGTCGCCGCATCTCCCCTGCCCGTCCGAATGGGCGGCCGCCTTCCATCCGCCGAACTCCTGACCTGAACCATGACTCGCTCCCCTGTCGACCCGATCGGGCGGCTGGTGAAACGGGTCACTGTCAGTCTGTCGCCGTGTCTGCGTCAGCGCAACGATTGCCTATGATCCGATCATGGGCACCCCGGGCACCGGTACGGAGCGCGCCGAGGCCTTCGACGACGAGGTGGAGGCGATACTCGCCGCGTCCCGGGTGTTGGTCGGCGTTGCGGCGCAGTCCGTCGCCGAAGTCGAGAACCGCGTGTCGACGCCGCAGCTCCGAGCGCTGGTCATGGTCTCGACCCGCGGACCGCTGCACCTCAACGCGCTGGCCGAACTGATGGAGCTCCATCCGTCCAACGCCAGCCGCGCCGTGGACCGGCTCGTCGAAGCCGGTCTGCTGGACCGGCGCGACAACCCTGCCGACCGGCGGCACCTGGCCCTGGACCACTCGCCTTCCGGACGGGCACTCATCGACCGGATGCTGAAACGGCGCCGAGAGGCGATCGGCCGGATCCTGCACCGGATGCCACCGGAGCACCGCGCCCAACTCGTCGAAGCGCTCGACCACTTCTCCGAGGCCGGGGGCGAACCCGCCGTGCGGGAACCGTGGGTGCTGGACTGGGTGAGCTGATCGGATCGCTCGGGCGTTGGCCGCGCGACAACCCCTCTCACACCCGCGAGCACGAGACTTCCCCAGTGACCAGAAAGTGGATCGATGACCGCCGCAGCAACCACGGACACGTCAGCGACAGGCCGTTGCGCCCACCGGACGGCACCGCAACCGTGACGCCGGACAAGGTCGACCGCGATCGTGGGCCGGACGGCCGGCCCCGTAACGACCGGCCGCGTGATGCCCTCGGTCGTCCGCTGGCGTATGGCTCCCCGGATGTTCCGCGCCTGGCGGAAGGCATCCGGCGAGCCCCGCAGGAGACCATCGACGAGGCGCAGGCGCTGTGCGACGCGGGGCGACCCTTCCACGCCCACGAGGTGTTCGAAGATGCCTGGAAGCTGTCGCCACCCGCCGAACGAGACCTTTGGAAGGGGCTGGCGCAGCTCGCGGTCGGGCTGACCCACCTCGCCCGCGGCAACCCACGGGGAGCGAGCACCCTCCTCCGCCGGGCCGGCACAGCCCTGCGCCGGTGCGAACCCGGCACGTTCGACCTGGACCTCGAAGGTCTCATCGCCTGGTGCGACAACGTCAGCCCGGAGCTGCGCTCAGGTACGGACGCCCTCGGTACCCGGGCCGACCACCCGGCTGCGCGACCACCGGTGCCGGCCGCGCCTCGGTTTCAGCTGGTCAGACCGTCGCGCCGATCGAGCTCCGCCCCCGATCCACAACGGTGAAGCCAACCGCCCCGGCGACGCCCCGATGTCCGAGGGGCTACTGCTCGTCTGGTCACCCGCCCGGTGGCGTTCCCGGTGGCTGTGTCGTCGGCTGGGTTCCGAACGCGCGTGGGTACCCAGGCGGCGCCGGGGGGTTGGGGGTCAGCCGGACGACACAGAGTCTGGGTTTGACGAACGGCAGTAGTTGCGCTGTCGTCGGTGGGCCGTCGAGTTGGGCCAACATGCCCTGGAGGAGCCCGAGGTGGATGGCGCAGATGACCTCGGGGTGGCTCTGGGCGAGGTCTCGGTAAGGGCACCCTCGCAGCCGGATATCCCGTGCCCCGGTGTCCTCGGCAGGTGGGTGGAGTTCCGGGTCGAAGCCCATCCGCGCGAAGATCGCGGTCACCTCCGCCGCGGAGTCCCCGTGGTCAAGGGGTTCGTCGGGGACCGGAACGAGGGTGGCGGCCCAGTCGCGGCCCGCCTTCTCGGCGCGGCGGCGCCGGGTGCCCGGGGTGCGTCCCAGGTTCGCGGCGAGGACGGCAGCGAGCGGATGATAGGCGTCGACGGTCGGTTCTTCGACCCGGATCATGTAGACGGTCCGGGGTCGGCCGGGGGTGGTGCGGGGAAGCGTCTGGACGGTGATCAGGCCGGCTCGGGCCAGCACATCGAGATGGAACCGCACGGTGGTGATGTGAAGTCCGGTCGCGGTCGCCAAGTCATAGACGTCCAGCGGTGTTTCGCTGCGGCGGAGCAACGTGAGCAGCCGGCGACGGGGCTTGGATGCCGTGGCGTCTGCCCTGGTCGGGTGCCTTTCGTCGGCGTGATCGGTCATCGGCCCGGTAGCGGGTGGCCGGCGACGAGGGCCGTGTCGAGTCCGACCCGACCGAGCTGCATGGCGCCGCCAGGCGCTCCGAGCGGGAGGGCCCTACCGGGCAACGGATCGGAGAAGAACCGCTCGTTGTCGGCGGTGAAGGCCGCCCACTGCGCCGGCAGGTCGTCTTCGTAGCTGATGGCGTCGACCGGGCACACCGGCACGCAGGCACCACAGTCGACACACTCGTCCGGCTGGATGTACAACGCCCGGTCCCCCTCGTAGATGCAGTCCACCGGGCACTCCTCTACGCAGGCGCGGTCGACGATGTCGATGCACGGCTCGGCGATCACGTACGTCACGACACCCACCTCCGTCGACCGGTTGACGAGAGCCCCGACCTCTCATAGTTTAGAGGAACGTAGTCCTCAAAAGAAGGTCTGCCGTCACTCTGCCCACCGGGGTCGGTCCCGATGTGGTCGGGTCGCCGACCTGACTGCCTGCCCGCCGCGGCGAGTGGAGGAGGTTGGGATGACAGCTCTCGCACCACACCCGGCGGTGGCGGATTCGACCCGTCGGGCTCGGAGCGCCCGAGGCAGTGTCTGCCTGGGGTTGCTGCGGACCACCGACCCGAAAACCATCGGCGTGATGTACATCGTCACGTCGTTGAGCTTCTTCATGCTCGGTGGGGTGATGGCACTGATCATGCGCGCCGAACTGGCCCGTCCGGGTCTGCAGTTCCTGTCGACCGATCAGTACAACCAGCTGTTCACCATGCACGGCACGCTCATGCTGCTGTTCTACGCCACGCCGATCGTGTTCGGCTTCGCCAACTATGTGGTGCCGTTGCAGATCGGAGCGCCGGACGTCGCCTTTCCGCGGCTGAACGCGTTGTCCTATTGGCTGTTCCTGTTCGGTGCGCTCATCGCGATGTCCGGCTTCTTCACCCCGGGCGGGGCGCCGGCGTTCGGTTGGACCGCATACGTGCCGCTGTCCGGCATCTCCAACTCGCCGCAGGTCAGCGGCGATCTGTGGATCATGGGGTTGGCGGTGGCCGGTCTGGGCACCATTCTCGGTGCGGTCAACATGATCACCACGGTGATCTGCCTGCGCTGCCCGGGAATGACGATGTGGCGGATGCCGATCTTCACCTGGAACATCCTGGTCACCTCGATCCTGGTGCTGATCGCGTTCCCGGTGCTGACCGCCGCCCTGTTGGGCCTGGCCGCAGATCGCCACTTCGGGTCGCACGTGTTCGATCCGGCCAACGGCGGGGCCATCACGTTCCAGCATCTGTTCTGGTTCTTCGGACACCCCGAGGTGTACATCGTGGCGATCCCGTTCTTCGGGATCATCACCGAAGTCATCCCGGTCTTCTCGCGCAAACCGGTGTTCGGATACCGCGGCATGGTCTTCGCCACGGTCAGTATCGCCGGATTGTCGGTCGCGGTCTGGGCGCACCATATGTTCGCCACCGGATCGGTCCTCCTGCCGTTCTTCTCGCTGATGACGTTCCTGATCGCCGTCCCGACGGGAATCAAGTTCTTCAACTGGATCGGGACGATGTGGCGGGGCCAGATCACCTTCGAGTCACCGATGATGTTCGCCGCCGGGTTCCTGGTCACGTTCCTCTTCGGCGGACTGACCGGCGTCATGCTGGCCGCCCCCGTCCTGGACTTCCACGTCACCGACACCTACTTCGTCGTCGCGCACTTCCATTACGTGCTGTTCGGCACCATCGTCTTCGCCACATATTCCGGAATCTACTTCTGGTTCCCGAAGATGACAGGCCGGTTCCTCGACGAGGGCCTCGGCAAGATGCACTTCTGGTTGACCTTCATCGGGTTCCACACCACCTTCCTGATCCAGCACTGGCTGGGCAACATGGGGATGCCCCGCCGCTACGCCGACTACGCGGCCACCGACGGGTTCACCACGTTGAACACGATCTCCACCGTCGGGTCGTTCATTCTCGGGGCGTCAGTGCTTCCATTCCTGTGGAACGTGGTGCGATCGCTTCGGCACGGTGAAAAGACCACCGCCGACGACCCGTGGGGATACGGGAATTCCCTGGAATGGGCCACCAGCTCGCCACCGCCGCGGCACAACTTCCTCGCCCTGCCACGGGTCCGGTCGGAGCGGCCCGCCTTCGAACTCCACCACCCACACATGGCGGCGCGGCTACTCACCGAAGCTCACCCGCACCGGGATTGGAAACCCCTGCAGGACAGCGAATCCAGCCAGCACCTCGGCATCGGAGACGGGCTGTGACAGACCATGACGTCGCGGACCGACCGGACCGCGGTGTCGCATTCACCCCTATCGCCTGGAGGAAATCATGAACATGAGAATTCTCGGCACCATTCCAGGAGCGAGAACCCACGGGTCGACAGTCGACAGCAACGGGCAACTCCGGCAGCCGGGCACAGGTCCGTACCGCAGGGTCATCGTCGGCGTCGACGGTTCACCGGCGTCCATCGATGCCCTTCGCTGGGCGGCTCGGCAGGCCGCACTCACCGGCTCGACGCTGGAGGCCATCACCAGTTGGGTGATGCCCGGCACCTCGGGCCTGGAATTCGGTGCCGGCGAGTGCGACTGGGCGGACAACGCCCGATCGGCACTGGCCACCGCGGTCCAGGAGGCTTTCGACGGCACCGTGCCCGTCAACCGCAGGGTGATACCGGGCCGGGCCCAGGACGTCCTGGTCGACGCTGCGGAACACGCTGACCTGCTCGTCGTGGGCTCTCGCGGACACGGCGCTCTGATCGGGATGCTGACCGGATCGGTCAGCGAGCACGTCGTCGCCCACTCGCCCTGTCCCGTCGTGGTCGTCCGGCACATTCCCGACCCGAGACATGCCGCCGGACATTCGCGCAGGACGGGATTCGCGCCGGCGGCCCCATGATGGAGTTCCGGGGCAGGGCCACGCGGCCCTTCCCTCTGCATCGATGAGAGAGTCTGTCAATGAAGAAATTTTCCCTCACCGCGCTGGCCCGTCAGCAGCTCTCCCTCGCCAAAGGCGGTCGCAGTGCCCATACCGTCTACGGCGGACACGAGCACGTGCTGCGCCAGACCCTGATCGCCCTGGACGCCGGACAGCAGCTCAATGAGCACGAGAACCCGGGCGAGGCGACGATACAGGTTCTGCAGGGCCGGGTACGGCTGGTCACCAGCGACGACCACTGGGACGGCGCCCCCGGGGACCTCCTCATCGTGCCCGACTGCAGGCACTCCCTGGAAGCCGTCGAATCGTCGGTCGTCCTGCTCACGGTGGCCAAACTGCTCCGTTCGGAGCCGCCGAAAGAAGGCTGAACCGGAACCGTTGTATCACTTCGACAACGCACACCAAACCTCGACGGGCGCTGTCCATACCGTTCGAGAATGGGGGTCTTCAGTGCGCACCGCAACTACTGTCGTGGTCTTCGTCAGCTTGGGCGTGATTCTCACCCTTGTCGGGATAATGCTCGTTCACTGGCGTCGATACCGCACCGAGACGGACCGCTACCGCGCCTGGCAATCGGTGTTCGGTCAGCGCGGCGCGAAGGTCGCCTTGATTCTGGGCTTCGTCGCCCTGATCACGCTCACCGGTGGCCTGGCCGCCTTCGAAACTCAGCCCGATTGACGGCCTGAATCCGCCACCCGACCATGGGATCGGCCGGGCCGGCATGCGTCGGTCAGACCAGCTCGGTACTGCTGAAGTTGAGCAATCGGAACCATCGGCCCTCGTAGGGCGGCACCGTGATTTCCAGCGAACCGTCAGCGGTGATGGGCAGGTGAGTCGCTCGGTCGAACAGATCGACGCAGTAGGCGCCGGCCGGCTGTTCGGGGAGCGAGAGCCGCACGGTCGCAGCGGTGGAAGCGAGATTGTGGCAGAGCAGCAGTGTCCCGCCGCGCCAGTCACAGCGGTGGGCCAACACCGACGGGATGTCGTGGTCCAACACGGACAACGCACCCCAGCCCAGCTCGGGGCATTCGCGGTAACAGCGAATCCGTTCCCGCAGGAACGAGAACAGCGAGCCCGGATCATGCCGCTGCGACACGACATTCACCTCGTCGGGGCTGTAGGGCTTGGCCGGGAACGGCCGGCACAGGGCGTCGGCCGTCGCGGCGGTGCTGAACCCGCCCATCTCCCCCGCCTGCCATTGCATGGGGGTTCGGACGGCCATCCGTCCCGCCAGGTCGAGGTTCTCGCCCATGCCGATCTCCTCGCCGTAGAACAGGGTCGGAGTGCCCGGCAGCGACATCATCAGGCTGTAGGCGAGCCGGACGCGCCGCGCGTCGCCGCCGACCATCGGCGGCAAACGCCGGCGGAGCCCCCGGCCGTAGAGCTGCATGTCCTCGTCGGGGCCGAATGCCTGGAACACTTCCTGCCGTTCGGCGCCACTGAGCTTGTCCAAGGTCAGCTCGTCATGGTTGCGCACGAACACCGCCCACTGCGAGTCGCTCGGGTTTTCCGGCCGGGTCAGCAACGCGGTCCGGATCGGGCCGGCATCCTGGCGGGCCAACCCGAGGAACATGGCCTGCATCGTCGGGAAGTCGAACAGCATGGTCAGCTCGTCGCCGTCCTCGTCGCCGAAGAACGCGCGGGCCTGCTCGAAGGGCAGATTGACCTCCCCCAACAGAATCGCGTCGCCACTGCGCCGCCCGAGAAAGGCCCGCAGGTCCCGGAGGTACTCGTGGGGTTCAGGCAGGTCCGCGGCGCCACCCTCGATCCCGGCGGTATCCAGCAGGAACGGGACGGCATCCACCCGGAAGCCGGACAACCCGAGTTCCATCCAGAAGCCGATGATGCGGGCGATCTCGTCACGGACCGCGGGGTTGGCGACGTTCAGGTCGGGTTGGCTGCGGTAGAAGCGGTGCAGGTAGTACTGGCCCGCCTTCCGGTCCTTGGTCCAGATGCTGGTCTCCTGGTCGGGAAATACCACGTCGCCGGGCTTCTCCGGACCCGGTTCGTCGCGCCAGACGTACCAGTCCCGATAGGGCGAGGAAACGGCGGAACGCGACGATCGGAACCACGGATGCTGGGCGCTCGTGTGGTTGACGACCAGGTCGGCGATGACCCGCAATCCCCGCGAGCGGGCCGACCGCATGAATTCGACGAAGTCACCGAGTGTGCCCAACCGTGGGTCCACGGCGTAGAAGTCGGTGATGTCGTACCCGTCGTCGACATCGGCTGTCGGGTAGAACGGCATCAGCCACACCACGGTGACGCCGAGCTCGACGAGGTGGTCGAGCCGCTCGGCCAGCCCCGCGAAATCGCCGATGCCGTCGCCGTCGGAATCGTAGAAGGTCTGCACGTCGAGGCAGTAGACGACGGCCGTCTTCCACCACAGATCGCCGGTCTGGGTTGCTCGCACACCGCACCTCGCAGGTAGGTCGCACCGCGGCGCCGAAGGCGTCGATGACGGCCTCATTGTGTGACCCGCCAGGATGCCGGGACAACCCCCGGTCCGGGGAGAAACGGTCGAGTCCGGTCTGTTCTGCCGATACCGCCCCTCGGACGTTCGGCATCCTCGTCGTCGCGGCCCGGCGGGAGGGCTTTGCAGGACGCCGCGACGTCGCGCGGAACTCCTACGGTCCCGTGATGCGGCGTCGGCGGCTCAGCGCGCCTACCACGGGGATCGCGGCCACGAGCGCGGTGGCCGCGAGCGGAGTCGAGACCTTCCGCCGACCGAAGAAGACCCCGACCAGGGCCCACAGCAGGGTGCCGCCGTACACCCTTCCCGTGGCGCTGGCCGACCCATCGGTCGTCACGGTCAGCCCGCCGACCCCACCCAGACCGAGAAGGATCGCTGCACCGGCGATCTCGCCGGATCGGCGGGTGCGCAGCGGGCCTTTGCCGACCACCATCGAGGACAGGTTGACCCCCGCGGCCGCCGCCGACCAGCCGGCGAGCATGCCTACCGGGGCGACCAGTACAGCTCGCTGGGACGAGGTCAGCGAGCCCGCGGCGTCGGTCGCCGCGAGTCGGTGGCGGGCAGCACCGGCGAGGCCGGCTGCCGCCGCGAGCGCCGCCTGCGCGGACCAGTAGCGCTCCTTGATCAGGAGCGGCGCCCACGCTCCGAGTGCGAGGTACGCGCCGGCGAGCGGGCGGCCGACCTCTCGCAACAGCGGTTGCGCCCGCAGGCTCCGGCGACCCTGATAGGCGGCGTAGACGAACGAGGTGCCGTAGATCGGTAGCCAGATCGCGAACGCCCACGGCGCGGGCTGGACTGTCTCCGGCGGACGTGGCGTCGGACGCCGGCGGGACAACAGCAGCGCCGGCAGCGCGCACTGGGCGAGGGCGCCGATCACGGTGGCGACCTGCCGGGTGATGTCGTCGATGTCGTCGCGCCGGGACGGTGTCTCCGGAGTCATGACGTCACCGCCGGTGCGGCCAGGTGCCACCGCAGCCGGGCAGCCGGTCGTTGCCCGGCAGCCACCGCGACCCGGTACCGGAACAGAGTGACGGCGCCGACGGCGTGCAGGGCCGGCAGCCTGACCATAGCGAGGACTGCCACGTCCCGGCGGAGGCCGGGACCAGGGAACGCAAGATGTCCGTGTTCAGGGCTCGACATGGCTCGAATGTACGGGCACGTCCGTAGTCCGGGCCGTCGGGCAGTCAGCCCGCCGGGTCGACAACGACACCGACGCGTCCCGCCTTCGCCAGGGAGTCGCGCGGCTACGGCCGCCGCCGGCATTCGCATCCCGACCGCATTCACCGATGGCGCCGTGCTCGTCGCCCGGACGAATACCGGTTGGTGGGACGACGACCCCGTCACCATGCGCAGCAAGCTGACGCCCCCACCTGATGCGGAAGGCATGCGCTGTCCACGCATCGGATTTGCCCCGCAGCCATCCCGCATCGTTCGATCACCGTCGGGCTGAGTCGCGTGCACCGTCTGCCCAGGCTGGCCCGACCGCCCGCGGTGAATACGACGATGACCGTCGCGCGCTACCTTTCGGGCACATCATCAGCTGCGGGCCTACGATGACGAACGCTCGAACCCGAGGTCCGCCTCGGCCGCTCCGATGTCGGCCGTCACAGCGAGGGCGAATGCCATGAGAAGGGTGGTCCGACGCATACATTGCGACCTTGACGGGATTGCTTGTGCGTTGCGCACTGAGGCGACGATCCGGTGAATCACATTCCCCCACCAGCTTGGAGTATCGATGGACATCACAGACCTCATCCTGAACGACCACCACGAACAACGTCGAATGTTCGCCTACCTCGACGACATCGAGGAGTCGAACACCGAGGCGCTCAGCGCCGTGTGGCGGCGTCTGAAGATCCTGTTGGAGGTACATGCTGCCGCCGAGGAGAAACTCTTCTACCCGCACCTGTTGAACATCGGTACCGGCGGCGGGGGGGAAGACAGTGCGGCGAGCGAGACCAAGGACGTCATCAAGGACCACAACGAGATTCGCGACGCGACCGCCGAGGTGGACCGTCACGACGTCGGCACCGCCGAGTGGCGTCAGGCGGTCGTCACGGCGCGGGAAGCGAACAGCGACCACATGGCCGAGGAGGAGCGCCAGGACCTCGCCGATTTCCGCCATCACGCCGACCTCCGATTGCGCCACGAAATCGCCGTGGCCTTCGTGACTTTCGAGTCCGAACACGCCGGCGGTATCGACGCGCAGGACACCGATCCCGAGACCTATGTGAGTGACCGGACCTGACCTCGGGACGCACCCCCGCGAGTCGCCCCCGGCGACCGCACGTCCAGTCACACGACGTCCCCCACCTACGGCCCGGTTCCGCCAGCCGTCAAGCCTTGGATGTATCCATCGGGTGATGTACTGTCATTCTCATGCAGCTTCTCGCAGAGGTATCGGTGATGGCCCGATTTGGGCATGCGCTGTCGGATCCCACCCGGGTGCGGTTGTTGTTGGCGCTCCGAGAGGCCCCTGGGTATCCTTCGGAACTCGCTGAGCTGCTGGGGGTTTCGAGGCAGAGCTTGTCGAATCACCTGGGTTGTCTGCGGGGCTGCGGCCTGGTGGTGGCCGCGCCGGAGGGACGCCGGACCCGGTACGAGCTGGCCGACGCCCGGCTGGGTCACGCCTTGACCGATCTGCTGGGCGTGGTGTTGGCCGTCGACCCGGCGTGTTGCGACGCGGCCGACCCGGATGGGTGCTGCTGATGGCCACGTCGGTGCCGTCGCCAGCGGCGACAACCGGTGCGGAAGTGGTGCGACGGGCGGTGTTGTCGAGACGGATCCAGTTGTTCGTCGCCGCCACGATCACCTACAACCTTGTCGAGGCGATGGTGGCGATCACGGCAGGCAAGATCGCCTCGTCGTCGGCGTTGATCGGGTTCGGATTGGACTCGGTCATCGAGGTGGCGTCGGCGGCAGCGGTGGCGTGGCAGTTCGCCGCGAGAGACCCGCAGACGCGCGAGCGGACCGCGCTTCGGATCATCGCCTGGTCGTTCTTCGCGCTGGCCGCGTATGTCGGCGTCGACGCCGTGCGGTCCCTGGTCGGCGGGTCGGAGGCCAGGCCCTCCACCGTCGGACTGGTCCTGGCCGGCGCGAGTCTGCTGATCATGCCCTTCCTGTCGTACGGGCAGCGGCGCGCCGGGCGGGAGTTGAACTCCCGATCCGCGGTGGCCGACTCCAAGCAGACCCTGCTGTGCACCTACCTGTCCGGGGTCCTGCTGGTCGGGTTGGCGCTGAACTCGCTGTTCGGTTGGTCATTCGCCGATCCGATCGCCGCGTTGATCATCGCCGCCGTCGCCGTCAAAGAGGGCCGCGACGCGTGGAACGGCGACTCCTGCTGCGCGGCAACCCCGACATCGACATCGACGGCCACACCGTCGAGCAACGACGGCGCCGCGGGCGACGCCGGGTGTGAGTGCTGTCGGCCGGCCCCCGCAACCCGGTTGCTGACATGACCTTCGGAGGATGGCGGTGAGTGGGGAGCACCACCATGCGCACGTCGCCGCTGACGGTGATCACCGCGGGCGGCTGAGAATCGCCCTGGGAATCACCGTCACCATCCTGGTGGTCGAGGTCATCGGCGCGGTGATCTCGGGCAGCCTCGCGCTGTTGGCCGACGCCGGGCACATGCTGACCGACGCCGCCGGGCTGCTGATCGCGCTGATCGCCGCCGCCCTCGTTCGCCGACCGGCCACCGACAAACGCACCTGGGGCTATCAGCGGGCCGAGGTCCTCGCGGCCACGCTGCAGGCAGCGATCCTTTTGGCGGTAGGGGTTTTCATCCTGGTCGAGGGTATCCGGCGGCTGTTCGACCCGCCGGAGGTGTTGCCCGGGGTGATGGTTGTCTTCGGGCTCGTAGGCCTGATCGGCAACCTCGTCTCGCTGCTGGTGCTCGCCGGCGGCCGACGCAGCAACTTCAACATGCGGGCGGCGTTCCTGGAGGTCCTCAACGACGCTCTGGGCTCCGTCGCGGTCCTCATCGCTGCGGTCGTCATCATCACGACCGGCTATCAACGCGCCGACGCCTTCGTATCCATCCTGATCGCCGTGCTCATCCTGCCCCGTACCGTCAAACTCCTTCACGAGACAGCAGATGTCCTCCTGGAAAGCACCCCGCGGGGGCTGGACCTGGCCGACGTGCGGGCGCATCTGCTCGAAGTCGATCATGTCCGAGCGGTGCACGACCTGCACGCCTCCCAGGTCGCCACCGGACTTCCGGTCCTCACCGCTCACATCGTCGTGGACGACTCCTGTTTCAACGACGGTCATCTGCCGCAGATGCTGGACCGGCTGCAGGCCTGCGTCGCCGAACATTTTCCGGTCAGTGTCGAGCACTCCACCTTCCAACTCGAGCCGGCCACACACCAGACCCACGAACACGGGGCGCACTCCTGACCGTCACGAACGTGGGGTCCGCTGGTCGGCTCGCGGCGTCGCCTCCCGAGGGGTCACCAGGCACACCGCCGCCGCGGTCAGAGCTTGTGCACCACCCGTGATCCAGGCTGCACAGACCTGGTCCAGCCCAACCGGTCCAGGTGTTCGAGCAACGGGATCGCGACCCGGCGGGTCGTCTGCAGGGCCGCCCTGGCCGCACTCGTGGTGAACGGCTGGGGAAGGTCCCGCAGGAGTTCCAGCGCCAGGCCGGGCGCGCTGGGTAGCAGCACGACGTCGTCGGACAGCCGCAGGATGCGGCCGATTCGCTCCGCGGCCGCCAACTCGGACCGGCCCAGCTTCAGCCGGATGAGGTCGGGACGCTCGGGCGCGGCGAAGGCGTGATGCCGCAGGCTGTTCTCGAGCTCGGCAACCCCGGCCTCGGCGGCACCCAGCGTCGGCTGGGAACCCGGCCGCTGGACTCGGCCGTCGATCACCGCGAGACCGGCCGCCGCCGCGAGCCGCCGGAACAGATCGGCGTCCGGCACGCCGGCCGATCGACGGGCCGCCGCCAGCGACAGGCCCGGCTGGAGCGGGTGGGCTGAATCATTGCGCTCCAACGACGTCAGCAGCCGGGCAGCCCAGTCCTCCCACTGCCTCGGGGTGACGAGCCACCCGCCCTCACGTCGCACCTGGGCCGGTCGGTCCACGTCGATGCCCAGACGCCGAAGCTCCTCGGCGCGAACCGCACCCCGGCGGTCCACCTGATGTTGCAGGTCGGGCAGGCCGTCGGTCGTGGAAAGATCCCGGCCCCGCCGGGCTGCAGCACCCCGGCGATGCAGCAGCGGCGGCGCCACGTCGAGGATCTCCACTCCTCCCTCGAGTCGCCGCAGCCCAGGATTGCGCAGGATGGCGCGATCACCGGGCTCCAAGGGCAACGGGGTTACCAGCGTCAGCCGCACCACATTGTCGGCCAGCGGCCGGATCCGCACCGGAAAGGCGCCCGACCCCAGGTGCAACACGCCGTTCGCGGGCACCTCGGCGACGGCCGGCGTGATGCGGACATCGACCTCGGAGGCCAGTACCCACGCGTCGGGCGTCAACAGCGCTGACCCGCGCGGTATCTCCTGGGCCGACGCGCCTCTAAGGTTCACCGCCACCCGACTCACGGCCTGCACATCGTCGACCGGATGGCCGAGGGTCTGCAAACCCTTGATCCGTAGACGCTTCCCACCGAGCACGAGAGGATCACCGACCGACAGCATGCCGGCGGTCAGCGTTCCGGTGACGACCGTCCCGCTCCCCCGAACGGTGAAAGTTCGATCCACCCAGAGCCGGACCCGATCGGTGGTGCAAGGCTCAGGCAACCGGGAGACCAACCGGTACAGGCTGTTTCGAAGCGTGTCCATGCCGGCCCCGGTCCGGCCGGAGACCTGGACGGCCTCTACCGAACCCAGGCTGCTGTGCGAGACGTGTTCCAGTGCCTGCGTAGTCGCCGGGCCCGGGTCGGCCAGATCGGACCGGGTCACCACCAGCAGGCCGTGGCGCAGCCCGAGTGCGTCGATGGCCGCCAGGTGCTCGGCGCTCTGCGGGCGCCAGCCCTCATCAGCGCCGACCACCATCATCACCGCGGGTGCCGGCCCGAGGCCCGCGAGCATGTTGCCGATGAACCGTTCGTGCCCGGGTACGTCGACGAACGCCACCGTGGGCCCCTGCTCGAGGGTGGTCCACGCGAACCCGAGGTCGATGGTCATCCCGCGGGCGCGCTCCTCGGCCCAGCGGTCGGGCTCCATCCCGGTCAAGGCGCGGACCAGCGTGGACTTCCCGTGGTCGACGTGACCGGCGGTGGCGATGACGAACACGGTCAGCCCAGCCGATCCCGGGCCCGCAGGACAGCGAGACCCAGAGCGCCGTCATCGGTCTCGGGTACGCACCGCAGGTCGAGCAGTAGTCGGCCGGCGACGATGCGACCGACCACCGGCGTCTCGCCGGTGCGCAGCGGGACCGCGAGCTCGACCGGGACCGAGACAGCCCAGCCAGGCAGGACCAGCCCTGGGGCGCCGCCACCACCGACCGCACCATCGCTGCGCACCGCCTCGCCGCCGACCACCTCGGCCAGCGCCCGGGCCCGCTGACACAGCCCCTCCGGATCGGCGTGCAGGGCGCGCGAGGTCGGGGTGTGTGGGCCGGACAGCGTGGCCTCCAGCGCCGCCAGCGTGAGCTTGTCGCAGCGCAGCGCCCGGGCGATCGGATGGCGCCGCATCCGGTCCAGGAGGGTGGCGTCACCGAAGATCAGCCCGGCCTGCGGGCCACCGAGGAGCTTGTCCGCACTGCAGGTCACCACATCGGCACCGGTCGTCAGGGCGGTGGTCACATCGGGTTCGGACGGGAGCAGCCGATCCGGGGTCAGGAGGCCACTGCCGACGTCGACGATCAGCGGAACGGTGAGAGTGGCCAGCTCGGCGGTCGTGACCGATGAGGTGAACCCGGTGACCTGGAAGTTGCTCGGATGGATCTTGACCACACAGCCGGTGTCCGGACCGATCGCCTCGGCGTAATCGGCCAGTCTCGTGCGGTTGGTGGTGCCGACCTCGCGGATGCGGGCGCCGGTCGAGGTGATCAGGTCGGGCAGCCTGAAGCCATCGCCGATCTCGACCATCTCGCCACGGCTGACGAGCATCTCCCGCCCCGCGGCCAAGGTCGTGACGGCCAGCAGCAGCGCAGCCGCGCCGTTGTTGACCACCAGTGTCCCGGCTGCACCCGGCACCGCAGCTGCCAGGGCAGTCAGCGCGCCGCGACCCCGGGGCGCCCGAACGCCGCGTGCGAGGTCGAACTCGACGTCCACGTACCCGCTCGCCGACACCACTGCGTCGACCGCCGCCGCAGAGAGCGGGGCTCGACCCAGGTTGGTGTGCAGCACCACTCCCGTCGCATTGATCACCGGACGCAGGGTGGTGACCCGCTCGGGCAGCAGACTGATCGCTCGATCGATGATCCGGTCGATCGGTAGCCGGCCGGCCCGAGCTTCGGACAGTGCCGCCACCGCCGCACGTTTCACCAGATCGGGACCGAGCCGGTCGGCGGCGGCGCTGAGCGTCGGGTCCTGGAGCACGACGTCGGTCCGCGGCAGCGCTCGCCGGGGATCCACCATCTGCGTCCTTCCTCGGGAGCCCCGCACAGAGCTCGTGGCGGAGGCGGACGGGAATCGAACCCGCCGAACCGAGATACTCGGCTCCACCGGTTTTGAAGACCGGGAGGGCCACCAGACACCTTTACGCCTCCGCCGCACACCGTAGCCCGCCCCGGCCCGGGTCACCCCCAGTGCACCGCGACGCGCGTGGGTACCGTCTGCTCATGACTGTGGACAGCGGAACCACCCCAGCATCACGCGTCCTGATCCGCCTGACCCACTACGCCCACGGCGGCGGCTGCGCCTGCAAGATCCCGCCGGGTGAGCTCGAGGAGATCGTCCGTGGGTTGACCGGCTTCAGCTCGCCGGATCTGCTGGTCGGACTCGACGACGGCGACGACGCGGCAGTGGTCCGGCTGGACGAGCGAACGGCGATCGTCACCACCGCCGACTTCTTCACGCCGGTGGTGGATGACGCCTACGACTGGGGACGTATCTCTGCGGCCAACGCACTCTCCGACGTCTACGCAATGGGTGGCCGCCCGGTCGTCGCCGTCAACCTGGTCGGCTGGCCCCGTGACGTTCTCCCGATGGAGCTTCTGCGCGAAGTACTCCGGGGTGGTCTGGACGTGACCCGCGAGGCCGGCTGCCACCTGGGCGGTGGACACAGCATCGACAGTCCGGAACCGCTGTACGGGATGGCCGTCACGGGCGTGGTCGATCCGGACCGTCTGCTGCGTAACGACGCCGCGGTCGCCGGTACACCGATCAGCCTGACCAAACCGCTGGGGGTCGGAATGCTGAACAATCGGCACAAGTCGACCGGCGAGACCTTTCCGCAGGCGATCGCGTCGATGGTCGCACTGAACGACCGGGCCTCCCGGGACGCGGTGGCCGCCGGGGTCACGGCCGCCACCGACGTCACCGGCTTCGGACTGCTCGGTCACCTGTACAAGATGGCGAGAGCGTCCAGGGTCACCGCGATCATCGATGCGTCCGCCGTGCCCTACCTCGACGGGGCCCGGGAGGCGCTGCGGGACGGGTTCGTGAGCGGCGGAACCCGGCGAAATCTGGACTGGGTCCGGCCCTACCTGTCGTCGTCGGTAGGCGAGGACGACCTCCTGCTGCTGGCCGACGCGCAGACCAGCGGCGGCCTGCTGATCGCCGGCGAGGTACCGGGTGCGCCGGTGATCGGCGAGTTCACCGGCCCCGACGGCCCGGCCGTCGTGGTGCGCTGAGCCGATTCACCTGCCGTCGGCGGCCATCCGTTCGCGCTGGGGCACGATTGTGTACTTCGGATCTTCCGCGGACGCCTGACCGGCGTGGAAGATGCCGAACCGGGTACAGACCGAGCCGGCCAAAAGGGCGACACCGGCGACCGCCGACAGCGCCCGGCTGCGATGACCGGCTACCGCCACCACCGCACCGACGCCGGTCAGGAGCTTGCTGGCCCGCATCAGCGTGCCGGCGGAGCCCTGATGCAGAGGCTCGGCGGCCAACCCCATCCTCGGCTCCCGCAGGTGTCCGGCCACCAGATCCAGCACGGCACCCCCCACGGCCAGCCGGCGCGCCGGGCCGGCGTCGCGCAGGGTGGCGCCGAGTAGACCCAGACCGCCCGCCGCCGCTGCGGCCGAGCCGGCGAAGACGAACGGGAGTTCCCGATAGCCTTCGTGCCAGCTCGGGGTGGCGGTGTCGGAGAGCAGCACCGCGGTGTACGAGGCGATGGCCGGGGCCAGCAGGGCAGCGCCCAACCCGGCGGGCCGACCTCCCCACGCAGCGAGTTGCTGGACCGGGACGGGCAGCTTCGGCAACAGATGGGCGATCTCGACGGCTCCGGCCAGCCCGGCCAGCGGGCCGTACCCGGTCAGGATCCAGGTACCCACTGACATCGGCGAGGTGTATTTGGCCACCCGCAGCATGTTGACGAAACGCGCGGGACGACCCAGGTCGTGGACGAGGGCGGCGAAGCTGAGGCTGATGCCTGTCAGCGCCCCGATGCGTCCGGTGCGTCGCAGGGTCGAACGTCCGGTGAGATCGGCGCCGGCGGCAAGCAGCGATGATCCCGCCGCCACGCCCCCGAGGAACAGATACGCCGGAATGTCCCACCCCCACGGCGCGGCCTTGACCACCGGTCGTCCGTAGTAGGAGGTGAAAGTGGCGTCCGGCACCATCTTCGGCTCGCCGCCCCGACCTCCACCACGGCGCCCTCCGCTCCCGACGCCGGGACGACGGGCTCCGACACCGGCCGGGGCAGCGGTGAGATCCTCTGGTGATGTGCTCACCGGCGCCGCCCCCAGAACGCCCCGGCCGCGCCCACCAGCAACGTCAGGGCCGCGACCGCAGCGTGCCGATACATGTCCGCCAGATCGCGTGTGGTCACCACCGGATCCGGCGGCAACCCGTACACCTCCGGCTCGTCCAGCAGCAGGAACATCGCGCCGGCGCCGCCGATACCGTCGTCGGGATCCACGCCGTACAGTCGCGCCTCGGGAACCCCGTCCTGATGCAACGACGCCAACCTGGCTGCGGCGCGTTCCCGCAGTTCGTCGACGTCACCGAACTGGATGGACTGGGTGGGACACGCCTGGGCGCAGGCGGGGGTCTGACCTTCGCCGATCCGGTCGTAGCACAGGGTGCACTTCTGCGCGATACCGACGTTCTTGACGACCTTCTCGTCACCGATTCGCCGGTCGATCACGCCGAACGGACACGCGGGAACGCAATAACCGCAGCCGTTGCAGATGTCCTCCTGGATCACTACCGTGCCGAACTCGGTGCGGAACAGCGACCCGGTCGGACAGACGTCCAGACACGCCGCACTGGTGCAGTGCTTGCACACGTCCGACGACATGAGCCATCGGAAGTCCGTGCGCTCATCAGAGGCGACGTCGGCCCCGGGCAGCGAGAAGGACGGCATACCGAGGTCGGCGACCGGCGGGCGGGGCGGCGCTGACTGCTCGACGAACGCGACATGACGCCAGGTGCTGGCACCGAGCGCCCCGGTGTTGTCGTACGACGAGCCGAGCAGATCGAGCCCGTCCTCGGGGATCCCGTTCCATTCCTTGCAGGCCACCTCGCACGCTTTGCAGCCGATGCAGATCGACGTGTCGGTGAAGAAGCCCTTGCGGGCCGGCGGGTCGACCCAGCCCGAACGCACCGCAGGATCGGGTAGTGAGGTGGTCATGAACGTCCGTCCTGTTCGCCCAGCGGAGTGCGCTGATCATTCCCGGTGTAGATGGTGATCCCGGCGCGGGTCTGGTAGCCCTTCACGAAGTCCAGCAGGGCGGGCCCGGTGGGACGGCGACCCGGCTGGATGTCGCACGAAGCCACCTTGCTCTCCTGGATGTGCACGTTGGCGTCCAGGGTCACCCCGAACAGGTCATTGGCGGAGTCGCCGCTGACGATAGCGTCGCCGCCGACCCCCCAGTGATACGGCAGGCCGACCTGGTGAACCGTGTGGCCGCCCACCTGTAGCGGGACCACCCGGTCGGTGACCATGACCCGCGCCTCGATCGCCGTCCGGGCGGTGACGATCGTGGCCCAGCCCATGTGTTCGAGCGCGCGTTCCCTCGCCAGCGCCGGCGACACCTCGCAGAAGAACTCCGGCTGCAGCTCGGACAGGTACGGCAGGAAGCGACTCATGCCGCCCGCGGTGTGGTGTTCGGTCAACCGGTAGGTCGTGAACACGTAGGGGAAGACCTGCGCGCCGGCCTCATCGCCGGACGGGTTCTGCAGATTGTCCTTGCGACGGAACACCTGTCGCGTCGGGTTGGCCTGCTGCCGGTAGAACGCATTACTGACCGGGGATTCCTGCGGCTCGTAGTGGCTGGGCAATGGCCCGTCGAGCAGTCCGGTGGGCGCGAACAGCCAGGCCTTGCCGTCGCCCTGCATGACGAACGGGTCGTCACCGGCCAGGCCTTTCGGGCCGCCGGTGCCCGGCTCCGGCCGATAATCCGGAGCGGTGTCGAGCGGGAAGTCCGGCACGTCGTGTCCGGTCCAGGCCTTCTTCTCGGGGTCCCACCAGACCAGTGCCTTGCCCTCGCTCCACGGCCGGCCGTCGGGATCCGCGGACGCACGGTTGTACAGCACCCGGCGGTTCGCCGGCCAGGCCCAACCCCACTCCGGAGCGACCCACGACTGTTGTTGTCCTGGCTTGCGTCTCGCCGACTGGTTGACGCTCTCGGCGTAGACGCCGGTGTAGATCCAGCACCCGCCGGAGGTCGACCCATCGGCCTTCATCTCGGTGTAACTCGTGAGCATCTCACCCGCATGCTCACCGGTCAGGTGTGACCCGTTGATCTCCTTCAGCACCGCTTCAGCCGACGGCTCACCCGCCTCATCCAGCGGGTAGTCCCAGACCAGGTCCTGCAACGGGCGATCCCGCAGGAGGGTGGAATCGGCGACCTTCTCGCGCAGCATCCGGCCCAGATGGAAGAAGAAGTGCAGATCGCTGCGGCACTGCCCGGGCGGCTCGACCGCCTTGTGGTGCCACTGCAGCAGGCGCTGCGTCTGGGTGAACGAACCGGACTTCTCGACGTGCGAGGCGGCCGGGAAGAAGAACACCTCGGTGCCGATCTCCTCCGTGACCAGTTCGCCGGTCTCGATCTCCGGGGAGTCCTTCCAGAAGGTCGCCGACTCGATCATGTTGAGGTCCCTGACCACCAGGTATTTCAGGTGAGACATGGCCAGCCGCTGCATCTTTCCGTGCGCTGACCCGACCGCCGGATTCTGGCCGAGCAGCATGTAGCCCTCGACCTTGTCGGCGAGCATGTCCATCACGGTCTGATAGGTGCCGTGGTCGCCGGTCAGCCGCGGGAGGTAGTCGAAGCAGAAGTCGTTGTCCGCGGTGGCGGCCTCGCCCCAGTACGACTTGAGCAGGCTCACCGTGTACGTGTCCGCCGCGGTCCAGAAGCCCTTCTGGTGCGGACTGGAGATGGTCGACAGGTAGTGCTGGAGGTTCTCGTGTTCGCCGACCTTGGGCATCGGCAGGTAGCCGGGCAGCAGGTTGAACAGCGTCGGGATGTCGGTCGAGCCCTGGATGCTGGCGTGCCCGCGCAGGGCCAGGATGCCGCCACCGGGACGCCCCATGTTGCCCAGCAGCAACTGGATGATCGCGGCCCCTCGGATGTACTGAACGCCGACCGAATGGTGGGTCCAGCCCACGGAATAGACCCAGGCAGTGGTCTTCTCGCGGCCGCTGTTGGCCACGACGGACTCGCAGACCCTGGCGAAATCGGCCGGTGAGACCCCGCAGACCTCCTGCACCATGTGCGGCGTGTACCGGGCGTAGTGGCGCTTGAGCACCTGGAACACCGTCAACGGGTCCTGCAGGGTGTCGTCCCGGCGGATGCGGCTGTGGCCGATGTTCGGGCCGTGGCCGCCCAACTCGTGCCCGGCCCCACGCTCGGTCTGTGAGTGCTCGTCGTTCGGCGACCCGCCACCGTCCGCCGAGTTCTGGATGTCCTCCTCCTCGCCGGCGGCCGCGGAGGTCGAAGAGGCGCCCTCGTACTGCCAGGTCGCGGTGTCGTAGGTTCCCGTTTCCGGGTCGTAACCGGAGAACACGCCGTCCAGGTCGTCGACGTCGACGAAGTCGTCCCGCAGGATGGTTGCCGCGTTCGTGTACGCGACGACATATTCGTGGAAGTAGGCGTCGTTGGCCAGAATGTAATTGACAATGCCGCCCAGAAAGGCGATGTCGCTGCCGGCGCGGATCGGGACGTGCTGATCCGCGACGGCCGAGGTCCGGGTGAACCGGGGGTCGACGTGGATGATGGTGGCGCCTTTGGCCTTGGCCTCCATCACCCACTGGAACCCGACCGGATGGCACTCGGCCATGTTCGAGCCCTGGATGACGATGCAGTCCGCGTTCGCGAGGTCCTGCTGGAAACCGGTGGCGCCGCCACGGCCGAAGGAAGCTCCCAGACTGGGAACGGTGGCACTGTGTCAAATACGCGCCTGGTTCTCGATCTGGATAGCACCCATCGCGGTGAAGATCTTCTTGATGAGGTAGTTTTCTTCGTTGTCCAGCGTCGCCCCGCCCAGCCCCGCGATGCCCAGGGTCCGGCGAACCGGATTGCCGTCGTCGTCGTTGTCCTGCCAGGTCCGTTCCCTGGTGTCGGCCACCCGGCTCGCCACCATCTCCATGGCCACGTCCAGATCCAGCGGTTCCCACTCGGTTCCGTAGGGACGGCGGTAGAGAACCTGCTTCTGGCGTCCGGGCGCGTTCACGAGTTGCTCGCTGGCCGATCCCTTCGGGCACAGTCGGCCGCGGGAGATCGGCGAATCCGGATCCCCCTCGATGTGGACGACCTTCTCATCGGACACGAACACGTTCTGCCCACAACCGACGGCACAGTAGGGGCAGATGCTCTTGACCACCCGGTCCGCAGTCACGGTCCGAGGCTGGATGTTGCGGGTGTGCTCCGACTGCACGGCGGCGCCGCGGCCGAACCCGTCCGAGCCGGTCAGCTGACGGACCACCGGCCAGGCGAGGAACGTGCGCTTCAGGTCCATCTGTCGCGGGCCTTCCTGAGTGCGAGGAGTACCGGGCTGCGCCAGTGAAGGTACCCCGTTGTCATCGATACCTCACGTCAGAATCGTCAGATCGCGCCCGGTTGATGCCGGACTCCTTCCCGGGCCCGTCGGGTCCAATCGCGACGCCCAGACCGCTGGAAGCGTGTGGTAATCACAGACGGTGACTTTCCTCGAGGTCGTCGAACTGGCCGGCAAGACGATCGACGCGGCGGGAGTGGCCGCCATGGTGATCGGCGCCGGTATCGCCGCGGTGTCCGCGGTGACTCGTGTCGTCCGGGGCGCGGAGGGAGATACCTATCGTCGTTTCC